>MPNG01000051.1 GCA_002238905.1 Alphaproteobacteria bacterium bin98 | reverse complement strand
TCAAACTTGAGTATCTGGAGAGCCTTTAGGCCATAGTGATGGAGATATCTTCAAAGCGTCATCCGAAAATGATGAATCTTTGATTGTTACGACTCACGGCGAATGCGGCGGCAGCACCACCGGCGCTGAAACCTGTCATTTGACTACCACATTCACTTTCTATGCGAATGATTAGCTTTTGAACAATGAATCCTTTCTCTGAAGAAACCGTCTATCCTCCATCCTGAGAGGTGAATTCTCTAGAGAGGCTGTTTTGCTGTAGCAAATACGGTTCTGTATTTGCGAATGATGATGGTGTGTGATAGAGTAATCTTAATAAATATCGATGATGCCTCATATGCGGAAAGGTGGGTCATGGTTAGTAAGTGGACTGTTATTTTTTTCTTCCATATTTTTGTGTGCGCGCATGCGCGCGTTCTTTGTGTGTGTATATCAAGCAGTATGCCTTTAAGGGAGTCTATGCTTTGTGCGCGATATGCGCGCCAAAACGAAGCGCCTGTTTGTATTGCCGGATTGTGGTGTGGTGAGTATTCATCTCTCAACATGCTTTTGAATATCCATAAAGAAACGGGTGCTCTTGTGTATGTAGAGCCAGGAGTTTTTGAGAGATATGGTGTAAAATTTGTTCCTGCTATTATTAGTGATAAGCGGGTTTATGTGGGAGACGATGCGCTTATTATGATGCGAGGAAACAAATCATGTTAGGGTTTCTTGTCGTTGCGTTGCTTCCTGCCTATGAAGGAAGGGTATACCCGGATGCTGGGCGTGAATTTCCTCACGTGGAATTAACAGATAGCATCACACGATCTGATAGCAATAATGCTCGCGAATCGTTGGAGAAAGGAGCGTATTTTCATAAATTTTCCATAAAGAAAAAGCGCTACACATGCAGAAAAACTTATCTTTTTTTTGGATGTTGTAAAAAATACAAAAACCGTGTGTTTCAAGAACGTGTGGTCAGTCGCTACCGCTGCAAAGGGTGTCCTTGGTGCTCAGGTAATTCGGCGTGCTTTATTTATCCATGCGACAGTTGGTCGACAGCAAAGCCGCATAAACACATAGGACAAGATGTCTGGTTTCCTGAGAGAGTGAATTGTCCTTTTCGTGAGCTGCGTACGACTCCTCATATTGTGCAAGAAGAGCAAAGCGACCGTGTCTGGGAGGATACATGTTCTGTGTATGAAAAAGATAGGCGTTACATATGTCTTAGATCTCGGTGTGTTGATGACGGAGAGGATTTTACTTACGCTATATTGCAGGATAACACCTGCCAAGATTTAGAAAAAAAGGGATGCCAAAATGTGAGGCGAACATGTGTGCAAGAGGAGGATGGTTTGTGCCGTATTTGGGAATGGCACTACCTGTGTGATGAGGAGGTGAGTAGTGTAGTGCCTATGCCTTCTTTTATGGTACAGGCTGGATCGGGAATGAAAGAGCCACCCAACAAGAAAATGCCTCAAGCGCTTGCGCTTCTTCAAGGTGCAGCAGATGGAGCGCGTCATGCTCAGGTGGATGCAAAAACCATAAGAGTGTTTGGTGGGTCTGCGATGCGTTGCCATGTGGACATGGCGCAGTTTAGAGATTGTTGTAAAGAAATGGATGGCTGGGGACGCTGGTTTGGCTGTGGTTGTTCTCAAGAAGAAAGGCAGTTGGCGCGCATGCGTCATGAGGGGCGATGCGTGTATGTGGGTAAGCGCATATCAGATTATTTGGTGGGCATGGATATGCGTACACAAAAACTGTTTTGTTGTTTTCCTAACGCACTGATAAAAGAATTGCATACGCATGCAAGAGCGCAGTTAGGTAGAGGGTGGGGAACAGCTTCTCATGCCGATTGCGCAGGCTTGTTGGTGGAGGGGGAGTTAGAAAAAGTTGATTTTTCAGATATTGATGAAGAGCGCCTAAAACGCGCGTTTTCTGTTCATGCTAAAGGGATAAATTATGAAGATATCAAACAAAAAGTGGTCTCATCTGTTAAGCGTTTGCGCTCTGATTAGCGTTGAAGCAAAAGGGGGCTTTTACTCAGGATGCTATAGAGGGTTTCATGGTTATGAAGCGATCGTCGTGCGTGGAGAAAAATATTTTGTCACTCCAAAAAAAATGCGCTCTTTGTTAGAGGAGTCGTTTAATTACGCGTACACGAATCCAACAGTTCATCATGTTCTGAGTTACATGAAGCTACAAAACATGCATATGCGCAAAAGTACGCAATTTGCGCGCATGTGGGAAAAAATAGTCTGGTCGTACCCTTCGCTTAATCCTGATGTAGAATTACCGTCTATGCACTTAGCTCATCACTCTCTACAAAAGAGGCGATCTAGAGATGCGGAATATGCACTGACTGCTTTGCGTGGCCGGTATGCGTTGGTTGTGTGTGTGGATAATGAGGAGTCGAGTCAGGTGATGCGTGGTGTTATTGAGCAGTTTGAGCACGAGAGTCAGTGGAAGGTGTTGATGTTTGGGGAGGGAGAGTTATGGAATGGCGTTATGGATAATGAGGAAGTGATCCGTGCATTGAAAGTTTCTGTTTTTCCAGCGTTTTTTGTACTGTCTTTAGAAAGTCATCGATTTATGCCGATTGGGCAAAGTGCTATGAGTTTGATGGAATTGACGCGTCGTGTGCGAGGAGCGGTGTATGATTTGGGTGCTTAGCGTTTGTCTAGCAAGCGCCCTTTGCGCGCAATGGAATAAGACTGCGAATCAGGTGATGAACGCGCTTTCGCTTCGTGCAAATGTCACGACCGGTGGTGTGTATCAGGATCAATGCGCGGGACTTTTTACTGGAGGATCCGTGTCTGTGCGCGCTCAAAGTGTGCATAAAAACCTTGCGCATTTTGAGCCACCCAGCGTTGAGATGGGCTGTTCTGGCATAGATTTGTTTACGGGAGGCATGAGTTTCGTGCGTGCTCCTGAGTTGGTGCAGGCTATGAAAAGTATCGCAGGAAATGCCGCAAGCTATGCGTTTGGATTGGCGTTGCAAACCGTTACACCTCAGCTTAAATCAGTGTTGGATATTGTGCATGCGCAAATGATGCGCATTAATAGTTTAAGCATTCAGTCGTGTGAAAAAGCAGCAGCTCTTGTGGGAGGAATGTGGCCAAAAACTGATGCATCAAAGCAGATTTATTGCAGCACAAAAGGTCTTGGTATAGGAAGATTTGACGATTGGGCACACGCGCGTCAAGGGTGCGCTACGTCTGCAGGACAAGCATCGGTGGCGCAGCAGCCAGATAAAAGATTTGAGCACATAGTTTCTCATAAAATGAATGTTGTGTGGGATGCGTTAAAAGCAAGTGGTCTCTTTAATGATGACCCTATGTGGAAAGAAGTTTTTTTATCTATTACGGGAACAATTGTGCGAGATGCGCAAGGAAAAACCCTTCATTTTCCCTCGTTATGCCAATCACAGGACTGGATTAGGCGTTTTATGCGTGGAGGATCTTTGCCTGTTTATCGCTGTAGCGATGATCGCTGCTTAACTCTTAACAAACAAACTGTGGATATAGAAGAATCTTTGTATTCCAAACTTTACGCAGTGTGCTCATCCATTGAAGCAAAGATTAAGCAAGGTGTGGCGTTGGATGATAATGAAAAATCCATTGTACATCATAGCCGTGTTCCGGTATTAAAGTTTATGACTATTAATGCATTCGCTTACGATGAGGTGATGCCTCACCATGAGATTGTGGAGGTTCTGGCGTTTGATCTTGTGATGCGGTGGGTGGAAGAGGTTTTAACATTAGTTGAGGATTCTGTTCAGCATATTCGCTCTGTTCAAATTGATGATACATTGTTTAAATTGTTTGTGCGTCAGTTGCGTCAAACACGTATTATGCTGGCAGAAACGCACCATGGTTTTTATCGTTATATTCGCTCTGTTGGCGCGCTTATTGATCGCGCGAAAATAGTAGAAAAGAAAGCTCTTTCTTATGGTTATCAAACATTGTCGGGTTGTACTCAAAAGAATTCCTTATACTAATGCTCAAGAGAGAGAGCTTTGATCTGCGAAATCAGTATAAAAATTGTTGTAAATATTTTCAAAGAAAGAGGGCAATACTTGACTATTTCTGCACAAGATTAAAGGCTCAGTCAAAAAATTGTTTGATTGACCAACCTGTTAACATGACCGTGATGTTGCTGCGGTTATTATAGGTGGACTCCCTTTGCAAAGCGATAGAGATATTTTATTGCAATTTTTGTTAAAATTTGGCATCACTGTTTCTTGATTGTGGGTTGAAAAAAATATGCTGTAATCAATATGTTATTTATCATTGGAGGTTGAATATGAAAAATATAATGATCCTATTTGTATTGATTTTATTACAGACGCAAAGTGTGTATGCATGTGATGAGGGAGTAGGGTCTTCTATACCTTCTTATGCTGAGCAAGAAGGTTTTGCGGCACTAATGGAAGCATCAAGATTGGCAAAAGTTGTTCAATCAGAGCCACCTTGTGCTGAGCAAGAAGGTTTGACGGAACTAATGGAAGAATCAAGAAAGCGCTGTATTGTAGGCGCTGCATGCGTGATTTGTACAGGTGTGGTTTCTACAGTCGTGATTGCTGTAACCATAGCTTTTTCATACTATTCTGCTGCTATATTTGGCGATAGCTGATTCCGCCCCTAGAGATATTGCCACCAATCGTGCTCCTTACTTTGCATTGCTTATTTGTTGAGGGGGGTGCTAAAACAGGGTGTGAAAAATATAATTATCCTATTTGTGCTAATTTTATTACAGACGCAAAATGTGTATTCAGCTGAGCCAGAAGATCGCACACCTCGCCCGCTCTTCCTATGTTTTAAAGCTTTCGCTGATGACATCAAAGGCGCACCTCCCACTAAGTGCTGGACATCACCGTACGCTCCTGCTGTGTGTAGCTCACGTGCCACTGCAGATGAGCGCCACACGATGTTGGCTCTGCGGGACCAGCAGAAGACACTTTGGGACGCAGAAGGCAAGGGCCCCTTCTCATAAGGAATTTCTGCAATAGATCTGAGCCATTTTGGAAATATATCAAGGATGTGACCCATTTGAATATTGTCATTCTCAGAGGTGTGGCATTATTTTTTTCCTCTCAAGGTTTTCTTTGAGCATAGTGAGTTTTTTGCAGAATGAGGGCTATTAAAAAGAAAAATAACGCAGGAAGCTTAATGTTCTAAAAACAAGATTTGTTTGCAACAATCATTGTTTGTGAAAATGTGTATTTTTGCTATGGATTCTGGCGGTGAGGTGTGGTTGAAAAACATCCATGAAATAATGCCAAAGTGTGCTAGCATATCATTGATGGTTTTGATAATCATTTCTTTATATAAGGGAAAGGGG
>MPNG01000050.1 GCA_002238905.1 Alphaproteobacteria bacterium bin98 | reverse complement strand
CATCCCACATCTCTTCCTGATGGTCTCTCACCTTATCATCTTCCTCACGAAAAGTTTGAGCCAATTCTTCAGGCTTGCTTGAGCTCGCTTTGCTCAAAAGATATAGGATTGTCTTAATATCTGTTTTGACAAAGAAGTGTATATCCTGCGAGCAATCGTATTCGGAGAATACAGAGCATATGTTCAACATACTCGAATTTTTAACTGTAACACCCTTCCCTTCAAGATGCACTCGCAGAGCTGTATAGTTTTCTTGAACGGATTTTACTTCAAACCAAGGACGCTCCTTACCCAATACAGAAGATACAGCACCTACATCAGGTTGCGAGTCTTTATACGCCACCTCCGGATCTTGAGCGTCAGATTTCGAAGACATCAGATCACTCTTTATAAGGGGAGGACACTGTTGCAACGGTTGTGGATATTGATCATCAGATTTTGGAGGCTTCTTCCAATTACACAAAATATATTTTAGTGATGGCGAAAACCTTTTTGAAGCTTGTCTTTTATAACGATGCTTAGTATCGTCAATGAATCCAGAGCGCGAGTACACATTCGGCAAACAATCCAAAATTTTTCTAATATCATGAGAATCAATATCAGGAACACAGCGGCCAAAAGCACCAAAGATAGTTGCCGTTTTTTCACTCACCTTCTGATCCTCTTCACAAAAAGTTTGAGCTAGTTGAGAAGGATTGCTTAAACTCGCTTGGGAGCAGAGATACAGAATAACCTCAATATCTGTTTGCAACCAGATATCCGTCTGCTGATAGATATCGGGTTGGGATAATGCACGGCATACTTGCAACATAGTCGAATCTTCGACGTTAACATGCTCATTTGCAAGATTAGATTCCAGATTCACATAGTGTCTTTTAGCGGATTCACCTTCCAACCACGCAATACGCCCTGCTTGGCAGTCTGGATCTATAGGTGCTATCTTCCACACAGCATACTTTAGTGCAGACGAAAACCTTTTTAAACCTTGTTTTTTATAACGAGCCGCAATACCGTCTGTGACGCCAAGTCGCTCGCTCCTATTCGGAAAACAATTCAAAATTTCTTCAATATCCTTATCATCAAACTTAGGTACACATTGACCAAAAGCAGAGAGTGCATTTACTTTGCGATCACTCAACTTACCACCCTCATAACGAAAAGTGTGAGCTAGTTCATCAGACTTTATTTCGCTCTTTTGACACAGGGTATGCAGGATAATTTCAATATCTGCTTGCATCACGGGTGTTTCATTCTGAAAGAAGTCGGGTTGGGATAATTCATCACATACTTTCAACACAACCGAATTTGCGCATGTAATCTCATAGGGTGCGAGATTAGATTGCAAAATTCCACATTTTCTTACAACGGATTCGACTGTAAACCACACAAAACCCTCAGCCGCATCTGTATTGAAAATACACATAAATAGTGAAAATATAATAATATTAATCATAAATATCCTTGAACTATAAAAGATTATCATGCAATTAATCATTTTTCTTTAAATTAAAAAAGTATATTTTCAAACACTTCATCAACTTAACAAGAAAATAACCTCAACTTGTGATACATTTTTCCAGTTATTTCAAACACACAAAAAAGGTTTTATCATACTAAAAAAGAAAGGTTTTGAAAATCCTGTTTCTGTCGTGACTATCGCATATTGCGACAAAGTATCATGGGAAGTAAATACTGCTGAATACTTGCGCAGATTTTTTAGCGCCTTCTTCAAGAATCTCTGACCATAATTAGTGTCAAACTACACATTGAAGAAGTCCCAAACTTCTTAATAAAATGCTCCCCCTCAGGTCATAGTATCCAATGAATGAAAGAATTAGATTGGAAATCCCGCACATATCACTTATGCGTCATAAAATTTCAATCAATTCATTCAGTTTATAAGGTAGATTCTATCTTGCATTTGGATGATCACCCTCAGGAAAAATATGGTCGAAAAGATAGCCAATGTATTTTTTTTTCCCATAAAATTTATTCACAGACATAACAGACCTCCACCTTTGGTTATAACTACTCTCGCCTTCCTCAGGAATCGCTGTAGAGCTATTCTGTTGCGCTACTTGATGCTTCAGATATGTGTTGGCACTTCTCATAGGCTTCCCATAAGCCTGAATATTGGTACACTCTGTCAACGCATAAAGCCAATTCGCAATCTGGAGCCGACATGATATCCAAAGATAGTGGATCTTTTGATGAATTCTGAAAAACCCTAATATAGAAAACGCTGCATTACCTTGACGCTCCATAGCAAACGCCCATGCAAAAAGCATGGCTTTCTGAGGATCACTTATAGGACCATTGTTAATAAACCACTTTATTTGATCAAGGCGCACCAGACAGTTCTCCAGACAAGCTACTCTTGTGTTCCTGCGTCTCTTCTTCACCATACAGACAATACGATCAAGCATCTTTGGCAGCTCCTCTTCAATATCCACTTTTTTTCTGGCATAAGCATAAGCCACGTAGTCAGGTTCACCCAAATCAAGGTTTGGAGTCATACCTCTCCACACATAGGCTAGAAGGTGTTTTGGATCTAGAGCTACAGCTTGTGATTGAGACGCCACTTCCGGATCCATCACAGCACTCTGTATAGGTGAAAAACAATACGGAACATACACACCATTCATTGGATTTGAATATTGAAACTGTTGTGAATATTGATACGCACATGACGGATCCATCACAACCACTGGGCATTGAGACGCCAATTCCGGATCCATCACAACATTTGGCCTAGATGAATCGAACAACTCACAATCATCATGCATTGATGATGAATCGTATGTCTCAGGATGCGAGTCTTGAGAGGAGGCAGAAGGCACAACACTTGCATCAGGTTGCGAGTGTTGAGAGTTTGAATATTGACACTGTTGTAAAGATTGACACGCACATGCCGGATCCATCACATAACTCTGCATATTTTGCATATATGGATCGGGATACACAAAATCACAATGCATTGGATGTAGAGACAGTTGTTGAAAGTGATACGCAAATTGCTGTACAAAAGCGCAATCCTCGTCTGGGATATTGCATATCTCAGAGTGCGGCTTTAGAACATTATATTTTTTCCAACAAAGATGTTCTAGTGCTGACGAAAACCTTTGTGAATCTGCTCGTTCATAACGCCCCCTAATATCGCATACGGCGTCAAATTGCTCACGCACCTGCGGAAAGAAACTCACAATTTCGTCAATATCATCAAGGTCCACCTTAGGAACACATCGGTCAAGAGCATCAAAGATCATCATATCGTCTTTACACACCTTAGCATCCTCAGCACGAAAAATTTGATCTAGTTGAGTAGCATCACTTGAGCTCTCTTGGCTCAGGGTATGCAGGATAGCATCAATATCTATTTTAACAAGGGTGTCTGATTGCTCCAAGATCACTGCTTGCTCAGGAGTGGCTGCGTGCACAAAAGTTCCTTCAAACCACCTGTAATCGGATTCAAGCAATGAACAGAATACTCGCAACATAAACGAGTTTTCGACTGTAACAAAGCGCTTTGCGAGATTAGATTGCAGAATTTCATAGTTTTCTTGAACGGATTTTCGCGTAAAGCAAAGGTCCTCCTCACCCGATGAAGAAGAGACAACACTTGCATCAGGTTGCGAGTCTTGAGAGGCAGATTCTGTAGAGATCACATCACTCTGCTCACCCGATGAAGAAGAGACAACACTTGCATCAGATTGCGAGTCTTGAGAGGCAGATTCTGTAGAGATCACATCACTCTGCCTAGGTAACGCAGATTCAGGGTATTGAGAGTCAGGATTCAGTTTGGCAATCTTACCTTGTTTGCACAAAAGACGTGTGAGTAATGGCGAAAATCTTTCAGAACCTTCTTTGTTTTCATAACGCCTCTTCATACCGTTCACGGTTTTAGAGCGACCAGGCATTCTAGGAACACTCTTCAGAATTGCTGTAATATCACCACGCTGAAACGGAGGCACACATCGGCCAAAAGCATCGCGAATCGCATCGCCTGCACCCACTTTCGCATCCTCATCACAAAAAGTTTGCGCTAGTCTATCGGGATGCTTCAAGCTTTCTGTATACAAGGTATATAGGATAATGCCAATATCTCTTTTCAGCAAGAATAAGAATAAGCGTGTGTTTGAGCTGACATTCTGCAATTGCTCGGATAATTCATGGCATACTTGCAACATAACCGATTTTTTGACTGCAACATCATACTGTGCGAGATTAGATTGCAGAGCGAAGCAGTATCTTTTGGTGGCGTCAACTTGCAACCAATCAGGGATCGCCCACACCTCAGCCTCTGCAGCATTTGTATTTAAAATACACATAAATAGTGAAAATATAATAATATTAATCATCCATATCCTTTGACTATAAAATCTTATCATGAAACTAATCATTGTCCTTTAAATTAAATAGGATATTTTTAAAAACTTCAGAAACTTGAGAAGAAAACAACCGCAACTCTCTTCATAATAACTACATAAGACCTGCAATTTCACCACAAAGTTTAATGTACAGATTTTGCTAAAATTTTTCTACTGTATTGCTCACCCACATGCTGAAAAATTGATATTCAAAACCCCGCATCTCTCACTTATGCGGCATAAAATTTCAATCAATTCATTCAGTTTATAAGGTAGATTCTATCTTGCATTTGGATCATCACCCTCAGGAAAAATATGGTCAAAAAGATATCCAATGTGTTGTTTTTTTCCATAAAATTTATTCACAGACATAACAACCTTCCACATTCGGCTATAACTATTCTCGCCTTCCTCAGGAATCGCTCTAGAGCTCTTCTGTTGCGCACTTGATGCTTTCAATGTGTGTCGGAACTTTTCATAGGCCCCCCATAATTCTCAATACTGGTACACTCTGTCAACGCATAAAGCCAACTGGAAGACACTGCGGCATCAGCCCACCATGCATTGGATGTGGATGTTGAAACTGTGGTGGATATTGATACACACATCCCGGAGGCATCATCACACCATTCTGCATAGGTTGACCCCACTCCGGCACAAACGCACCATGCATTGGATGTGGATGTTGAAACTGTGGTGGATATTGATACACACATCCCGGAGGCATCATCACACCACTCTGCATAGGTGGATACTGGTGCTGTGGTGGATATTGATACACACATCCCGGAGGCATCATCACACCACTCTGCATAGGTTGACCCCACTCCGGCACAAACGCACCATGCATTGATGAGGCATCATATGTATCAGGACACAATCCCTCACCTTCTGCATCACTCTCTACAACAATACCTTTTAGTAATGAATGAAACCTTTCGCAACCCTTTTCTTTAGTATAACGAATAATAATATTTTCTATCATATCCTCACGATTTTGCTTACCCAGATAAACATACGTATCTATAACTTGTTGAGACGGAAAACCTGACAAAGCCTCTCTTGCACCTTGCACATCCATCTCAGGGACAGATCGACCAAAAGCATCCCACATCTCTTCCTGATGGTCTCTCACCTTATCATCTTCCTCACGAA
>MPNG01000005.1 GCA_002238905.1 Alphaproteobacteria bacterium bin98 | reverse complement strand
ACTTCTGGATCCGTATAGAGGTGTGCTCACTCTTCCTGCAGCTTCTTTGGATACAAATGATCTGGATCAATTAAGAGGTTTGGCAGAACCAATACTAGCCACTCTGAAGCGAGCGCAAGATGAAACTTATCATGGTTCTGATGAGGCAGTGATGCCAATGGTCTGCGATGCCTTCCATCGACCTGAAAATAAGTTTGAAAAATATAAAGAAGATGCTCTCAGGGCTTCTATCGATGGTAATTTTAATTGTGATATGGAAACCTTCTTTTACCTTTTTTCTGCATTGAAAGAAGAATGTGATGCTTTATCATCTTTAGATATAGAAAAAAAAGGCATTATTCGTTTATGCTATATCAAACAAAAACTCATAGATGCACACAGACATTTATTTGAGGCCCTAAACATTTTCTGTGCAGGATTTCTCTCTTATGATAAAAAAGATCTCATTGGTGTTATACAAGCTACACAATGTTTTTGGGGAAAAATTGTTGAAGTGCGTAGCGCTTATATTCGGAATATATCCTTGGAAATGTTGCAAAAAGAAGTGTTTAAACCATTTGATGAGTGCTGTAGAGAGTCTAGAATACTGATGATTCCATATAGAGATCATTTGCTAGGGAGGCTGACTCAAGATTATTTTGCGATTAGTGATCTGGATCAATTAAGAGGCTTTGCAGAACCAATACTTACGACTCTTCAAGAATTTCATATAAAAAATTATCATGCTTCTGCTGAGGCAGTGATAGCAAGGAAAGCCTTTGTTCTTGAAGAATCTAGATGTGGCCGTGGATTTTTTGATATGGAAGGATTTTTTTATATTTTTTCTGAATTGAAAGAAAGATGTAGCGATTTATTAGCTTTAGATAGTAGAGAGGTTAGAGTTACTGATTTATCCTTTTGCAAAACAAAATACATAAATGCACACCACAAATTATTCTCAGCGTTCAAGCGTTTCTGTATACATATTGAAGATGATGAGGAGGATGATCGAAGATCCTGTATGAAGCGAGTGAATCGAGACATTCGCGCTTTTTGGATTGATATGAAGGAAGTCGAGGTGACGCTGTATGTGCAAGAGGCGTGGAAAAAATCTCAAGAATTGTTGGATGATTTGAGCAGAGCACAGATTCTAGAATCGCTCTTATCATGCTCGAATGGTGCATGTGTTTTGATGAAAACGGATGAGCTGCAGAAGATGCAGCAGGTTATGCAAGAAGTCACTGAGGCTCTTAAGCCAATTGTGCACCCACATCATGAAAATATACCCTCAACTGCAAGGAAAAAATCTATTCTGAGAGGTCTTAAAAATGGAGAGTATAATGACTCTCCTCGTAAGCTACAAACATTTTTTGATGTTTTGTGTGCATTGCTAGAAGAGTACAATGCTTTATTGCTTTTAGCAAATAAGAGAGACGTTAGCATTGCTGAGTCATATTATCGCAAAAGAGAGCACAAACAATCGTGTGAGAAATTACTTCTCGCTTTAGAATATTTCTGTCAGAGAGATCGAGAGAGCTGTGATAAAGAATTTTCTTCTTTTTTGAATCATATTTCTAGCAGACACAAACCTCTGCCTTTTGATTTACACTCTGTCGCTCGAGTATTATTTCTGCCGTATAGAGTGTTGCTAACGCCTCCTGCATACTGTTGGAAGGCAAATGACCTGGGTCAATTAAGAGGTTTGGCAGAACCAATACTCGCAACTTTGCAGCAAGCGCAAGCTGCAACTTATCATGGCTCTGCTAAGGAAATGATGGAAAGGAAAAAATTTTTTTTAGAAGTGCCTGTATTTGCCCATTTTAATTGTGATATGGAAACCTTCTTTTACCTTTTTTCTATATTGGACGAAGAATATGATAGTTTATTATCTTTAGATATAGCAGAAAAAGGCATTACTCATTTATGCTACATCAAACAAAAATTCATATATGCCTACGGGAACTTATTGAAGGCCTTGAACATTTTCTGTCAATCCTCACACATTTTCGATGAATCTTTCTATAATGTTAAAATATTCACTCCTGTTATACAACATATGAAATCGTGTTGGGAAGAGATGGCTCAAGCGTATAGCCACAATAGTTTTGATAGACGCTTATGCGTGTTGAACGCACTTGATGAATGGTGGGGAATAACTAAAAGACTGATGAATCCGTGTAGAGACAATTTGCTACAGAGACTTTCTGAAGATTTTTTTGAGATTAATGATTTGGATCAATTAAGGGTTTTTGTACAACCAACATTCACGATTCTTCAAGACTTCCACACACAAAATTATCATGGCTCTGCTGAGGCAATGATAGAAAGGAAAAAAGTTGTTCTTGAAATATCAAAACGTTACAGCGCATGTTTTGATATGGAGAGCTTCTTTTATCTTTTTTCTGAATTGGAAGAAAGGTGTAGTGGTTTATTAGATTTAGATAGTAGCAAGGTTAGCGGTGCTGATTTATGCTTTGTCAAAACAAAATGCAGAAATGCATACCACAAATTATTATCAGCTTTAAAGTGTTTATGTACACATATTCAGGATGATAATAGGGGGGATCGACTTTCTACTATAGATCAACTTGAGCAAGATATCAGCGATTTTTGGATTCATATGAAGAGCGCAAAGATGCCTCTGAAGTTTTATGAACGGTGTGAAGCAGCGCAAGAATTGTTGGGGGATGCGAACAGAGAAGAGTTGTTAAGCGAATTTTCTACAGAAGATTATAGAGCGATAAAAGATCCTTATGCATTAAGAACTTTTGCAGAGCCAATACTAACTACTCTTAAGAGAGTCCACTCGGAAACTTATCATGGTTCTGCTGGGGAAATGATGGAAAGGAAAAAGTTTTTTTTGAAACAGGCAGCAGATGATAAATTTCATGCTGATGTAGACACTTTCTTTTACATTTTTTCTGAATTGGCAGAAAAATATGATAGTTGCTCAAAAAAAGGTACTATTCATTGCTTCGATATCAAAGAAAAATATATAGATACATCTCACAGCTTATTATTAGCTTTAAGCAATTTTTGCAAACATAAGGACTGCTGCGCCGTCAAAGACTTGAAGTCTTGCTGGAAAAGTATTGCTGAACTCTGTAGACCCATCTCTGATTATGAAAGGGTGTACATAGACGATGTGCGGCTCAGGATGTATAAAAAAAAGTGTGATGTTAAGGGGTTTTGTTCAGCTCCTAGCGCCCAATTTTTTGATATCAGAGATCTTAAACAGTTAAGAGGTTGCGCTCAACCAATACTGGATGATCTTCAAGCATTTCACTCAGAAATTTATCGTGCTTCTTCTGAGGAAATGATGGCAAGGAAAGAGTTGATAATTAAAGCTGCTTTGGCGTGTAAAGCTCATATTGATCTGGAGACATACTTTTACACATTTAGTTACTTTGATGAAGAATCTGCTCGTTTTTCAAGCTCTCCCGACTGCAAATGGATAGAGGCGTATCGCCACTTACTGTCCTCTTTCCAGTGCTACTTATTAGGGAAAGATGTAGCGAAAAGCAGATATGATGCTGCTTGGTGGCTACTTACTATGAAAAGATATAGCTGAAGTCAAATATCCTGCTTCTTGGTGGCTGGAAAAATGCAATAAAAAAAGAATAAAAGCCATAGATCTGAGTGACGCACCAGATGCAAAACAAAGATGTGCATCCAGTGATATATAAGAAAATTTAACTGCCCTATACAGTATGCTTGCTGCACTGATTTGTTAAAAATAATCATTGTTATTATTAAGCGACTAATCTCTCTCTCTCTCTCTCTCTCTCTCTCTCTCCAAAAGGTGATACTCGATCTTAATTCGATGATTGATGGGGGCTTGTGTGAAAGATTTCCGAGCGATAAAAGACGCTCTTCTATCGTCTCTACAGTTTTTATTGATGGGAAGATTTCTGATTTGAAAGTGATATTAAAAACTTTCAATAATGCCTTAAAACAAAGGAAAAAACATACCTCAAAAGAGGTCGTCAGAGATTATGAGAGCTATGAATGTGCAAAGGAAAGGGGGGGTGAACATTTTAAGTTTTATGGTATAAGACTGAGAAAGTATAAGAAACATCTACTTCCGATATGAAGTATCGTAAAAATAAAAATTCTGCACTTTAAATAATCGCAAAACTATGGGATAGTGAGTTTGGTGAGGTGAAATATGGTGGTAATAAATATATTATTGGTACTTTGTTATGCGGCTTTGCAAGCGGCAGATCCAAGTGGCATAGATGATAGGCGTCAAAAGTTGGACGCCAGGTCTTTAAATTTGCTTTCTTATCAACAAGATTTGCAAAAAGTATTGGCAAGAGCCAACAGCATATCAGAAGAAGCGACTAGGGTTGAAGATCATTTTAGGAAAACGGTGTTAGAGACCGGCGCAAAGGAAGCTCTGAATCATTATGAGGAGGACCTCGCAACCGCCTTTAAAACAGCGAGTGGAATAGATGCCGATTTTTTGAGATTGGTAATTCCTCTACACTATGCTGGCTCTCCAAACACAAGAATGACTTTCGATCCAGCAATTTTGCAAGATTTGAAAGACATGTCAGACAGAAATATGGTGTTTTTGGTTACTCAAAATGGTGATCTCAATGTAGAGGATATAGTGACCTTAATGCTTTCTGAGGAACCACGCTATCCTTTAATTTTGCCAACAAGTTTTGATGATTCTCTGAATGATCATTTGGTCTTTGAAAATTGGTCATCTCATCTGCTTTTGAAGCAACTAGGAGGGTATCACCCGATGCAAGAAGCTATGGTGAAGGGCCATTATGCAAAATATTTTGATATAGTTTTAAAGAATTTTCGGATACTATGGGGTGACGCTCTCAGGGTGCAACAAGAAAATCCAGACAAGTTTAACGCTGTGAAAGATTACCTTTTTTGGTTTTTAGGCCAAGATCATAGATATCTTAGTGAATATATGGGTGATTTTAAGGAAAATCCTCTCAGAAAATTAGGCTTAGAGGTACCCGATTCTGCGTATATGAATCCAAATACTGTGAGAATGATGACAGGGTGTCAGGTTTCTCAAGGCATTAGAACTAAAAGTATCACGGATTTCAACGTAGAGATGGATTTAATTTCGAAGATAGGTTTGGAGCACGTCAAAAAATGTCAAATGCATTCAAGTGTGCAAGGGGCACTTCAAGAGATAAATGGTCGTTTGCAGTCTCAATTTTGGAAAGAAACATCAGGTAAGGTGGCAAAATTAGATTTGACCGCATTGCCTGCGCAAACTAAATTTCTGAATAATTTTCAGGGCATGGTTCCCGTTCTAGAGGCTCTGGCTGTAGGTTATGAGGAACGTAGATCTGGAGAGTATAGAACTTACCCTAGATCTGCAACTATTGAAGAAGCGTGTAAAGAAATTGCTCAAGACAATCCGTCAGTGCTTCAGTTAGAGCTCAAGATGCAGTTGATTGCTTACGCAAAGCTTTTGAAAGAGATGCGTGCTAATTACTACAATGCTCGCTGGTTTTCCGATCTGAAGACTACATTATACTATACCTTTATGGACGATCATCCAGAGATGATTCCTGCAAACCTGCTGTTTAAGATATACAAAAGCTCTGATGCAGTTGAACAAAAGAGTGCTGCAGAGCAGACAGTGACCATTCAAGTTGAACGCACGAGTGTATGGAATGCTGAAGAGCAGATAGTGACCATTGTGCGGACCGGAAGACCGCTGATTCCTTTTGACGCTGACTTGGAAGAGCCTTTCGAAATGACTCGTATACTGGAGTCCTTTGATGATGAAGGGTTGGAGCAAAGGATGAAGCCTGTGAGAGAAGTGATTGACTCCTATGTGGAAGAGGCGCTGTCCCAACCAAGATCACACTTTAGGGATTCAATCCTCCACAATCTCTACCAAGCATACTACTCCCATTCACTTAAAACGAGAGACCACCACGATCCTTATAGATATTATAGCTGTGCACTTACACCGCGCCCTACTAATCCAGATTATAAAACTATGGGTGATAAAATGCAAGCGTTCATAGACCAGTGTGCCGTAGATGGCTATCTACAAACTGCATGTAGATGGCAAAAAATGGGGTTCGCTTCAAGAAGTGGGCTAACAGATGTTATGAACCCGCGACTTTATTCTTTGAAGAGACAAGTGTACGGATTAGAAGTTGCAGAGGGAGTAGTACAAGAGATGGAACAAGATTGAGGGTGTTGATAGTGCTGATTAAAACAGAATAACCGGGAGACTATACTGTTTCTGATGATGTCTGTGCAGTCATGAGTGTTTAGGCTCTTGCACAGACTGATTGGATGCGGCTAATATAACTTCTGATGCATAAAAACATATTTTTTTAACATCTAATCAAAAAGGAAAAGGTTATTTTTGTGAAATTAATGAATGTGCGCAGAAGGATCATTTGATAAAAAGTTAGTCTTAAAAAGTTTCTGAAAAATCCTTGATCCACTCACAGAGAGTCTTGCAAAAAAAATCCTATAACTATGGAAGCGAAAATGAAAAAGATAATGGATCATTTTGCGGAATATGGTTATATGTAAACCTTCTGTGATTGAAACGGAGAGATCAATAACAATGGACAGCATGAAGCTGAGAGGATGTTATTATTCTATGTATTTACCGACTTGATGCATTGACGAGGCAAATATACAGTGATGGTGAGACAAAACGATAAATTGTTCAGTCTTGATTTTTGAGTATGCCTCATTCAAAGCTCTCAATAACAAAGAAATTATGAAGAAACAAAATTAAAAAATATACTCTATATTTTTGTTGATATAAAGTCTTAATCCGCAGCAAAGATGTTTTCAAAAGTTCAAGTAAAAAGAGAGAATGCAGGATGCTGCACTATACTGTAAAAAATGAAGCGCTTCCTCCTTTTTTATTTCACATAAATACAAACTAAGAGTTTGAGTCATGAAATTTATTTGATAGATTATTGCTTAAATTGCTATTCAGTATTTGATTTGATTTCAAAATCGTTTTTTTATCATTGTGCACTAAAGAGTGCACTGTTATAATCTGCTAAGAGATGTTTATGTTCAAAATCTCTAGTTTTGAATCTGTTTTCAGATTCATAAAGCTCTCCTTACACACGATGGTGAATCAATGTTTAACAATAGCGCATCCTGCTTTCTCTTTAAGAGAAAAAATAATTTTTCAGGAATAATGCAAACAAAACTTGTGACATTCAATAAAGAGGATATGAGAGTAAATCTAAGTAGATTGGCGAAGCAAATGGCTATTCTTGGACTTAAGCCATTTAATATTGATATGCCAACCTTCTTTATGAATTTTGCTATTGTCAAACAAGGCCGGGGTTTCCTAAACTTTCGGTCCTTAATATTATTAATTTTTCTCTGTTTATATGCTCATGGAGAATTAGAGTGCGCATGCGCCTCTGATGAGAATTTTCCACACAAAACTACTTCTCTTCTAAAGAGGTGCACAGGAGATGAAGAGTTGTTGGAGAGGCGCAAAAAACAGATGAATGCCTCCCTACAGAGCCATGACTATTGGCATATGAATCTTGAACCATTACATGCGCTTATGGAAAAAGTAACCTTGAGTATTCAAGTCAGCTTATGCGACTATTATAGCCTTACTGCTAGAGAGATAATTTTAAGTGTACAATCTATGATCCAAGATATGAAAGAAAATCCAAAAGAAGATGAAAGTGATATAACTTCTTGGGGACTAGCAAACTTTTTTTATTCTTTTTATCTTGCAAATAAAAAATCTAAGCGTTTATTCGTAGACTCCCCTATCGATAATAGGGATACACTAGGAGTTGTTTTGTCACACTATATCAAAAAAAAAGAAAAGAGTGCGTGCTGCAATTTGCTATCATCTTTGCAATCCTTCTGTATGAACGTGATGAGCGAGGATCAAGGTTGCGTTCACCAACATTATCGGGATGTGCTTGCAATTTCGGACGCCATTAAAGGGACTATGCCTCCTAATGAGAGGTGGGAAATAGCTCAAGCACTGTTGCAAGCGCCCTGCAAAGAAAGGTTGATGGAGCTTCTGAAAGATTATCAAGAGATAGAAGCTATTGATGACTTGCGGAGTTTTGCCTCATTAATCCTGTCGACTCTTCAAGTCTCCTATTTGGAAATGTGCCATGGTTCGTCTGACGCAATGGCTGCCAGGAAAATATTTATTATCAAAAAAGCTAAAACTGGCGTATTGCATATTGATGTGGAGACCTATTATCAGATTTTGCGCCACTTGTTGGACGAATCTTTGTGCTCAGATTCTCCAACATCACAAGATATCTCTGCCTTTCATAATTTGATGTTATCTCTCAAATTTTTCTTGCTGGACTGTAGAATGCCCGCTGAAAGAGCTGGTCGATTGGTTTTCTGTTCTGGAAATGATCCCCAAAACTCTCAGGAATGCGTTGTAGCACATGATCGCAAAAGATCAGCGCTAGATGTGAGCGGTATGTGTGTGCAAAAAGCAAGAAAAGAGTAGTGAGATTGTGCAAAGAGAATCGGATTGAATAACACTCGGTCAGCAGTGGTGAGGTCCTAAGAAGATGCTCAGAATCACTATCTTTAACTCAAGACTTAGTGAGATTAGGCACATCAAGAGCAACATAGTGCAGTTGTGAAGCCACAAGAGTGATTCATGATAATGCCAGTGAAATCTTGAAAATAATACAATCTTTTTAGGATATTATTATTGATTGTGATGGATATGCAGTAATGAAGGTAGTGATTCAAGCAGTATGAATTCGTACAAGAATTATAATAGATGTCTTCTTGGAAAGAAAGGAGAATGCACTAAAATATTTACTTACAAAGCATGTGATGGCCACTGGCTATTGGGTGGTCCTGCAACATTTGAACTAGTGAGTGGGTAATTTGCTATTTTGAAACTTACAAAATCGTATAATTATATGCGATTTAATTGCTTGTTTCTGCAATGATAAAATCGTATGATTATATCAGATAGTGAATTTGACGAGGAGATATGATCGTAACTTTCAATATATTATTGACACTTTGTTGTGCAATTTTGCAAGCTTCATATTCTAGTGCTGCAGCTGATGATTATCAAGATTTAAGACAGCTTGAGGTAAGTGATGTAAACTTGCATTTTTATCTGCAAGCGTTGGATGAAATAAGTAAAAAATCAAAATCCATCTTAGAAGTAGCTAATATGGTTGAAGAGAATTTGTGCTCCGATGCCAACTTGAAAGTTTGGGAATCTTATCAAAGTGATCTTCAAATCTGTCTCTCTCAACCATCGGATATACCTGAAAATTTTTGGCGGTTAATGCTTTCTGCACACTATGCTGCATCTCCAGAAAGAGGGATCACTTTAACTCCAGAACGTTTGCAATATTTGAAAAAAATATCAGATAGAGATATGGTTTTTCTTGTCACTAAAAGTGGAAAACCCAATGAAGAAGATGTTGTGACACTAATGCTTTCTGGGCAAAAGAAATATCCTACAAGTTTGCCAGAAAATTTTGAGACGGAGGTGCAGGATCACTCTCTTCGTCACAGTTGGTCATCGCATCTTCTGAATCAAATCGGAGAGTATCACTCGATGCAAGCGCAGGTATACGGCCCTTATGCAGATTGTTTTGATCTAGTTTTTGAGGAGTTAAGGATACTGTGGGATGGAGCCCTCAAGGTGAAAGAAGCAAATCATGGCGATTTTAAATCTGTCAAAAATTTCCTTTTTTGGTTTGTAACACAAGACCATAGGTTTATTAGTGAATATAAGGGTGATTTTATGGACGACTCTCTCAGAAAATTAGGTTTAAGGGTGCCTGCGTCTGCTTATATGAATCCAGAGACTGTGTATATGATGACAGAACACTTGCTTCCTGAAGACATGATAGATAAAAGTCTTGAGGATTATGATATAGAGATGCATAAAATTGCGCAGATAGGTTTGACCCACTTAAAAAAATGTGAAAAGCATCCAAGGGTGCACGCGGCGCTTCAAAGAATAAAGGTTCGCTTGGACTCTCGCTTTAAGAGGGAAGAACCACACTCGGTTGCTCCATTAGAAGATTTGAGATCATGCACGCGCCAAGAAGCATATATGCAAGATTTTGAGGGAATAGAGCAGGTTTTGGTGGAGATGGTTGCAAAGTATGATAGTAGAGTGGGGTTGCCTGTGATTTACCCGCACTCTGGCTTTATTGACCAAAGGTGTGCAATATTATCTGAAGGTGGGGAGAAAGCTTTCAATATGCGGTTTGTTGTTTATGCACACCTATTAGCAGAGATAGAAACTACTGCTTTCAATGATGCATGGCTTGAAGATATTGACACTAGATTAAAATATGTCTGCGAACAACATAATCTAGACGCTATTTCTTCAAAACAGAAGTTTAAGAGATACTATCTATCTGAGGACAGTACAGAAGATAGTCAATGGAATTATGAAGAGCAGATAGTGTCCATAATGCTGACCGGAAGACCGTTGATTCCTTTGGACAAATTATTACAAAATCCGCTTCGTATGGTTGATTTATTGGAACAATTTTATGTTGATGGGGTTGAGAAAATGATGATACCTCTGAAAGCAAAAGTTAACGATTATGTGGAAGAATCTTTGAAGGGAAGCCCAGAATCATTATTTAGACAGTCAGTGTTAAAAAGTCTCTGTGCAATATACTATCCACTTACAGAAAGCCTTGCTAATCAAGATCCTCGAACTATGCATATGCCGGAGGAAAGGAAAAAGCTAATGAATCAGTATGCTGAAAATGGCTATCTACAAACTTTATGTGACTCGCAAAGAGTGGTGACCGACCCAAGTGGGCTCAAGGAGGCTGAGAGGATGCCATTCACCTATGTTATGAACAATCAACTTTATACTCTGAAGAGGGAAATATTATGTCAGTTAAATGCAGCAAAAAGAGATCAATCGTAAAAGTCTCTATATTTGATTGAATTGCACTCAAAATATTATTATTGTTAATTGGCTCACACGGTCATGGAGCTAACAGTTGCCCAACTGAGCCACAAGATTATGCAGCAATAATGTTGAAGATTCGTGGAGATGCCCCTAAGCGCTTAAATCCTGACCCTGTGTTGGCGCTCAGGTCAGAGATTTTTGGAAGTTCTCAACTTTCAAAAAAAACTAATACGGCAGAAACTCCTTTGTGTCAAAAAAAAGAAGATATTCTAGATCAGCTCTGCGATCAAAGTTATCTCAAAATGACAAATCCTCAAGTATTGAAGCCTTTTATAAAGGTCATACAGATGATGGTTCTGGCATGTTGCGATCTTCCACATGAATTTTGTCCCATACTATACTCGCAGAAGTCTGTTCGCCAAGGCGCTCCTATCTATCTTAGTATGCTAACTTTTTATGCAGCTTTTTGTGTATTAAAGACAAAATATTATTTAGAGTGCTCATCAATGTTGCATGAAGAAATTGTGGATGCTCAACCCGAATCTCTCTAAAAAAGAATGGTAGATTCGTACCAGAGGTTATTATTAGCTTTGCAGGCTTACTGTGCTGAAGATTTAATAAAAGCTGAGCAAGAGTATCGTGCTTTATGGACAGAAACGCTTCCGATAAAATATAGAACACGTGCAGAGCCGCCAGAGTTTTAATCATTTAATACTAAGAGTAGAGGTGTATATTTTTTACTATTAAAGTATTAAATATCATTTTTTGTAAATATAAGGTTTTGATATCTTTGATTGTTATTAAAAAATATTTGTGATAATTAAAAATATAGTGATCAAGCGCTCTTTTCTGCATATAATTTATGCAGAAACTGAAACCTTTTTTATAGGAAGAATTAAAAAAATCTTCTATTAATACTAGATCTTTCAAAGCATATTGAAGCTCATTAAGATGGATGATAATCTGAGGCCTATAAATTTCAAAATTTTCTTGCGTGAAGTGCAAATGGGCGTGCAAAGATTTTGAGATTTGTAGAAGTTTTGAGCATTTTTTACACCATGTAAGTTCACTTTTGTGCAAGCAAAATAGAGCAAAAGTATCATAAAACTTTTGCTCTCTCTATGCTTAATTTTTGATTTGGTTTACGCTCTGCTTTCTGACCACTTTTTGTTTTCGATCGGGACGCGCTATATATTGGCCGTAGTTTTTGCGGGTTCTTTGTGTCAGAAAATACTTTGAAGATAATAGCAAGTTGTAGTAACAATATCAAAGCGTTGATTCATCGTGACATGATCATTTGTTTTTGCAGTTTAGTGTACGCCTTAACGTTTGCTTGCTCTGAGCCCTTCTGCTTTTGTCGAGAGATACGTTATATACATGCTTCTAGCTTTGATAGATTCTTTGTCTACAAAATATTGCAAAGATAATAGCAAGTGGTGGTACAAATCTTGAAGCAGTTGTTCATCTATCTCTTCTCTGGGTAAGTTATTCAATTCCACAAGAGCCCAAAACATGTTGTCCATATCAACTGTTGTTTTATCTGTTTGTTTGTAACTTAAAGGGTAGACTCCAGAAATCATCGCCAATATGCTTCTTGAAAGACGAGTTAATTCAGCAGTTTTGTCCATTTCAAGGAATTTTTCTTGTTTCAGTTTCGTGCGAATGTCTCTGTTGAGTGCTGCCTGATCTTTCGGCATCATACGTGATGCCTCTGATGTGTTTTCAGCATGCAAACACATGGAAATCAATATTATTAAAAAAGTCATAAACACCTCTCTGTTCCAGAATTAACATCATTAAAGTCTTTCTGGCAAGGGTATGAGTCAAGCCTGAAAAATAATTTGATATTGCAATTTAAAAGAACGCAAGACGCAGCAGAGCATGCTATATGGTCGTAGGCTGCACGGGTTGAGCGGCATTGTTTTGAGTTATTGTAAGCAAATGATTTGAGAGAGGTTAGGTGGGTGATTGATTACAAGCTTTGTAGAATTTTTGAAATTCTGTTATGAAAACGTGTATCTGCAATCATGCTTTAAGCGTGAAAAATATAATTGACAAATTTATTTAAAATATTGCACTGTTTGCTATGACTTGTGATGGATACAACTGCTCCCTCAGGTTGTACGCATAATGAAAAAATAATATATAGTTTGAGGAAAATAGCCAATTCGGCACCCCTCATGGAGGGGAGGGTCATCTTTTATGCGATTAAGGTCAAGTGAAACCGTTGGGACTTTATGTTTGGATGGTGGATTTTTGTGCGCGTTTTTTATACTCTACGATGCTGTAAGGTATGAGCAGTAAATAAATCAGAACAAATAAGACAAAAATATTCCATGGTGCGAGAGATATTGTTGTGATAATTGCGCAAAAAATCAACCAAAAAATATGCCAGAATTTTTTGTGGAGCTTTCTTTTTTTAAATGAGAATGTAGGTATTTTGCTTATAATTAAGATAGAAAGCATTATGAGCCAAGGAATAAATGCAAAGGGGGTCATTAAAAAATTGAGTTCTAACATATAGTCTAAGACAATAGGGGTAATGGCTATGATGGCCGCTGGCGGCGAAGGTACTCCGTAGAAAAAACCCTCCATATCTTTGGATGGGACTGTCACATTGAATCTTGCTAAACGCAGTGCAATGGAAAGAACTAACAAAAGTGCAGCAGGCCACATATAGGGAACGCCTTTTGTTTGTGTATAATAGTGAATAAAAAATGCAGGAGCTACTCCAAAGCTGATGACGTCAGCTAATGAGTCAAGTTCTGCCCCCATACGTGAAGAGGCCTTGAGTAAACGTGCCAAACCGCCGTCTAGTGTATCTGCTATATAAGCGCCAATAATGGCTATGCATGCTTTTTCCCACTCACCTTCGAAAGACCACCGTATACTCCATAAGCCGCAAAGCATACCAGTCAGTGTAACCATGTTGGGTATCATATGCGCAATAGGCATATGTACTGCGTGTGTTTTACGCTTTTTGCGTTGCTTGAGCCAAGATTTTTTTTCCTGCTGAGCCATCTACCCTCATAAGCCACTATAAAAAGTATTTTAAAAAAACACAAGAGAAAGAGCAGAAAAGTATCAAGTTTTCTTTGTTGGAGTGAATGCTAATATTGTTTCTCCAGCAATAGTTTTTTGCCCTTTTTGCGCAACGATAGAAAAGTTTTTGGGAAGAAAGAGGTCAACGCGTGATCCAAAGCGTATTAAACCGATGCGATGCCCTATTGAAAGTACATTTTTTTCCTTGCAAAAAGGCACAATTCTGCGCGCTACAAAACCGGCAATTTGTGTGATAAAAAATGTTCCAAATTTTTTGTGCTCACAAACGTAAATGCAGCGTTCGTTTTCTGAACTTGCTTTATCTAAGGAGGCGTTTAAAAATTTTCCAGGTATGTAATAGATTTTTTTAACAACTGCATCTATTGGCATGCGGTTAACGTGCACATCAAACGCATTCATAAAAATACTAATGCAGGTAAACTGTTCTTTGGATTGTGATTTTTCAGGTTTGCGTAATGAAATGTCCACTATGAATCCGTCTGCTGGGCTTGCAACAGCATTTGGCATAGTAGGCGGAACGCGTTCGGGGTCACGAAAAAAATAAAGCGCCCATGTTCCAAAAAGAGCGAAGGGAATAAAGGCAAAAAGCGACAAAAAAGATAACGCTGCGCCAACAATGTAGGATGCTACTCCGATGGTAATGCCCTCACGTAATATAGAAAAGGGCTGGCAATATTGGTGAGTCACTGTGTATATAACCTCATATAAATATAACACAAAAGTGCGTTTATTGGGCATTGTAGAATAGAAGAATCTTTGCTGTGTTTGAGCTTGTCATTAAAAAGGCCTGTTGAAATCATAGTTTTAGTGATGTTTTTTTTAATAAGTAAATATGAAATGTACGAGATGAATCTGATCAAAATAATCAGTATAACGAGGATTGGGAGATGTGTCTGGTAAAAATGGAGCAGTTTGTGATGCGCAAAATATGATCAAGATATCTTTAAATTAGAGACAGAGAATAATTTTCATTTTTTCAAAATAATAACTTTTTTTTATAATTTTTGGAGCGTTTGGGTACCGTATAAGATTGCTATTATTATTTTTATGCAGGAATATCGGCGGATCTGATCAAGAAGTATGTTGTGGATGTGACGAGCAATGCCTCTGTTTCTCTTTTCTACGCACTTTTTTCTTCTTGTGATGCATTATGTACCACTTTGCAGTCCGATTCTCAGGCTCTACCGCTACAGGCAGAAGCGTGTAAGGATATCTTATTCGCTTGCCAGAAAACTGTAAATGCCACTGCTACAGAAACAAGCGCGTAATCATTGATAATGTTAAATATTAAGAGATAAAAGAATGTATAAATATTTCTTTTTTATCAGCAATATACTCAAATTTCTCTATTAAGCTATTGCAAATAATGATTTGAAAAATAATATCTGTGACAATAATGCAGATCAAGGAAGTTGTTATGTTCAAAGTATTACTAATATTATTATCGATTCATCTCTATGGGGAAAAGACTCTGTGTGATTCGCGAGGAAAGATTGCATATTTAGTGAAGATAGACAGTTTTGGGAGAATCCTGGAAGGTACGGTTGTGGATTTTGAAGGCCAGGAAGCTATCAAGTTTAAAGATGGAAGGATTGTCCGACCACCACAGATATTATTACTGTTAAAGAAGTGTGAAAATCGAGATGCTGATAATCTTCTTTGTTTTCAAAAAAATATTCTGCAGAAAGCTCCAAATGATAGCTATGTGTTTGTCCAGCGGAGTGGGGAGGGAAATATGTATGCAGACTTATTAAACAATCGAGGTCTGACATCTACTGATAGCTTTACTGTTGGAGAAGTCAATATTTCTTTAGCTAAGAAAAAGGCAGCTGTTTTTTCTTTAAGAGAAGATATGGACTCGCTGGAGGAGTATTTGCGTCAGGAAGAATTCAAACAATGTAATGGGCCAGTAACTTCAGCATATGAGAGAAGAAGTGAGAATTTGGCATGTTGCATTATAATGTGAGGAACCGGTAGCTTCAGAGTGTGATAAAAGAGTTGTTGATTATGAATCGAAGTAGGTGCATGAAGCTCAAAATCGTATAGTTCCTCTTATCTTATTTATATTATTTCTGCATTATGAGTGCTCCAGTCGCAGCTGAGGCACAATATTATTTATATAAGGGCTGATGATATGACTCAGAAAGATGTTGGAGCCGATTTACACTCTTCTTCTTTGCGATTGCATCTATACAGACGTTAAAAAGATAGTGATTTTGTGTACTGGCACCCTCTATTTGAATGTATTGGATCACTGTTAATCAATTGCTTGTAATATTGAAGTGATAATATCATTGTATTGACCCATCATTTTGTTGCAAAGGAGAGAGAGCCGAAGCTACAAATTTTTTATTTTCTTGCGTTTTGTGACAAAACACATAGAATGGTATGAAATTTTGAGAAAAACATAACATAGCAATATGGTTAGAGCGTAATATTATATGTATATTAACTCTATGAGGAGGTGTCATGCTATTAATGTTACTCTTTTTAACCATTAACGCTTATGGAGCTACTTGCGCTGAATACTGTGACGTACTGTGGAAAAAGGAGCGTGTCTGGAAAGAAAAGCAAAAAGCTAAGGCCGCATACATACACGTGCCCCCTGACGGGGAAGAAAAAAATATTTGGGAACGAAATCAAAGGGCTCTTGACTTATTACAGGTGCATCCTGACGGGGAAGAAAAAAATATTTGCGCGCAAGGTCAAAGCAATCTTAACGTATGGAAAAATAATCTTATAAAAAAAATAAACATTTTTGCTTATTGTGATGCTGATCAACTGTGCTTTCGTCTACGAAATATTAATATGGATGAATTAATGGGTTGTATGCAACCAATAAGAAATATACTTGAGGAGGCCTATAGTGTACTTTATCGTTCGAGTAGAGAATCCTGCACAGCACTTTGCGTTCAGTGGCCTCAAGATATGGGCGAACGAGCAAATCTTTTGCTCCCAGATATTAAAAAGAGCAATGTTGATCTTAACATAGAAACCTATTTTCTTTCTTTTGTACAATTGAATGTTGATCATGCAGAAGATTTGCAATGTGTGCTCCAGATTCCGCTAGGAAGTGAAACGATTGAGAAAAAAATAAATTCCTTCCGTCTCTGGTTAGAGTCTTTATACCATTTCTGTATGAATCAAGACATAGCTGCCAAGAAGGCATACATTTCTTGTTGGTTGTAGCCGCATCGTGTGATATCAAAAACAGAAGCACATGAAGATAATAGCTCACTGTCAAGATTAACTTTTGAATATCAAAATACAGATTCAGATTGAGTGGTTTGATTTATTGACAGAAGGGCTGCTACAGTTATATAGAATCCGGGGGGGGGGACTCTTAATGCAGCACCTTACCTTTCAGAGCACTCCTTTCAATTGTGAAGAATCTTTGTCAACAAAAAACTATTTCACAGAAGGGGATTTTCTTGCATTATTTTTCTTTTGTAATGAAAAATATGATCCTTTTCTTGTAGAAAGTAACGCAGGTAAGGTAGAACCTTAAAGGAATCGTATACCCCCTATTTGCTTTATAGAGTCTAATGTGATCGGAGAATATTTTATGTTTAAATTACTATTCTTATTATTATCGATTAATCTCTATGCAGCAGAAAAAACCTGCTTGGATAGAAAAGAAGCAGTCTTGTGGGATACAGAAATGTGGGCAATGTGTACAATTTGGTATGACGATATGCGAACAGCGCTTGAGAGCAATATGCATAAGGCCGGCTATCCTATAACGCAAGTATTAAAGCGCTACAACGACGAAAACCAAAATAATCTTTGGAAGTTTATAAAGGAGGTGGTTGCGAATGAGCATAAACAAGCTGATTCCAATCCTGATCTAACTTTTTTACTGTTTGCGCAATATGAAGACGGAAACCTCTCTATGTTACACTATTCGTGGACTAAAAGTGGTTTCCGTGTAGTTAAGAAGGATCTTCCTCCTGCACTTTGTTCTCTTTCTCTATATATTGCATCATCAAATCTTCAAAATCGCTATAGTTTCAAGCTTGAATCAGAAGCTGCACAGGAGGTGATGAAAAGCAAAGAGGAGACTATGAAAGAGTATAGGAATTGAAATTTTTGTATACGTACTGAGGAAGAATTTTGTGTTGGACTGCAATTTATAGAATAACTCAACATTCAACTGCCACCTTCGATCCAACACACAATAAAAAAATATTTATGATGCTATGATCTATTTTTGTGTTTTTTTGAGTAATATATTCAATATATGGAGGTGTGTTATGCCATTAATATTATTATTTATAACCTGTTTAAATGTTTATGGAGCTACTGATGTTCACTTTTTTGATTCTCATGAGGATATAAAAAACATTATTGACCACGCATTTGAACTGATCCCTTTGATGGAAAAATTTCAGTCAATCTCTGATCTTCGACAAGATAGGAGCAGTCATGCATTGCCTGCTAGGTCTGTGCGGGTTGATGCATTAATTGATTTTCTGCAACAAGACAAGAAAGGTCATGCATTATTTGACTCTCGGAACATTTCTAGCATTTTAAGTTGTATCCAATGCTGTTTCTGTCGCCCTGATACTTCTGATAGCTATCCTAAGCCTGCTAGGTCTGTGCGGGTTGATGCATTAATTGATTTTCTGCAACCAATAAAAGATGTGCTTGCGGCAGCCTGCAAGGAACGTGATCCTCATTTTGCTAAACTTTCGAAGAAGCAGATGCTTGATCGAAGAGTGTTAATTATCAAATGTGCTAGAGATGGAAGATTTACTCTTAATGCAGAAACTTACCTTCTTTCTTTTTGTCAATTGGAAATAGACTATGAGGAAGATTTAGATCGTCAAACAATAATTCCGGAGGGAAGGGCTACACTCGAAGATAAAAGCCTAAATTCGTTCCGCCTCTTGTTACAATCTTTGTATGATTGCTTGTTAAACCCAGCAATATCTGCGAAGGCAGCATATGCTTCTTGTTGGCAACAACCGCTTGTAATAGGAGTCTCGATGGCTCCTGGAGTAATTGAATTTCCTAGTTGGCCTGAAAGATTAAGAGCTGCGCATTTTTAAGATTTTTGCAAATATGAGTAGTTAATCAAAAATGTGTATTCATTTGCGATTATGACGTTGATCTTTCCTATTAGCAGGAATCTATCAAGGTGTGTTTGAAGCAATGTTTTTTTATGCCATGTAAGAATGTAGTTTTATAAAAAATACAAAATCTTTTGACACAAGTGTGCAATCATAGGGAGACATTTTGAAAAACTATAAAAACAGTCTTTAATATGATATTCATATGGGTAGAGAGTGTTGTTTATGTTTAAATTATTACTATTATTATCAATTAATATTTATGCGGAAAAATTTTTGTGGGATGAGGAAGCATCAACTCAATATTCAGTTAATGCAGACTACTTTCAGAGCATCCTTCGCGGTACGGTTGTGGGTGTGGGTGATGAGGATGAAGCGATCGCGCTTGAAAATGGAGACTTGAACTGCAATTCCTTGTTATTATTGTTTCATAAGTATAACTCTCAGAGTAAGAAAAATCTTGAGCATGCTGTGAAAAATATGCTGGATGCTCAGAAGAAACCGCCAGTTGGTATAGAGATTCTGCACGATTCTGTTGATGCTCATACGCTGAGATTTGCAGAAGATGCAATAGGATCTCTTTATTTAACATATACTAATTATTCTGGACAACAGGATCATGTTTGGATTGAGAGAAAGGCAAATATGCCTGTTTTTTCTGAATATATAAAATCAAAAAAAAGAGAGACTTCAGACGACTTTCCGTATACTTTTGTTACTGAAAAATTTGGATATAATGTTGTACGCAAAAAGGTCGCATTTGCAGAAAGGGGTACGTCAAAATTTGAGGTGAGCAGAGAGAGCACAGCATTTGAGGTGAGAAGAGAGAGCACAGCATGCTGCTGCACTATACTGTAAAAATTGCCTCTGTGTTGTGTAATATGCCGTTAAAGGAGTGAAGGGTAGGATACTATAAATTTTGTTAGACAGGAAATTTATATGTGATATTGCATTATTTTTATTCAGATTTTTTCATATGATTAGGGCTCTGTGCTTGAATGAATCATATCACTTTATGAAAATAGCGATACATATGAAATGTTTTTTTTAATATGTGCAATCTCAAACACCTACATTTACTCCGTTCCTTGTTAGAGTTTTTGTATCATTTCTGTCTACGAGAAACAAAATCAGGTGTAGGGCAATCATCTAGCTCTTATTGGCTGCAATAATTGGGTACATGAGCAATCTCGCAAAAAAAATCGAACACAAAAATAAATTTATGATGTTATTACTCAATATATATTTTTTTTTCTGAATAATATATAAGATATATATAAGGATATATTTATGCTATTACTATTATTGATAAGCTGTTTACACGTTTATGGAGCTACTGTCGAGCACTGTTTTGATTCGAGTGAGGATGGAGAGAAAAAAGATCAAAAGGCGTTTGTCCTCGACATATCTACACTGCTTCCTTTTATGCAATTATGTCAATCAAGGTTTGCTCTTACAGATATGCCACCACTTGCTAGATCTGAGCCTGTTGATAAATTAATTTGTCTTGTGAGATCAGTCAAATATGTGCTTGAAGAAGCCTGTAAGGAGCGTGACCCTCATTTTTCTAAGATTTCGCCACAGAAGGCTGTTCGACGATCGTTAATTATCAAAAAGGCTAAAAATGGCATATTTAAGCTTAATCCAGAAACCTATTTGGCTTCTTTTTGTCAATTGGAAATAGACTATGAGGAAGATTTGTGCTGTCAAAGGGGCGATGAGCGAACTTTTCAAGATTGGTTGAAAAATAAAGAGGCTCATCCAGAGTGTGAAGAAAACATAAAATATTTGGAAAATAAGATAAACATTCCCTCAGAAAGAGCTACACTTGAAGATAAAAACCTACATTCGTTTAATTGCTTGCTACAATCTTTATATTCTTACTGCACGGACTCCTTACCATCTGCCAGGGCATCATTTGCTTCTTGTTGGAAACAACCGCTTGTCATAGGAGAGTCAATGGCTCCTAGAGGAATTACCTTTACTTATTGGAAGAATTGTAGATTTGTCCCAATGTTTCTAACGTTCCTAAAAAAGAAGCCGAATTTGAAGAAGGTGCGCCTTATGAGCAGTGAGAGTGCAACGTGGGTCTGACTGCATAAAAAACATCACTTGTGTCAATCATGGCTTACATGAATGATAATTTATATAGATTGTGAGGCTACTCTGATGGTATTAATATTATTTTTAATTTGTTTCTGTACTCATGAGGCAGTTTCTAGCGATGCCTCGGGTGAGAGGGTGATAGAAAAAAATGACTCAGAATGGAAGAAAGCTCAAAAACCTTTTGACCCTTGTAGAAGCAAGTTAGCGCTGTATATAGATGCTACTGATTATAATAAGATAACAAATGTTGATGAATTAAAGACTTTTGCAGAATGCATCCGCACAAAGATTAAGGGCCTCTACTTGAAGACATTTCCTGAGCTTAAGTCCTGCACAATGATATCTGCTGAGTGCAGGAAGCAAATGACTCAGGCTCATATGAAGGCTGCCCAAGAGGGTCATTCTCCTCTTAATGTATCCACCTTTTTTTGGGCTTTTCAGATGCTAAATACCAAATCTAAGACTTTAGTATCTAGAAATGATGTGTTTGCACGGCTTCGAGTCTCTAGAGACAGTGTGTTTACGAGTGGTGAACTAGACATGTTTGCTTATAAGTTTCTTATATTCTCTCTCAGATGTTTTTGTAATGAATGGAGGGTTGAATCTGATGCAAATTATTCCATTTTTCTTATAAATTATAACCAGTGGTGAAGTTAATATTGAGAATCTTTGCATCATTTCTGTCTAAGAGCAAAAGAAGGTGGTGGGCAATCATATACTGCTTTTTGGAAGCAACCCTATTGAACAGCAAAAAAAACAATAATGAAATATTCTAATAACTTGATAGAGAGATAATTATGGCATTTGTGTTATTATTTTTAATTTGTGTATACGGTTATGGGTCTGATCCTGCATCTGATGACTTACACTGGATTAATGCTACTCATTGAATGCAAAGTATTGATCTAGCATTACAGAGGTTTCAATGGGATTTGGCTCAAGTGCCTCTGGATTCAGAGAAAAAACGATTTGCTGTTCATTGAAGGAAAGGGGGGAGAGGGCCTCTTTGATAATCAACCTTTGAGAGAGCGCCTTTTTGTAGTAAATCATCCCAGCAGTAACATCTCAAGACATGCACAACTACACCGAATGAATTTATGATGGACTTGATGAAAACCAAAGTGCACGATACGGTTTGTAGATTCATAGTACGTCTGAATCAAAAAGTGCATGCTGAGGTATCCTATAGTGAGCTGTGTGATGATAGATTTTTTTACAATTTAAAAAAAGTAAGTCATTTGTGTTTTTTTATGCTAATTTAAAAAATCATGTTATGATTTTTATATAAATGAGGATATTCTGATGGCATTAATAGTATTATTTTTGATATGCTTCCATGCTCATGGAGCAGAAAGATGGTGGGATGAGTTTCCTAATGAGATGCTCGCAATCACCATACAAGTCAGAGAAAGAGACAAAGTTTGGGAAAAAGATCAGCACGATATGCGGCCATACCTAAAAAATATTATCAGTGTATTTCCAGACAAGCCTAAGAAAGGATTGGCAGTAAGGTATGTGGAAGATATTGAACTCAAGAGTTTTGTATCACCACTAATGATTTGTTTGATGAATGCCAGCCATCAAAGCCCAGTTCCTATAAAGTTTGTAGAAAGATTTCTAAAAGCTTTTTCTGCTTTGTCTCGAATTTATGAATTTGTGGAAACAAAACCTATTGCAGACTACAATAATGCGCGGCACTTTAGCATCGCTCATGCATCTGCGATGCGCCGCCTAGTATTAAGTGTAGCGTACTTTTGCGATGGTCTAAAAGACTCACATTATGAAGAATACAATGCCTTTCATGATCACTTCATGCAAAATTGTTTGTTAGTGATACCACAAAAGGATAGAGTAAATTTAACAAATATCGATCTGCTCCCCCCTTATGCAGAACCTAATCTCTATCGTAATTACTTCATGAAAAATTGTTTGTTACGGCCAAAAGAGGATGAAAGGTAAATTTAAAAGATATCGATCTGATACCTACATATTGTGCAAGCAAACAGACGCCTCTCCAGGGTAGTGGGAAAAGGTGAGGAATGGGTCTGCGGGATTTAGAGCACGCTTCTCTGGTGGCGCCACAACAATATTCATCACTCAAAGAAGGGTTTTTGAATATGTTTGGGAGGGAAACTTTTGAGATCACAGACTGCGGTAAATTAATGGAATTTACACACCCAATAAGCACGATACTTGCGCAAGCCTCCTCCACATTGCAATCCGTAACCTCAGGTATTCCGCACAAGGTAAGCTTGATGCCAGACACAATGCTCATAATAAGCCTTGTCTTTGTGGGATAACACTAAGGATTCGGCAGATAATACAAGGTATCTGTGCGGAGCCTTGTGATTTAATAGATCGAGTCCTGACTTTTTTGATGGAGAGTCTCCCTTTATGGAATAAAAAGCATGACTTAAAATAGTGAAATTAAGCTGAAATTTTGAATGGTCAGGATTAGCTACAGTAGGACCTGTAAGCAGACGCTTGCGAAGCGCCATAGGATTAGCGTCTCCTAAGAGTTTTAATTCAGATTTAGCAGCTTGTTTTGTATATTGCGCGTAGGGCTCCAGCTCAACTCCTCCATATACTTGTGAACAGAAAAAAAGTAGTGCAATCAATGTCATAAAATCTCCTACGTAATGATGATATCATGCTGTTTTATTAAAAACACTAAAGATTATTAAAAATGTCTGGGTGTGAAACAAGTCGGAATGATCCCAAGAATAGGGTATGGATAAATACAGCGTTTTATTGATCTATTGCAAAATGATTTTTAAAATACTTTTTTTTTGATAATTGTGATCACTTGTGATAAATGTAATAGTAAAGAAAGGATTTTTGCTATGTTCAAATTATTACTGTTGTTATTATCGATTAATCTCTACGCGTCAAAGAGTGTGTGTGTACTAGAAGAAAGGAATCAATGTTGCGTTATCAATGAAGATTTTGGGAGCGTCCTTGCAGGTAGGGTTGTAACTATTAAGGGTAAGGAGTGTATCGAGCTTCAAGATGGAAGCATTATATACAATTCTATGCTATTACAGCTTAAAAAGTGTAACAGTCAGAGTGAACTTTTGTGGTTTCAAGAAAATGTTGTGACGAAAAAGCCAATTGACCGCTATGTGAAAGTCCAGATCAGGCAGTCTAAAAATCTGAGTGGAAAAAATTCAGAAGGAAATAGCAGTTCAATATCTATTCCTCTTCTTCCTACTGGAGTCGCCCAGATTTCCTTCGCTAATGACAAGGAATTACGTCAGATAGAGAGAGCGCTTCAGTCGCAAAAGAAATCTGACGTTTGCAGAGGCATGGCGTTCCCGAAGAAGCATTTGAAGAAGCAAAACGGTCAAACATATGTGGAACTGGCAGATGCAGCATTTGAGAGAAAAAGCAAGAATACAGCATGCTGCATTATACTGTAAAAAAAGGAGTCTTTTCCTCTTTTTTATTGTGTACGACAATCGTTGCTGGTATTGAAAATGATTGAGGCATCAAACCTTTTCAGTGATAGATAGAGATGCAAGACAAGGTGAGGGATTGCATGAAAAATCGCCATTGCATATTTGAAACATACCCTTATAACACTTCTGCTTTAAAGAGTAATATTCTCTGGGCATCTTGTTGATATTGACATTCACAGAGCTGTTTTATTTTGGGCAAGAGTATGCAATATTATATTATGTGGAAACCAATACCATTCATTTTATTATTTTTTTTGTGTTCACACGTTCATGGCTCTGGCTCTAACCGCCCTAGTGCGGATCCCTTTGATAATGCGCTAGCGGTGAGCATGGCGAGATGCACATTCAATCATGTCGAAAATCACGCCAATTTTGAGTTGATTCAATCTAAAGTTGACTTGCCGCGCATTCAATCAGAGTGCCTAGAAATCTTCTCCAACTGGGGTGACCGAGTGCACACAAACGATCCAAAGGAATTAATGGGCTTGGCCAACCACATAAAAAGAGTACTTGCGGACGCCTGTTATCAATCGCGCAAGCGCACCATAGATTTTACTGATATATTGAATCAGCCTATGTTTGATGAGCAACCTAATCTGAATATACAAATATTCTTGAGCGCTTTTTCTTTAATATATATACACCATGATTTAGCTTGTAGTGGACGATTATGCGCCACATTTGACTGCAAACAATACATACAGGCATATCACTCTCTTTTAAACTCTTTTCAACAATTTTGCCTAAGAGAGAAGGGGCAATCTGATAATGCATTCTCGCATTGGCAGTTGGCAATGCGTGGTCTTCTGGAGACTTGCTCATCTTGACTTAGACAAAAAGGGCCATGGCTGATGTCAGCGGAAGCTGAGAATGTGGTAAGTTGCCTTCCATTTTAATTCATCACTCTTGATGCATGCTTTTTATTTTTTAGATTAGCGATTGCTAATAGCAACTTATTATCACCTTATCACCTTTCTACATTCTTGGCGAAGCTTTTTGTGCTGTCCGCGCTCTGCCAGAAACTGACACTTTTTTTTAAAAAATTAAGTAATTTGTGTTTTTTTCTAATGATTACAGCCACTATTAGGTATAATGTTTCATGACATTTATATTATTATTTTTAACCTTTTTTTATGCTCATGGATCCGATCGCCTTGCTTGTGGTGAAGAATCCTATCAAGATTCTATTCTTTTCCGAGAATTGAGCGCAGAGGATAAAAAACTACCTTTTTTTGTTAAAGAAGTAACGCAACTAAAGGAAAAATTACTCTCTCTACCAAAAATGGCCAAGATAGTGGAAGACCATTTCTTGAGTTTGGCTTCTTTGCAAACTAAGCAACTTTATTACGATAGTCTAAAAGAGTGTATTACTCGATCACCTGATCCAATGCCTAAAGATTTTTCTCGACTTGCTCTTTCTTTACATTATTGGGCTTGCCCCAGAGAAAAAATTTATTTCACTGAAGAAAAATTTCAAAATTTTTTGAAAGTATCACAAAGAGAGTTGGTATTTGTTCAGACTCAAGATGGTGTATTCCAGATAAAAGATTATCTGACACTAATGCTTTGGGATAAAAATAAATATTTGTGCAGTTTTCCGGAAGATTTGAGTGCTAATATGAGTGTGCATACTATTTATGAAGGTGTACCATCTTGTGTGTTGCTGCATGATATGAGCGGACATCAGTCTGGATCGCAAGATCCTATAGTGAAAGGATACTATGCAAAATATTTTGATATCATTATCAAAATTTGCAGACCACTGTGGAATGATATTTTAGCTGTAGAAAAGACAAATCCAGGCCATTACACATCTGTGACAAATTTCTTGTATTGGGTTTTTCATGAAGCAATTCATAGGTATGATAGTGAATGTAAGGCCACTTTTATAGCTGAGCCCCTCAAAGTACTGCGACTAAAAATCTCCACGCCTTTTTATATAGATGACGACACTGTAGGTTTTTTGATAGGAGAGGAATTTCCTAATAATTGTAGGTCAAAAGATTATCGCAGTTATCTACAAGAGAGAAAAAGAGTGAGGGAAGAAGCTGCTCAATACTTAAGAGATTGTGAAGAACTCCCATGCATAAAAGCAGTGTTTGCAGATATGGAGAGTAGTATAAAGGCTAAATTTAGGCAAGAGCATGGTGATGTTGCTGCATTAGATTTTGTAAATTTCTGGAACCAAAAAGAATATATGGAGCAGTATGCTACAAAAAGTGAAGTATTGAAAATCATGACCGCTGGCTATAATCAAAGAAGAGAGCTTAATCAAGGCTATCCTTCTGCTGAAACCCTGGAGCAAAAGTGCGCATTATTAATGCAAGATGAAGAGGGAAGAGAAAATATGCGGTTGGTTGCTTTCGCAAAAATATTAGATGATCTTAATAGTCAATCTAGTCCTGATGCATGGAGTGATGCATCTCTTCATGAAACATTAAAGGATATCCGTGACGAATGTCAACTCGACAGGATTTCTGCAAAACAGAGGTTTCGACTATACCATTCTGATCAAGGTTTGCAACCAGATTGTGTGTGTGATTATGAAGATGCAGTAGTGTCTGCTATGACCGGCATACCTTTGATGGTCTTTGATTGTTGTTTGCAAAATAGTCTGAATACACGTGCTTTGGTAGCTGTAGCTGATCGTTTGGAAGAACGGGAAGAACACATCATAGTCGTGAGAGAAATGGTGAGAGAGTTTGTTGAAGAAGCATTGGACTGCTCAAAAGACTCATCACATAGAGCAGTAACATTCAAAATTTGTTGGTATGCCCTTTGTCTGCAGACTGTGGTAGATAATAGCACCACTTCTTCTTTCGAAGATATAGTGAGAAGAGAAAAAGATAAAATAGCTTCAAGCAGTTTGATCGAAAACCTCTTTGCATCTACAAGAGTGGTCGAAAAAAGTGAGAAAGGTGCAATTGAAATGATCTCAGCGTTTCCTTGGTATGACCATTCTTTCTTTACTATTCAGGAAAAGATGTGCAAATATTTTAAATGTGATGATTTAGCTGAAGCGATGTGGATATGCGAGTCATGGATCTAAAGCTTTTTGCACAGTTGTTACTGGAATATATAGAAAGAAATAATTGCTTCAAGCATTCCTATAGATTAGTTGGCTGAAGATACACGAGTGATGCGCGATACAGTGCGAAAGATGAAATATTAAACATCCCAGTGTCTCCTCTGTTTGACAATTCTTTCTTTGCGCTGAAAAAAAAGATGTGCAAATATTTCAAATGTTCTGCGCTAAGTCCGTGTACATTCTTTTTGCACAGAAAGTCACATATTGAGGCGCAGAGCAGGGGAGGCATCTGGCTTTATTTACGTTAACTGATCGTCCGTATTAAAGCACAAGATAGGGTAGATATATCAAGCGAGAATAATGGGTTTGCGCGCTCTATTGTGCCTTGAACATATATATTGTTTTGCACGATGTGATCAGCAGTAATTTCTTGTGCTGAAATGAGGATTTGTTATTATGTTGTTTTTACTGCTTTTTTTTCTTTTCACAATGGTCGTTCAAGGTGCCTATCAAGCAGTTTCTGATGAAATGAAATTTCATCATGCGATGAAAGAGTTAAGTCTTTTAAAGGAAAAACAGGTACCTTTAACGCAAGTGTGCGATCGTCTAGAGAAATTTTTGCGTGATGAAGATCCAGAGGAATATAAACCGTGTTGGGATACTTTATCTAAAAGTTTGCAATGGCATCACGATCGAGCACCAGAACAGTACGACCTAGCTGCTTTGAGATTTTTTGCTTTTGTTGTTATTATGGATTGCAAAAAACCAAGAATAAACACATATATAGAGCGCAATCTTTATGTGCGCTATGATTCAGAGATACGCATTATTGAAAAGCTTTCTCAAAAAAATTATGTTTTTATGGAAACAGATAGTGGTTTGTTCGCAATGAAAGATTATTTGACATTGATGCTTTTTGATAAAAGTTTTTTAGTAAGTCTTCCTAAGAAAGCAGATCAAGAGCTTTCGGTGCATGAAATTTTTAACTCACGAAGTTCTGTGATATTTGTGCACGATATAATGAGCCACCATCCGGGGCAAGAAGCAATGCAAGAAGGGTATTTTTCCGAATTTTACGATATTGCAATGAAGCACTTTCGTGTTTTGTGGAATAATGCGCTGGGATGGGAACATACCAATCCAGAGAAATACACGCCAGTGCTCCATTTGTTATTCTGGATGTTGCATGAGCAATTCAGTATGTTAATAAGTGAGTACATGGGGGAGTTTAAAGCTGATCCTATGAAAAAACTGGGATTATCAATTCCAGATATGTATTATGTTGATCCTGGAATTGTAAAGCTGCTCACTGGCGAAACAATATCTTTTGAAGAAAAAGATAGCTCCGTTGAGCTATCTCTTAAAGCATTAAAAGTACTGCAAGGTTATCAAAAATTGCCTCATGTTAAGGGGACATTCGACGCAATAAGACAAGAAATATTGGAGCATTTTGAAGCAAAGTATCCTGCCGGTGTTGAAAAATTAGATTGTGTTGGTTACCCTTTGCAGCAAAAAAAAATAAACTTATTTTTGAATACTTCTCAAGTTTTGAGGACTATGGAGCAAGAATGTGTGCGTTCAGGATACCTTGGCGACATCACAACAACCATGGTTAGATCTGCTTTTGCAGAAGAAAGGATACCCGCCCATATTGATCAAGCTATGTTGCTTTTTTATGCACGTGTTATAGAAAAAAAAGAATGTTTGCCCCTGACATACCTTCATACCTACGTCAGTTGTGTTAATGGCGCACCATCTGATGTGAGGTGGAGTTATTGTTCTAAAAAATATGATTTCGAATCTCAGGTCGTTGCTTTATTTAATGGTGTACATTTGGCAATATTGCCACTACCAGAGGAAATTACTTATGATAGTCTGAGTGACAGTATACTTTGTAATAGGATAAGAGCAGAAAGATTTCAAAGTTCTATGTGGGAAAATCGTATTGAACTATACAAGCCCATTGTGGAGGAAGCGTTAGCCTCTTCAGAAGGCTCTACTTTTAGAAAGAGTGCTTTTAAATATCTATACCTTTACTTTGAAGAAGCTATGACACATGCAAACCAAGAGAGTTTATATCCAGAAACTAATAGTCTAGAGTTGAGCCAAATGATAGCAGAAGATGAGTATTTTAACTTTCTGACTTACGATCCAGCCAGCGCTGTTGTGTATAAAGCTCAGCTTGCACCAAAGATTTTTGAAGCCACCATGAAAGATTCATGGAATCTTTCAGATGTTACCTTTCCACTTGATCTTGCTGGCAAAAAGGTATGAATGTGGAAAAAGGGATGCAAATTCAATAAAATCTTTGTGAGAATATCAATTTTAAGAAAGATTTTTGTAAGTTTGAATTCATTATTGCTGTGCTCATGATCCAAAAAACACAATGATAACGCCTTGATGTCATGAGGAATGCTTGTGAGGGATAGCTTTTTGGCAATTAAAAAAAGTTAAGTGATTTGTGTTTTTTGCTAATTTAAAAAAATTATGCGTTATAATAATTATATAGATTGTAGGAGACTATGATGTCATTAATATTATTATTTTTAATATGTTTTCATGCTCATGGTGCAGGAGGGTTGGAGCAATCATCTGATCATAGGCTAGCAAGCGCTTTACAGGTCGTAGACAGAGAAGAAGCTTGGAAAAAAGATAAGCAAGATATAGAGCCATACGCAGCAAATATTATCAGTGTATTGAATGAGCAAAATCAGCTGCAGAAAGGAGTGGCGATGAAGGATATGAGCTATGATCAATTAAAGAGTTTTGCAGAACCAATAATAATTTGTTTGGTAAATGTCCGATCTCAAAGCGCACTGTCTATAAATTGTCTAGAAAGATTTTTAAACGCTTTTAGCGCTTTGTCTCAAATTTCTTCATTTCTGCAAACCAAACCTAGCTCAATTTCAAAACGAAGGCAAGAGGAACTTCTAAACTGCCGTACACTTTCGATGTGCCACCTAGTATCAAGTGTAGAGTCTTTTTTTTATGGCATGAAAGACTCACATTATTCAGAATATAATATCTTTTTTGAGTGCTTCATGAAGTATTGTCTGCCACGGTTACCAGAAGAGGGTCAAATTATTTTCAAAAAATTCAGAATGTGATAGAAGAAGGAAGAGTACAGCATGCTGCATTGTACTGTAAAATAAAAAGAGGCCTTGAGATCAACACTAGTTTAGTGAAAGAGGGGGAGTATCGATCAAAAAAAAGGAGGATTTTTTCCTCCTTTTTTTTGTTTTGCACGAGATAACTCTATATCAAAACCCTATGCGCTTATAACGGTCTGCTCCTCACGGGTCGTTTCACTTTTACTTCAAGAGGGAAAACTAAAGATTCATCGCGTGCTCCGTTAGGCACGTTCTGTGGCCTTGTTGTTTGATATCTTGTGAATGGATTCTCAACTGGAGTAGCAAGTAATCTGCGATAAAGACTAAATTGCGTCATCGCTTTCTCACTATAGTTCTGGCCTTGACAGAAATAGAATAAAGCGCTTAATAAGCTTTGCTGCAACATGCGGATTCTTGCCTCTACTTCGCTTGGCATAATATATAAGGTTTTTCCTTTTTGTGAGGGTGCAGGCCAGATCCCGTCGTATGCTTCTGCATATTCCTGCTGCAATCTCCAAAAAGCGTATAAAAATGTGTGTAGATCAAGATTATCAATGTTGGTTAGTGGGATTTTATTAGAATCGACAAAATTTCGAGCCTGATTTAACTTGTCAGGCAGATGCCCGGGTTGACGTAGTGTAGGCATTGTTGCGCGAGGATTCTCCTTTTTGAAGGCTTCATTTAGCAAATTATGGATTGGCTCTGCTAACTGCATTAAAAGTTTAGTGTCTGCGAAAGGTGTGGTTACATCTAGTAGATTTGTTTTCTTTCGAAGTTCTGGCAACAATTTCTTTTGAAGCCTAGAAGACATCCCTGTTTCATCAGGAGAAGAGCCTGCTTTAAAATCAAAAGACCTCCTTCTCTCTTCAGATCGCTCTTCATCATCAAAAGGCCTAGCGTCAGCATCAACATACCTTTCTCTCTCATCAAGCCTATCTGCAGCATCAACATAGCCTTGCGCACAAAGCAAAAATAATAGTATCAACAATTTCATAAACCCCCCATTACATTTTAAGCTGACATGATTTTCCTGATATGTCAAACAAAGCATATAGAAGAGTTTGATTGTCAAGGTTAAACTTTGGATTGTTAGGATCAGACAATGCATCATATGTAGCTGCAGAATCAGTCAATTCTCCTGCCGATGAGGATTATGTGTAGCATGCTTGAACGTGATTTTTAGAAAAATATTTTTTATTTTCACAAATTGATTAATGATAGAGTATATTTCTTCGAATATCGCCTGCATATTTGGATTATAAGGATGACCTTCTCTTGCACCTCTTCCCATCCCACAGATCCAGTTGTGTCTCAACTGTAGCGCATAGCGTTATCTCCATGATTATATAAATTCTCAAAATATCCTTTATATTATATTGTTGCAATACATCTAAATTGTCAAAGTGCTGATCTCTAGGTTGAAAAATAGTAAAGGTAGATAAAAATTTCGGTTTTGCATAACAACTCTATTGTTTGTTTCACAAAACTATATAAAATAAAAAGGAGCGAAGAGATTGTATGATATTTTTACTATTATTTTTTATGGCTTTAGATGCTGATAGTGCTTCGGAAGCTTCCTCCGATGAGTCGCTGTCGGATAGCGCTGCATGTCATCTGTTAGACGACAGGGCAGTGATCATATGGCCAGCAGATAACCCCAGCTCCTCCGATGATGAGTCCAATCCAGCAAAGCCAATATCACAAGTACTATTATCTGCCCCTTTAGAAGATTCGGCTGCAGAAAGGCGCAGATTCATGAGCAAAAACGCACATTTACTAGATATAAGTCTGTTGAAAGCCACTTGGCAACCTAAATGTGAACAGCATGATACCCTTTTGCTATTGGGTAATCTGCATGATTTGATGAAGGAAATAACGCTTGATCTCGAAAAATTCTTGTTTGCAGAGATACACGCAAGGCGATTTCCTTTCAATGATGAACAACGACTGGTTGCGGTTCCTTATCCACTTGATCTAAAAACTTTTCTCACCAATCTTAAAATTTCCCAACTTGATCTAGAAACCTTCTTTTATATTTTTTCTGCATTCAAAGAAGTATATGCCTCAGTATCCTCAAAACACTCAGATAGAGAATCATGCGACACAGCATACAAGGATGCATGCGTGTGCTTACTATCATCTTTTCACGGCTTCTGTAGGCAAAGTGTTTTTTGGTATCGTTCAAAATTCAAACAGTTTACAGATGCTCTCTCTCCTTTGCTATGATCATTCCACTCAGAAGAGGCGCACTATTTTTGATTTATGCATATCTTACTGATCGCACAAACCATATGGTTGTTATAGTTGGCAGATAGCTATGAGTAAGATTTCTGCTTTCTCTACAATAATGATTGAAGTGATCATATTGAGAGATGCAGGATTCCGATTTTTATATTTGCCATTTTCTCCATCAAATGATTTGAAAGCAGAAATAACGGCGGCTATTGCAAAATACTTTACGAAACATGATAAACTAACTGCTGAACAGATACTGGGATCAAAAAAACAATATATGCGACAATGATCCAAATAAGGAGATATTCAGGAGATGTCGTGCTATTAATATTATTATTTTTTATTGTTTTGCCCGTAGGGGCGAGCTTGACCGAGCCAAATCAAGCGATGCGGCTTGCATATAGTTTCTATCAATATGTGTCTCAAAAGGTGCGACCACCACTCCGCCTTAGGATGATAATTGAACCGTCTTCCACTGTTGGACCAACATAGACACCTTTGGACCCATACATCATTCTGTAATGAATGTGTAGGTGAAGCGACGAAGCAGTTTTGTCTAAGATACTAGTAAGCGCTGCTCATAGAGTATAACGCACACTTAGGCCAGATTTGTCAGAGAATTAAAACCTAAAATGTTGAGTGCTCTCCCACATTTTTGTCAAGCGTCAAATATAGATCGTCATCATAAACCATTGAGTACCACTTGGTATATTGTTGCCGCGCCAAGCTATTTCTACAGTTCAGTAAATCTAGTGCAGATGATATGAGATGAGGGTGTGATGAGCTATATTCTTGAATCCATTTATCATTCCCCCTCCATATACGAGAGGTGGATTCATAGCCTTTATTGGTTAGAGCAAAAGCCTGACAGAGGAGTGCTGCAGAAAAACAAAACTCTTGATCTTTTGGATCCATAATATATAGACTCTGTTCTCCCTCAGATATATTGTGGATATTTTTCAGAAGCATATGTGCTGATTTTGCCAATTGATGCAATTTTAGAGGCGTGTATGTTGTTATTGTTTTGAATGCGCGTAAAGATTGAAGCTCGTCTTCTGGTAGATAATCCCTAAAGTCTGCGTTAGAGCTCTGCTGAGCTGCGTAAGATTGCAAGAAGGCGCAAAATAATAGTATTAATGTCATAAAAAGTTCCTTTAGTTTTCTTTAAAACTATAACCTCAGGCACACATCGACCAAGAGCATCGATCATTTTTTCCGTGTCTGCACGCACCATCTCATCCTCTCAGGGGTTCTGTAGGAAAGATCTTGTTTTGTGTGATCCAAAATTTAGAGAGTTTACACATACTCTGTCTCCTTTGATACAAGCAATTTCAGGATCTATGACTTGATTTTTTTTGTTGTGCCAGATTTTTCAGAGAATGAAAACATAAAACTAGTTGAAAGGAGTTAGATAGTCCCCTGTGTGATAAATGCCAAATGTCGATGGTCACGATAAAAAGTTGAGTGCCAATCAGTATAGTTTTTCTGTGCAAAACTATTGCTACCGGACAGGAACAGTTTTGCAGATGATATGATAAGAGGGTATGCTTCTCTATATTTTTCCTTATCTTGTAGAGAGCATTGATCATTACCCCATGTACGAGATGAGCATGTATAGGCTCTATTTATTAGATGAAAAGCCTGACAGAGGAGTGCTGCAGAAAAACAAAACCCTCCATCGTGTGGATGCATCTCTAGACTCTCTTCTCCACCATGTATATTGTAGCGCTTTTGCAGAAGCGTCTGTACTGATTTTGCCAATGCATGCAATTCTGAAAGCGGATATGTTTGTGTTGTTTCGAATGTGCGTAAAGCGTCAACCTCATCTTTTGGTAGGAAATCCGCTGAATCTACTTGGGGGCTCTGCTGAGCTGCGTAAGATTGCAAGAAGGCGAAAAATAATAATATTAATGTCATAAATTCTCCCTTAACTTTATTAGTGTAACATGTTTTTTTTGAATTTATCAATATCGTTTTCTTGAACCTCAGGAACACATCGAACAAGAGCATCGACCATTTTTACCCTTCCTGCACCCAGCATCTCATCTGCCTTACGAAAAGTTTGAGCTAGTTCAACTTAAGGTAAGCTTGATGCCATAAACAATATTCCTGCTAAGGCGAATTTGGACAACGATTAATAAGTATTCGGCAGATAAGATCCACTGACGGTAAGCTTGATGCCATAAGCAATACTCCTGATAAGCCAAATTTGGACAACGATTACAGTAAGTATTCGGCAGATAAGATTAGGTGTCTGTGCGGAGCCTGCTTATTGAACAAATCGAGTCCTGATTCTGATTGACATCCTGTACTGATGGAATGAAAAGCATGACTTAAAACATCTAAATTTAGCCGAAATGCTAAAGCGTAAGGAGAAGTTACAGTATAGCTTGTACGCAGATGTTCGCGAAAATCAGTAAATTGAAGTTTTAATTCGGCTGCAGCAGCTCTGAAAACGTAATGTCCTATCTCTGTTAATTCCCGCTGAGAATATTCTTGCTCAGTTTTAATACAGCGTAAGATATTTGTTTCTGGAGAAAACTGTTTTTCAGATTCCGCGCAGGGATTCCTCTCAACACCATATAATTGTAAACAGATCAACAATAATAGTGTAAATCTCATATATATTCCTTTTGTACATAATATCATATTTTTTTATAGTACACGCGTGTGAAGAGATGCACAATAATAATCTCAACATACTCACCATATAAAAGAAACCATATACCAATCATGCTTACATGCTTGATCAGCAATATTTCTCTGCGTTTAATGTTTAAGTTCGTTTAAAAATTCTTACTATGTGTATAATATTTCTGTACAAATGAGAGTATTAAAATTAAAAATTTCATAAAATTTGTATTATTCTAAATTAGATGATACTGATAAAGGTAGATAAAAATTTCGGTTTTACCTAACAACTCTATTGTTTGTTTCACAAAATTATATAAATTAAAAAGAGAGAAGAGACTTCATGATATTTTTAATATTGTTTTACATTGCTTTAGATGCTCATAGCGCTTCGGAATATTCCTCCGATGAGTCGGTAGAGTCGAATGGTGCTGAATATTTGCTATCAAACCAAACAATAATCAGAAAGACAGGATATGATTCCAGTTCCTCCGATGATGAGTCAGAGGCAAGAAATCCAAGATCACAAGTACGATTATTATCTCGCCCTGTAGAAGATGAGGGGGCAGAAAAAATCAACTTATTGGAAGTGCAAAGTTTACTTGAGACATTTTTGACACCTATCAGCAAGATCTGTCCTCATTATACCCTTGATGCTATGCATGATGTGATAGAGAAAACAACTGTTATTATCTCACAAATGTTGCCTGAACAACGGCATCATGATGAAGAACACCCACTTGATCTAAAAACTTTTCTCACCAATCTTCAACCTGACCAACTTGACCTAAAAGCCTTCTTTTATATTTTTTCTGCATTAAAAGAAGTATATGCCTCAGTATCCTCAAAACACTCAGACAGAGAAGCACTCGACAAACAATACATAGATGCATGCGCGCTCTTAGTATCATCTTTGCAAGGTTTCTTTGATAGTAGAGAAAATCCTTTTAAGGAAAAGTTTAGAGAATTTAAACAGACTCTGAATCCTTTGATATGATCATCAAAATTTGTATAAAAAACGTAAATATCTCATAATTGATCTATCGTATTTCACTCTTGTGATACTGAGGGTGTAGAGAAAATTACAAATTCCATTACGAGAGACACACCTAGAGAACGCTCTCCAAGGGGCCGTTGACGACAGACTGTGCATGAGGGTTAAGAGATAGTGATTTTGTGTACTGGCGCCTCTATTTGAGTGTATTGCGTCACTATTAATCAATTTCACCACATCATATATAACGAAGGATTGACCTCAACCATGTGGAGAATGAATGCAATACACGAAGCAGGGGATATAACTATATTTTGCATTTAAAAGCATTTCCACTTATTATTCTAATATTTAAGTCAAGATATCAATGCTAAAGGAGGAAATGCGAATCTTGCTAATTAGATTGATAACAAAGCGAGAGATAACTTTGAGATTAAATCAGAAGGTCAAAATGAGGTTGTGCACGCAAAGAATATAAGAATTGAATATGAATAACTCAATATAACTAACGATTAAATGTGATATATATTAAAATGAGATTTTTATTATGCCATTAATATTATTATTTTTAATTTGTGTATACGGTTATGGGGCTGATCTTTTCGTATCCGATGACTTACCTACGATCAAAGCTTTGCATAGAATGAAAAGTATTGGTCTAGCGTTACAGACATTTCAATGGGAGGCAGAGCAAGTGCCTTTTGAGTCAGATCAAAAATTCTTTGCGCTTCTATCAATCAAGGAATTTCTAAATATGTGTGACAAGAAAGATATTTTTCAGATACACAACCCGAATGAATTAATGGAGTGTGCATCATCAGTAAGAAGCATGCTTGTCTCAATTTGCAGAAAAGAGTTGAACGATTGTCCTCAACCATGCAATGTTGTTAAAAAAAAGTGCTGCCCTCTGAATATGTTAACCTTTTTTCTTGCTTTTTCTGCATTGTGTGCTGAGCATGCTTTCTCAAAGAATTATGAAAGGTATAGGACTCAGTACATCCAAAAATATAAAAAAGAGATAACTGCCGTAGGCTCTTTTGACAGAAAGTACGTATACCTGTATCATAAGCTCTTAGAATCTTTTAAATTTTTCTTTGAGGGAGATGAAAGGGCATCTTCCGCATACCGTAGCTGGCAACGCATAATGAAGTCTGTTTCTTATGCAAGGCGAGGAAAGGCAATGGAAAAAGTAATATGAGATATGCAGATGATATGTGAGTGATGCTGCTTTGCGGGATGTTGGGAAAACCTTGGGGTTCGTGAGCGTTTTTTGTGCAAAATATTTGATTTTTAACATCATCCGGCAAATGATATGGGATGGAGATTTTTCAAGAGAGTGTGTATTTCTACTTTCTGCTGTCCTTTTTTCTCATAATTACTTGAGGAAATGTGCGCCTGTACATTATAATAGAGAGCTGGCAGCTACTGATTGCAATTTCAAAAATATAATATACAAATAAGCATGAAGATTTTAGGTTTGATATTAATATTATTCTTCTCCATTTGTGTAGACGCTAATGGAGCTTTTGCCACCCATTTTTTAGATTCTGAGAAAAGCGATCCACAAGGTATGGAGTTGTGTAAAAAGCAGATTATAAAACAACTCCGCATTTGGCCCCGTTTTCCCTATACTTGGAGCACTCAATATGGTCTATTGGAGATTTTGACACAGCCAATAGTGGCTGTTTTAAAAGAAAATAACCAGATTTTTGAAGGCTGTAAATTTAAATTTTTAGATTTTTTTTCTGAACTTGCTCATCTTAGATCATTATTTGATTTTGATAGTTTTTTTCCCCATATCGAGCAGCTTCTGTATGTACTATGATTCTATTACTCTCAACCCTAGATAGTTTCTGTTTGAAAGATTATGATGGAGCTAATGAAAAATATGAATTGCTTATTGGTCGTCACATGAAAGTCCTAAGAAATATGTGTGTGATTGACAAAGAAAAATAGAGTTTATACCCATTCCGCCAAAATGTGTTTATAGAAGAAGTTACACATAGCGTGAGAAAATCTTATATTTAGAGTTTATCGCACTTCATTTACAGTCCCAAATAATGATGTAACCATTGATGAATTGAGTGTTAAAGCGCAAAGTGCAAGAGAGGAAGAATTCTTGGTTACTATGCCACCTTTACCCTGGGAGAAAATCTTTAATGGCAACTGGAGAAACAATATTATTTATATAAGCGCTACGGCCTAATAATGGGCATCAGATTGCCGAACAGAGCAATATCAATGTAGTATGGTATAGCATAATTAGCAAGTGAGTTCCTTAAAGAAATGTTCAAAATCTTTATTGTGTTTGCGAGAGATTGTCATAGAACATATTTATATGGTAAATATAAAGACAAAGTCCTTGATTATGATCAAACTATTAGTGTTATTAGTTATCAATATCTATGCAGCAGAAGAAGTCTTGTGGGATACAAAAATATCAGCAATAGTTACAATTGGATATGACGAAATGGATAGCGCCGTCGACCCGACATCGAAAGTAGTAGAGAGAGACGACAAGATGGTTGGAGACCCCAATCCTCTAATACAAGTATTAAAGCAATACAATGACGAAGATCACAACAATCTTTGGGAGTGCAAAAAGGAGGTGGTTGCTGAAGCTGTGCATAAACTCCCTTCTTTAGAAGAACATGATTATGCTAAAGATTTTTTTACTCTTTGTAAAAAAGAAAGCGATCTTTATCTAGAATACTGCTGTTGTATTCCAGGAGATGTTATTATACGTGAGAGAAAACTACCTCCTTCCACTGTCCCTTTTTCTCAATGTTTGGCACAATCAGATTTTCCAAGTCGCTATATTTTTAAACTTAGCTCAGAAGCTCACAGACTGGCAGAAGATCTATACCTAGAGAGTACTCTCCGAGAGAGAGAAACTGTGCGGATTGCAGGTGACAAAAGAGGCCTGTGCAGTATGTATGTATAAAAAGATATAGTGAGATTATTCCCGGGATGCCAAGTTGTTGCATACGTAGTAGGAAAATTTTTATGTTAAGTTGCGATTTATAGAACCACTCAACCTTCAACTGCTCCACTTCGATTAAACAGACAATAAAATATTTATGATGCTATATAAACGTTTATGGTGAGACTTCCGCTACTTCTTTGATTTTAATGCCTCTTGATGATTCTTGAAAATAAAAGGTCAAAACTTTTCCGCACCTTGTGATTGTTCAACTTGCAAATGCGTTAGCAGAAATTTTTATACCAGGATTCATGCCAGAAATAATAGTGTTTTTTAGCCTCTCGTTCCTCTGTTACTATGCAGGCTCGAGTCGAGAATAAAAGATGAGAAAGCGCTATTTTATGGTTTTTTTTGGCTTTTTTCTCGAGTTGTGGATGAGTGGTGAGGTATTGATTCATTGACTCAAAAGCATTGTAAAGGAGACGTTCATTAAAAAAAAAGTACTCATTGAGAGGATCCATGATGTGACTTTGTGCACCGCTTCTATCGCACATTGCTTTAAGTGCACTCTGTGTTGATTCTACAATCTCGTCCTGAGGATCATTTGCAGAATAATTCCTTAGAGATTTTTTAACCTCTTCTGGAAATGAAAAACTGAAATTGGTCCAAGCCCTATGAGCCCCATGAGAGTAAAAACAAATTAAAAATAATAGTATAAATGTCATAGTATTCCTTTTGTGAATATATCATATTTTTTATATCATGACTATGATATTTTTTTTAATTTTTCAATCGGATAACTTAAAAAGGATAAGCACGGATTGGTATGTGCCTGAGAAGAAAGACGGTGAATCAACTCAATCTTACAAAGTTTTTGTTGATATACCACTCTTATATTGTTTGTTTTGTGAAGTTCAGTAAGCCGAGTTTATTGCTTCACTTAGATGGGGCCGAGATGCCACCTCATGTGCAAATTGTGCTGATGAGTGCATATTATTACTCTGGATGTTTACGGATATTTATGTGATGACTTTGTGTGGCATGACGCATCGATTTTCACACCAAGCAAGGCTCAATAGGGACATTAATGAAAGAGAGAAAGTTTGTAAAAATCGATGTAGTCGATCTCAAACCAAAATTCACAAAAGCGTTTCAATACTTATGCTCAGGTTGCAAAATACATTTGAGAATATAGAACTCTTCTATACCCCTAGTTTTCGGGGTCTAACTTTTGATACCAAAAAGAATATGCTATACGAGCGTTTTTTGGATCATTATTAAAGAAAAAACAGCAAGTGTTTAGGAGGTGGTGATGAATATGGTACTTAAGGAAAATGAGTGATGGGTTATGTGGGCCTACTAGCCATAAACCTGTATATACCAGGGATACAGCATCGAGAAGAGTCTCGGTATTAAGGTTAAAATTTTTATTGTTAGGATCAGGTATTGCCTTATATGTAACTGCAGGATGAGTAAATTCCTCTAGCGATACAGGATTAATGAATGCCTTTAGCGATACAGGATTAATTAATGCCTTTAGCGATACAGGATTTGGCAAAGACTCCTGAGCCATTCTGTCCAGAAGAATATCTTTTATTGCTCTAAATTGCTCAGCCTGAAAGAGCATACTTCCAATCGCCTTCCTCGTTGGACCCAGTCTTTCCCAATTGGGTGTATCGTAGGGCACACTATCAACGCTATCATTAGGTGAAGACCCGGAGATTAGAGCAGATCCATATGCGTGCAAAGAGATGCATAGTAATATAAACGAAAACATAACAAGTTATTGTACTATATTTTTCTAAAATATCTCAAGTGCATTTGTGATATCTAGGTTGAGAAAGTAGTTGCGCACGCAAAGACACGCAAAAAGTAGAAGCATTGAAACTGTTGGATACGTAGTGAAGAAAAATGTTGTGTTGGATTCCCAATATATAACTAACGCCTAACTGTGATATATATATTATATATAAGAGGATTTTTTATGCTATTCATATTATTATTTACAAGCTGTTTACACGTTTATGGCGCTACTCTTGATGACCCACTGATCGATTTAGTACAATTATGTAAATCACATTTGGCTTTTGTACAAGAGAAGAGTGAGCAGGCGGATGATGACTCTGACGCTGATAAGACCGCTTCTTTAAAAGAGAAGAGGGATCCTGCATTATTATTGAATTGTAAGCTTGCTCCAATTGCTTTGATGTCAGAACATGATAAATCTGATCGTCTTGGTAAATTAATGAATGTGCTGAAATTACTAAAAGATATGCTTCAGGAATCCAGCTCTTCTGAGAAAGAAAGCATGCCTGATCGACGAGCGTTAATGGTCAAATCTGCTAAAGATGGCAGCTTTACTCTTAATTTAGAAACCTATTTTTTGTCTCTTTGTCAATTGGAAATAGAGTATGATGCAGATTTGCATCAGCAACAATGGGATAAGCTAACTTTGCAAGATTTGTTACAAAAAAGAAAGAATCATTTAGAGTCTGAAGAAGAATTGGAGCTAACTTGGCAAGATTTGTTAAAAAAAAGAGAGCATCATTCAAAGTTGAAAGAAGAATTGGAGCTAACTTGGCAAGATTTGTTGAAAAAAAGAGAGAATTATTCAAAGTTTGAAGAAGAATTGGAGCTAACTTGGCAAGATTTGTTGAAAAAAAGAGAGAATTCTTCAAAGTTTGAAGAAGAATTGGAGCTAACTTGGCAAGATTTGTTGAAAAAAAGAGAGAATTATTCAAAGTTTGCAGAAAAATTGGAGATAACTTGGCAAGATTTGTTGAAAAAAAGAGAGAATTATTCAAAGTTTGAAGAAGAATTGGAGCTAACTTGGCAAGATTTGTTGAAAAAAAGAGAGAATTATTCAAAGTTTGAAGAAAAAATCGAAGCTTTACAAAAGAAGCTAAACATTCCGCCAAGAAGAGCTACACTCCAAGACAAAATCCTAAATTCGTTCAATTTATTGATAGCATCTTTGCATTCTTACTACTGCATGGACGACTTAATGTCTGCCAAGGCATCATTTGCTGCTTGTTGGCAACAACCTCTTGTTGTAGGAGAGTCAATGGCTCTTGGAGTAACTGAATTTCCTAAGTGGTTTGATGAAGCGCAATGGGCCTTGGATGTGCATAATGCCCCTGCCATGAATTTCGAATTTGAAGAATATGCGCCTGTTTGATACAAGGTGCAGAGGCGTTTTAGCACTGACTGTGAATCAAAAAGGGGTGGAAGGTAAGATGATATAAATTTTTTCAGATAGGAAATTTATATGTGATATCACATTATTTTTATTCAGATTTTTTATAAGCATGAATTCATAAAGTGAACAAGAAAGATAATTTTTCTCAGCAATAATTGCTAAAATATTATTTTTTTAGCTAGCATCCATTGTTAGACTTGTTGCCAATCATTGTTAATAGTGAATGGCATTAGAGTCTCTTGCTCTTACATTGTAAAATAGATGGTATTTCTAACTGATGTGTGGATACATGTTTTTTGATTTTCTTCTGTTTACTATCTTTTGGAGTCTCAAGGAGTTTCTTGATTTCCTGATGAAGCGAGTTTGAATGCTGATTTGCATGCAAAGCAAGAGATAGGGCGTAACCGAAAAAAAGAGCTGGGAGTTGAAAAGAAAAAGATAGACTGAAAAAGAATCTTGGTTGCAAAAAAAGGGAAGCTTTTTGGGCAAAAGGGAATAGCACAAAAGGTGAAAATTTAGTACTATCTAATTAAATAAAAAGGTAATTCATTTGTCTTTTTCTACTTTGAGAACATCTTCATATTTAGCGAGAACCTTATCAAAATCATTGTCTTTTAGGTGTTGTTTGCTTTTAAGATATGCGCAATATTCTGCCATAGATGAATTTGTATTCTCCTCACATAAAAAAGTTAAAGCTGTGAATAAGTGGGTATACACAGATTTGGTGCATCTGGCGATAGGACCTGCTTTAAAGGAGAAGAGGCCATCTTCGTTGAACTGTGATCTTACATCGTTTAGAGCAACATCATGGTATCTTTCTAACTCATGAAAATCCTCAAGTATTCTTGCTATATTTAAAAAAACAGGTTCATCTTTTTGCTTAGCTCTATCATTTATAGCGGCATCCAGATAAAAAGCTTCATCTTCTGGGGTTGCCAGCCTCTTTTGCTCCAAATCACTAAGATAATGTTTGTCGTAAACTTCTTTGAATATCTTTTTTAATTTCTGTGCAATAAGTATTAATTCAGGAAGTGAGCAAACAAGATGATTCTTCTCAGAAATAATTGCCAAAATACTATTTTTGTAGGTGGAAACTATTGTTATACTGGCTGTCCAATAATCGTTAATAGTGAAAAATTCATCACCTGTAATGGCGACAGATGCATCATCACCTGGGTGTTTATATTCGGGATTAAGCTTCTGCATACGGTAAAGAAACTGTCTTTCACTAGGGAGCATTTCTCTAGCCCCATAAGCATGTAGAGAGATGAAAAATAATAGGATTAGCATCATGTTTTGCATACCTTGATAATAGCACGAAAGAGTAAGCCCTCTTGGGAGCGCTAAGTGTGTGTGCAAAAATCTTATGCTTGTCGATTCCCATCACAGCGCAAGATTACTCCATAAAACATAATAAATATAGCTTTGCAATGTTGAGATTTAATTTGCATTAAGCATAAATTATCCATGTTTTTGTGATTATTCCTTATTAAAGATTGTTTAGAAAAACAACATATGAGATGAATAACGGAGTTAGGATATACTATGATATTAATATTATTGTTTTTTGTTTTTCCCGTATATGGGGCGGAGTATACAGATATATGTGATCTACTTCAGAAGGTTGCTGCAGCATGGACCAATCACTCTGACTCTAACTCTAAGCCGAAACCGTTTACCCCTCGGTCTGATATGGCTGTTGCACTGCAGCCTGATATGCCTGTTGTACCATATACCCCTCAGCCTAATAGGGTTGCTGAAGCATGGACCAATCACTCTGACTCTAACTCTAAGCCGAAACCGTTTGCCCCTCGGTCTGATAGGGTTGCTGCACAGTCTGCGTTTGATCGGTGTGAGTCTGATAGTTCCATCGGTATGAGGGATCCTCGGCCTTACTTTGAGCCGAAACCGTGTACCTCTACCCAGGCATCGTATCTGCTTAATGCACCTCCGCTTTCGTTTGATATGCCTAAATCTCCCCCTTCTAAGAAAAGAAAAATTGCCCCTGTGACTCAATCTGAACTTTTTGACGATGGCTATTCTAGCTTTCTTGAAGATACCTCTCAGACTCAAACTTGCAAAAGAAGCAAGAGAGGCAAGAGCAGGAGAGAGGAAGATACTGATTTTGCCAAAAAGACCTTGAAGATCTTACGTGACAAATACACTGATTCTCTCATACTCAAGATCCGAGATGAGATGAGCGATTTTGAAAATATGCACGATTTTAAAGATCTTGTAATGTCAATACGATGCCTTCTTCAAAGAGGATTGCGTGATAATTATTGTGGTGTTGTGGATCATCCTGACACTCTTCATTTGTCCACATTTTGTTCTGATTTTGAGGAACTCTGCTCTGTTTTTCAGTCCCGCGAACAGGAAGAGGATGGATTGATTTTGATGATGGGTAATCAAGAGATCAGGGTATGGCCAGAATGGGATAAGCAAAAGACAAGTGCTGGTGTAGTCTTCCGCAAAAAAAAGAAGACCTCACCTCAATGGTACGTCGGTCCGCTACGGGATTACTGCTACCAAGCAAGCAGGCACCTTTGCTCATCTTTGAAGGCTTTCTGTAATAATGAGTCAGATGAAGCTGTCAAACAGTATGAGAACTGGTTATGGATGAAGAACTTCTGGAATACACATAAATCTACGGAGCAATATAAGAGCTGGTTATCTGTGAAGAATTTCTGTGGCAAATGTGTAGTTGAAGCTATGAAAGAGAAACCGGAGAGCCGTTTCTTTGTGAAGATGTTCAGTGAATGTAAATGTGCAGAATGTAAACATAAAGAAGATGTGAAGGACTTCAGTGAGTGTAAATGTAAAGACTGTAAATATCAAGAAGCTATGAGTGCATATAAGCTCCTCTGGTCCGAAAGACCCTCTCACATTGGGGACCAGTTCAATGTCAAGGCCCAAGCCATTGAAAGACATCTCTCCCAAATGATAATTGAATAGGAATCTCTGAACCACTCGATCTCTTATTCTGGAAATTCTTGCAAAGCTATGATCGTATCCTAAGGTTGACAAGAAATAAATTATATAGTTCTAAAGCACCCAAAGCGTGAGATAAAGAGGCGGTCTTTACTTTTTTAGCACGAAAGAGTTAAAATTTCAAAAGCCCTCTTTCGTTTGAGGATTTATGCCAAAAAGAATAGGCTGGATAAGCGTGCTCTCGATATCCATCAAATAAATATCCGCAAGATGTTAGGCAATATTGATGCACAGAGTTTCGATAGAAAGTGAATGATTGGTGCAGTGCAGTGCAGTGCCTTGCTTCCATAAAATTTTCTCTTTATGTGTATAATATTTTGCAAAAATGTATGCGGTTTGTTTTGGAATACGAGACAGTGACAATAGATACTGCTAGCCTATCAGAGATTGATATTTCACTTAATGATGCATATAATTATCCATGCCTTTGCGATCAATCTTATTACTCTTAACCTGTTTACATGCCGGGCCTTTCTTGCTCTTGGGGTGCGCTACAGAAGAATATTTATCCTTAGAAACTTTATCCTTGAAAAGAAAGAAATTTCTAGATTGTATGTTCTTTGCTGATCGCATGAATCGTGTGTCTTTCTGGCACCGCGATCAAAGTGATTTGCGGGAGAGTATGAGAATAAAGGTGCAAGATAAATTTCGAAAATATAGATGTTTATACACAAAACACGATCTATGCTCAAGAGATCGCATATGCAAAAAGAGCCTTGATTTATTAAGAGTGCTGTTAGTAGAACCACTCATAGCAATGCTTACCGTAGAGTTCAAAAAAATATACCCTCAAGTAAATGAGGATCAGAAGAAAGAGTTCACTGCTAACCTCGAACAAGATAACTTCCGTCTTAACATTGCACTTTACTATCATGCTTTTGGTTTGTGGAGGGAAGACTATGACCTGTTGGATATGGAAGACCAAAAAGTTCACAGGCGTATGAAAAACGCGTGTTATCATCTCTTACTCTCTTTGGATGCTTACTGTCTAACGAGATACTGTTCGAAAAAAGCTGATTTTGAATATTATGTATTTAAGAAACTTTTCATTGATCCCATGATTGCAGAGCCTGCAGAGCTCAAATCCTAATTGTAAGCAGATCACACATAGTAAAATTAATATTATGCAATATCCAATATAACGACTATACTATGTTTAATATACTTTTAAGATGCAGATTGTTCTTCAAAACACAATTCTATTAGAAACGGCGTTTCTTCCACTTACATGGACATTATATTAATGTGATATATGATTTTTATTGTGTTTACATCTACAAAGAGTAGAGTGCTTTAAGAAGATTGTTCTACAAAACATAACTTTGCTTTGCAATAAGATATTTGTTGATCTTTTTTAATTTTGTATAGAATGAGACAAAGCATTGTCTAAACCGCTTTTCATAGAAATATCAATGGATTTTGGAGTGCCTAACAAACAAAATTGAGGTTTAATTTTTATGTTCTTTTTATTACTTTTTTTCTTTTCACAGTTATGATGCACGGTGCTTCTCAAAAATGTTTGGAGAAAATGGAATTTCCTCATGCGATGGAAGCGTTAAGTGTTTTAAAACAAAAACAGGTACCTTTAAAACAAGTCTGCGATCATATAGAGCAATTTTTGCGTGATGAAGATACGGATGAGTATAAAGTGTGTTGGGATTATTTTGATCAAGGGTTGTTGCAATTGAGAGATGAGATGAACTGGGAATCAAAAAAGTACGACCTAGATGCGATAAGATTTTTTTCTCTTGTTGTTATGATGGATTGTAAAAAAAACAAGAATATCAAACTATATAGAGAGAAAGCTTTTGTGCTGGAATGAGTCAGATATGCACATTGTGAGAAGACTTTCTCAAAGCAATTATATGTTTGTGGAAACAGACAGCGGTTTGTTTGAAATGGAAGATTATTTGACACTAATGCTTTTTGAAAAAAGTTTTTTAGTTAGTGTTTCTAAGAGACAAAATCAAGATATTTCAGTGCATGAAGTGTTTAAATCACGAAGTTCTGCACGATATAATGGCTCACCATCAAGGGCAAGAAGCAATGCAAGAAGGGCCTTTTTCCGAATTTTATGATATTGCAATGAAAAAAATTCGTGTTTTGTGGAATGAGGCGCTTGGATACCAATATACAAATCCAGAGAAATACACACCAGTGCTTCATTTGCTATTCTGGATGTTGCATGAGCAATTCAGTATGTTAATCAGTGATTATATGGGTGATTTTCAAGATGATCCTATGAAAAAACTAGGATTAACGATTCCAGATATATATTATATTGATCCTGGAATTGTACAGTTGCTCACGGGAAAAACAATTTCTTTTGAAGAAAGAGAGGACTCCGTTGCGCCATGTCTTGAAGCACTAAAAATACTTCAAGGTTATCAAGAATTGCCCCATATTAAGGGGACATTTGAGGCAATAAGGCAAGAAATCTTGGCTCATTTTGCAGAAAATGTAGATCTAAAGTGATCATTCTATAGTTTTATAGAGTCGGGGTTTGACATAAAAAATCTATTGTTTTTTTTTACAAAATTATATAAAATAATTAAGAGACTTTATGATATTTTTACTATTATTTTTAATTGCTTTAGATGCTCATAGCGCTTCGGAATCTTTCTCCGATGATTCGGTAGAGTTGAATAGTTTTGAATATTGTATATCAGACAACGCATTAATTATGCCAAATCCACTATATGATGCCAGTGATTGTTACTCCGATGATGAATCCGATGATGAATCAGAGCTAAGAGACCCAAGATCAAAAACAATATTGTTATCTCACACTTTAGAAGGTTGTGATGCAAAAAAAAATAGCTTAAAGGGAATAAAAATTTTAATAAAGAGCTTTTTGAAACCTATCAGCAGGCAGGATACACATTATACTCTTGATGCTCTCCATAATGTGATAGAGATCATCACTTTTTTTATCGAAAAAATGTGGGATGAACAACTGCATCCACTGAGTGATACACAGAGACTTGACGGCACTTCTAAAGAGATAGATGAAGAACTTCATCTTGATCTAAAAGCTTTTCTCACCAGTCTTCAACCAGGCCAACTTGACCTAGAAGCCTTCTCTGATATTGTTTCTGAATTAAAGATCTGCCTCAGTATCCTCAGAAGGCTCAAATAGACAAGAATTCGACGAACAATATGTACACCATTAAATAAAGAAACTAACTATTAAGGGTATACGGAGAACATGCACATTTTAAAATCACTATCAGTATTAATGATAGAATCGTGCGGCATATGGTTGCACAAGTCTTTAAGGCAAGATTCTTCTACACACTCTGTCGTAATCTTGCCAACATTATGAGTGGCACAAGCAGCATATTCTAGTGCTTCCAAAAATCTTGCTGAACCTTCTTGTTTATAACGAAGCTTAATACTCTCTACTGATTGATTGGGATAGAAAGGGTTCGGTACTTTCAATTGCGGAAAACAAAGCAAAACTTCGTCCATATCATTATCTGCGATCTCAGGCACACATCGACCAAGAGCATCTATGATTGTTGCCATGTCTACATGCAGTCTCTCACCCTCCATATCATTATCCTGACCTTCAGGAACAGATCTAGCAAGAACATCGACCACTCAGGAGTAATAGTATTCTCAGGAGTAATAGCATCCTCAGCAGCATCTGTATTTAAAATAAACATAAATAGTGAAAGTGTAATAATATTAATCATAAAACTCTTCAGATCGTGATGCTGTTATTAAAATTTTAACACAAAAAAGTCTTGCTGAATATCCATGGATGAAACATAAACTCTTAATTATGTTAAATGCAAAATCCTGCGTCGCTCAATTACGAATAAAAGCTTCTAATACAGTGAGATGGTGCGCTCTACTATGCCTAAGGATCACCAGCATGCAATAGCGCATTGATATACTAAGCAAGTGCTTATGAGCAGTATACTTCCGCCCTCTTGAGAATAAATGATACTCCTTTTGCGATTTTGTGGGATTTTGCTCACTTTTGCTTAAAAAATGCCTTCCTACTTCATCTGGGATCGAAACAGCTCCTTGATCGTGTTTTTTCCTCTTTGTATATTTTATACTGTTATCTAGGTTTATCGCGTAATAGTTGTTCTGCTGATCTCTAAAAGGTTATAGCAAGTAAAATATTTTTTCTGAATTAAAAGCAGTATATGCCTCAGTATCTTCAAAACACTCAAACAGAGAAGCGCAAATTTGATAGACAGGCACTTCACTCTCCCAGTTCTACTTCCCATATGAAGAATAATGCTAAAAATGACTGGCTTAAAATACATGAATGAGTTGATAAAAAGAGAAAATGTTGGGATCATACGGAAGTAGGGGTATGGGAGAATTGTGCTTTTTTGTCTCACATTGCTGAATTTACAAATGCAAAAGGCATGATACGAAAAGTGGATTGAAAAGACAGAAGATTGGTGAAAAAACGGCAACAAATTAAGTATGCTAGGATAGATAAAAATTTTGGTTTTTCATAACGACTATATTGTTTGTTTTACAAAATGATATAAAATAATAATAGATTAAGAAACTTTATGATATTTTTACTATTATTTTTTATTGCCTTAGAGGCTTATAGCACTGCGGAATCTTCCTCCAAATTACTAGTGCTTGACCCTTTCGAAGCAGCGGATGCAAAAATTCGCTTAATGAGACAAAAGAAGATTGATTGGTTACCCTATGAAGCGCATTCAGGCAACATAGCACAAATAATCAAAAATCCAGCATATGAATCGGATACTGCTGACAATGCAAAAATTCGCTTAAGGAGAAAAAAAGAAGCTTTACTAGCTATTTTGGAACCTACTAAAAAAAAATATGAGGACTATACCACTATACCATTTGATGATATAAATAATTTAATAGAGCAAATAACGGTTGATATTGAAAAATTCTTGACTGAACAAATGCATCTGCATCCTCTCACTTATAAACAGAGACTGGATCGCACTTTTGCAGAGATGCACGCAAGGCGATTTCCTCTCGAGGATGAACAGATCGACATTCCTGATCCACTTGATCTAAAAATTTTTCTCACTAATCATGAAGGTGAGAAACTTGACCTAGACGCCTTCTTTTATATTTTTTCTGAATTAAAAGAAGTATATGCCTCAGTATCCTCAAAGCACTCAAATAGAGAAGCATTCAAAAAACAATATAAGGATGCATGCGCGCTCTTAGTATCATCTTTGGAAGGTTTCTGTAAAGAAAATCCTTTTTGGTGTAATCCAAAGTTTCGCGAATTTAAAGATGCTCTGTCTTCTTTGATATGATCATCAAACGCAATTTTTTGATATTAATAAAATAGGATTTGTGAGGATATTTTGATCTCATTTATATTGCTATTTTTAATATGTTTACACTTTTATGGAGCAAGAGGTTGGATCCATTACCCGATAGGTACGCTTAGAACAAATTTGCCTTGCGTTTGATCAGCAATGGGATCGGCATAATAAGAAGCTAATCCAGCACAGGAGCTTGATGAATGAAAGCGTTTTACACAATCAATAGTAGATGCTGCGCAAGATGTCGGCGCTGCGCACCTATGAGGTGTAAAAAAATTTTTAGACAACCATAGCGATTTTTTATCTCAAGTTTCTCGATTTGCAGCAGAAAAAAAACATTCCACCATTCTCAGCAAATTATATGGATCCTACACTGTATGGCAAGCAACTAATCAGCAATATCTATCTGCGTTTAAAAAATGAGCAGGAAACTATAGAGTTTCCTGCTCATAGGTTATTCCTCACAGTTGTGCCAGATTTGTCAGAGAATTAATACTTAAAACCTAAAACTCTCCCTACTAGGCATGTCATTTTGCATCACTGCCCACTTCTTGAGTTGCGCGCCTAAACGGTCATCATAAAAAGTTGAGTACCACTGAGTATATTTTAGCGTTGCTAACTTATCGTGAGCCTGCAGGTACAGTTTTGCAGATGATATAATAGCAAGGAATGAATCACTACACCTTTCCTGATCGTTTTCATCGGATCTATTCTTAGGCTTCCATTGCTTGCATGCAGATTGATAGTGTCTATTCATTATATGCAAAGCCTGACAGATGAGGCCTGCAGAAAAAGAAAAACCTCTCTTTGTTGGATCCATCTCTAGACCCAGTTCTCCATCAGGTATATTGTAGCCATTTTTCAGAAGTGTATGTGAGAATTCTGCGTATTCACACAATTTTGCAAGTGTGTAAGTGTTTGTTGTTTTGAATGCGAATAAAACTGTAAGATCCTCTTCTGGTAGGTAATGCTTCAAATCTTCCTGGGATCTCTGCTGAGCTGCGTAAGATTGCAAGAAGACGCAAAATAATAGTATTAATGTCATAAATTCTCCTTTGCTCTAAATATCCTTCATTATAACATATGCAAGAAATCTTTCCAGATCTCAAATCCATTTCATGGTTCTCGAGTAGGTTGAGTAGAGTGTCACTATAAAAAGTTGAGTACCACTTAGTATATTCTTGCTCCGCTAACATATTTTCGGTGGACAGGAGCAATTTTGCAGATGATATGATAAAAGGGTATGATGCGCTATACCTTTCCTTATCGCTTTGATCCCACCTATCAGGCTACCATCGATTGCGTAATAATTGATAGTTTCTATTCCTTATATGAAAAGCCTGACAGATGGCCTGCAGAAAAAGAAAAACCTCTCTTTGTTGGATCCATCGCTAGACCCACTGCTCCAAACGAATCACAATCAGCTATATTGTAGCGATTTTGCAGAAGCGGATGATTGATGCAGCACACACAACTAACATAAACAGCTGAGGCAAAACATTATTTAAGCAAGACCTTAATCAGTATGTAAAACGCATCATTGCTTATCCGACGTTCTCCGCTCAAATCTCAACATCTCCTGATTCAATTCTCTTGCGTCTTCTTCGAATTCTGCTAATAAGTCCTCTAAATCGCCATTATAAAAAGTTGAGTGCCACTCAGTATATTTTTGCTCTGCGGCCGTCTTTCTAGCGGACAGGAGCAGTAGTTTTGCAGATGATATGAGAAGAGGGTATGATTCGCTATATTTGCGGTTCTCATCATCATTCCATACAATACTCTGTCCAGGATATGGATCTTTCAACAAATCATAGTTTTTACGCATTAGAAAAAAAGCCTGACAGAGGAGTGCTGGAGAAAAAGAAAAACCTATCTCTGTTGGATCCATCTCTAGACCCAGTTCTCCATCAGCTATATCGTAGCGACTTTTCAGAAGCGTATGTGTGTATCCTGCGTGTTGACGCAATGATTTAAATGTGTATTTATTTTTTGTGTTGAATGAGAGAAAAGCTTCAAGCTCCTCTTCTGGTAGGTGAGCGCTCAAATTGTCCTGGACGCGCTGCTGAGCTGCGTAAGATTGAAAAAAGACGCAAAATAATAGTATTAATGTCATTAGATATTCTCCTCTATTCTAATGTATAAATTATAACATGATTTGATTATAAAAGGAAGGTGGGAATGCGCAGTTTTTTGAACGTAACGTAGTGGACCCTGATGATCCATGATCGTGAAAGATGATTGATGCAGCACACACAACTAACATAAGCAGCTGAGGCAAAATATTATTTAAGCAAGACTTGAATAAGTATATAATAACGCATCATCTCTCAGGCAGACCTGACTCTCTGATTCCGCTCAAATATCTAGCGACCAAGATGCAATCAATATTTTCAGAAGGTCTTCCGTATAAGGCCAATCTCTTCTTGAGTTTGGTTCCAAAGATCCAGTTGTTTCTGTGTGGTCTATCTGCCTTTCACAACCATGTCAATCCCCTGGTATCAGATCCACACGCGTGCAAGAGGTGCGCGATAATAATATCAACATATTCATCACCTGAGTACGATCACTTTGATAGTTTAATCATAGCTTGAGTGGAAAAACAAATAAAAGAAACCATATACAAATCATGCTTGATTAGAAATATCTCTATATAAGGTTTTATGCCATTAATATTATTATTAATCTGTGTAAACGTTTGTAGCGCTACTTCGCTCTCATTTCTTTGATTTAAAAATGCCGCTTTACGAATTTTTGGCAAAAGGGGTATTGAAATACCAACAACAATAGTGTTTGCGAGCCTCGTGTTCAGCTGGCTCTATACAAGAGTGAGCTGATAATAAAAGATAATTAAGCAACATTTTATGTGTTTTCTTCTTTAGCAGTTTATCAGCGGTGAAGTATTGATCCGTTAATTTAAAAGCAGCGCAAAGGAGGTGTTCATTAAAATAAAAATCTGTGCTCTGAGGATCCATGACTGGATTTGGTGCGGGGTTTCTAGCGCAAATGACTTTAAGCGCACTGTGTGTTGATTGTGCAAGATCGTGCACGGGATCATTTACATAATACTTTTTCAGAGCTTGTGAAACGTCTGCTGGCCATGGAAATGTGAAATTTTCCTGAGCGCCATGAGAGTAAAAGCAGATTAAAAATAATAGTATTACATGTATATTCATTTTTCAAATGATATCATGTTTTTCATATAATAAGAAGGAAAATATGATAGTTCTATTTATCTTATCGTTTCCAAAACATTTTGATATAAAGCTATAAATCGAAAAAATATTTTATGCAAAAGTGGATAATCAGTTAAGTGAATAAAAATGATAACAATGACTGATTTACAGTACATGCAAGGTCATCTGAATCCTCTTGGCCTAGAGATTTTTTGTACATACAATTATGCCGATTGATAAGAAGCATTAAAAATTTTCTCATCCTCATTAGGATCAACACCGAGATCAACAGCAGCCCACCCAAGCATGCTGTTCAGAATCCTTTATCACACACATCCTTTAGACATATGGTGCATTGGCTGATCCTAACAATTATATACTTTATGCCTATTTGACATATCAGAAAAATCATGTCAGTTTGAGATGCTATGGGAGAGTTTATTATCAAATCATTTATACTATTATTTTTTCTTTGCTTTCAGTCTTATGGAGCTACAGAGCAAGGGAATTTTGCGCAGTCAGCGCAAGCTGGTTTGGAGTTATCAAAAAAAGAGCTTTCAGCATTACTCCAGGCACAAAGAAATTCCACGCTCCCTTCCCAGTTGAAGAAAATAGAAAAGAAGCTACTAGAGATAGTTGCAAAATACGATTCTTTAAATAGCTATTTTTCAGAGAATCACCCTCTCAATCCCAGCTTTAATCTTGATCGTGCCAGAGACGCGGCTCGTGCACAAGGTGAAATTTATGAGATTGATCTTGATATGCGAACCTTACTTTTCTCTTTTTTGATTGCAAAATCTAAATATCAAATGTATAAAAAGAACAAAGCAATTACATTGCAAGAGAAAGCATTGCTTGCATATAACCATTTGATGTTATCCATAGAGCATTTTTGTGATGGCAATACAAGCGCAGCTGATAGGGAATATATGAGCTTTTGGCGAGCCACCTTTCATCCTATTGATTCGTTTACTATTTCCGCGGCACCCTTAGGTCTATCTAGGCAAGAATTGAGTAAGTGGTCTGAAGATAGGAGGCGTGTAAGCAAAAGAAAGATTTTAAATTGGCTGGAACCTTTGCTCTGGACTCATGAGACAATGGGAAGCTTAGGAGACTTAAGATGTACGATAAGCCAAGTATCTAGAACTCTAGATTTAATGATGAATCAACTCTATAATTTTGATCGAAATTTTCCAAAAAATCACCCCTTACATTTTTCGTTTGATATACATACTGCCGCGCTTAAGGCTTCCGAAGAGGGTGAAATTTACAGAATTCCGGTTGATATACCACTCTTGTTTTGGTCTTTTCAGGAAGTTCAGCATACTGATATGTTGCTTCACGCAGAGTGGGTTGATGAGCAAAAAATGCCACCTCATCTGATAGGCGCACTGATGAGTGCGTATCATTGCTTACTGCACTCGTTATACTATTTATGTTCTGAGGATGAAGAGAAAGCTTTTCAGGAATATTATAACTTTTTGTTGCTCCAACCTCATCTTAAAAACTTTCCTTTAAAATGCCCACATTGTCGTAAAAAAGTTTGGCCAATGCACCACGAAATGGGGCGCAAGAAGCTTCCACCAAGGGCCCGTTCACTCGAAAGCATGGAAAAGAGCTGATGCAAGGTGAGTCGGCAAAGGCAACACGTTCTTCATCAGCTTTTATTTCATCTTTTTGCAGCAATAATATACATTATTCAACCAATTCTGCCTTCAAGAGGAGTGTATTTTTGAAAAACATCTAGTATTTTTTTTTCAACCAGATAGAGATGCAATCTACCCCTCTGTCTAAGTTGTATTATATGTACTCTTTAAGCTGATCTCTCTGAGTTCCTATAAACCGCTAGGTTGAAGCATAGTATCTCTCTGTACACAGGAACAGGATGTATTGAGTTCTGCGCATAACAAATAGAAAGAACAGGGGGGGCGGCATGGATGGAGAAAAAGACAAACGCTTGTGTACTCTACCTCAAAACCTCAAAAAAAGAAAAATGTAGATCTGAAATGCTCATCCTGGAGTTTTGAATATAATAAAACAAAGAAGAAAAGATGTGATTCAGGGCAGATAAAGTTTGTCTATGATCGTAGCGTGATTTCGATCATAGAGATCAACCTTGGCAGAAGACATTCTCTACAATCCGAGAGGTTTCTTTTTGCCTTTTTTTACTCTTTGTGTATTTTATAAGGGTATCAAATTTCTCAGTTTTTCTTTCCACTGGTTGTTGTTCTCTGATTTTATCACGTAATAGTTGTTCTGCTGATGTCTGAAGGTGATGCCAAGTAACATATTTTTTCTTAGCAGGCATCTGTTGGGGTAAAGGGGAGCATATACGCTCGTAACAATTGAATAGGGATCCGTAGCAGTAGCATACCATTTTTTGCATGATTCATGATTATGCGATATTGCCAATCAGACAAAATAAAATTTTACATGCTGTCACAGCAGAGTACTTTCTGCAACTTGACCATGATAGCTTCAACCCGATCCTATATGCAACTCTGTATGCACCTTTTAATATCATAAAAACTCTACTAACCTGCCTTGAAAGACACTGTAAAGATTATTTTTTTGCAAAATGATATATAATACATACATATAATAATTTAATAGAAGAGACTTTATGATATTTTTACTACTATTTTTAATTGCTTTAGATGGGCATAGCGCTGCCCAATCTTCCTTAGATGAGTTGGTAGAGTCGGATAGTGCGGATTTGAGATCAGACCACATGATTAAAAAGACAGCAGATGATTCCAGTGCCTCAGATGATAAGCTAAAACAAAAAAACCGAAGATTACAACAAGCACGAGAGTTACAGCGACAGGCGCAGTTAGAGTGGTATATGAATTTGGAGGATAAAGAAGATAAGAAGGCCCAAGCTATCCAAGAAGAATGGAAGATTTACGAAGAATTGAGAAAGAACTCAGAGAATCTGAAGCAGCCTTGCCAGATGAGTTGTAAAATGAATTTGAAGAAAGCCTTGTTTGAATTTATGGCTACTGGTTCAGAACAAGAAAAGATGTTATATGAAACTGCGAAATGGGTATTATCATTGCCAAACTCTTCTGACTATGAAAGCAAGGTAACTAGAGGAGTCAAGCGCTTGATGTTACCTTTGCACAAACTGTATTGTGTGCGAGACGGTGAAGATATTTCGACATACTGGGGTGATTGCTTTGCCTTCACAAATAGTGGCTTTGAAATGGCTAAAGCAAGGCATCCAGAATCTTTTTTTGTATATAGGATTCTTATACATGAATTGGAAGATATTGCTTTAGTCCCATATGAGGTTTGGGAAAAAATTCAGCACACATGTGATGAAATTAAAGCATTCAAAAACTCATGCACTAAAGATGTGCAAGAAATGCAGGTTTTGTTGCAGATAAGCGCCATGCTTCCTTATGTGCTGAAGGGAAGACACGCAAGGCACTGGGAAGTGTATCTACAGAGCCTCCAGAAAGGGTTTCAAAAGCTCTGCTGGATACAGGATATGAACGTAGAGGCAGAAAGATTGATATCTTATAATGAAGAAATGAGAGAAATCGGAAGAAAGGAGGGTCTCTTTCACGGCAATATCAGGACTAAAAACGGTTGTGACATCCACCGTAAAAGGTACTTTGCTGGTGTGCTCTTCAACCAAAATAGCGTGATTGCACACATCTTAAGAATAAAAAGAGATCTTGCTATCTGACATGGATATTATCATTGTCAAACTCTTCTGACTATCAAAGCAAGGTAACTAGAGGAGTCAACAGCTTGATCTTACTTTTGAGCACAATAGCTTTAGTCCCATATGAGGTTTGGGAAAAAATTCAGCAAACATGTGGTAAAATTAAAGCATTCAAAAACTCATGCACTTGAGAAAAAAAGAAGATTTACTAGCTACCTTTTTGAAACCTACTGGGATATGAATAATTTCATAGAAAAAATAACGGTTGATCTCGCAAAATTCTTGAGTCAAGAACTGCATCTTTTGATTTAGGAAATATCTACTATCAGCAAACCATCACTAAGATTTCTGCTGTATTGTTTTGATATTAATGAAAAATGATTTATTATTATAGAGGAAAATATTCTGATGTCATTCATATTGCTATTTTTAATATGTTTTCATTCTTATGGAGCAGGATCCTTGGAGCAATCACGTGGTAAGATACTAGCAAAAATTAGCCGTGTGTTTGATCAGCAAGAGGATCTGCATCAGAAGAAAATCAAGGACATGAGCTATGATGAATTAAAGCGTTTTCCACAATTAGTAAATACTGTGAACGATGTCAGCGATGCAGACTTCTGGGATGTACAAAAATTTTTGGACAACCATAGAGATTTCTTATCTAAAGTTTCTCGATTAGAAACAGAAAAAGAAAACATTCCACCATTAAATAAAGAGATTTTTGACTTCCATAAAAGAGAGGCGCTGCGCTACCTACTACTCAGTGCCCAGTATTTGTCTAATGAAAACAGAAGTCTTTATAATGTCGCAGATTACGAATTTTGTGAGCAGCGTCGCTACTGTTATGCATCTGCCATGCCGTGAAAAAGGCTTGAGGCAACATGCCAGATCCAGATCGCAAATCCATTTCATGGTTCTCGAGTAGGTTGAGTAAAGTGTCACTATAAAAAGTTGAGTGCCACTTAGTATATTCTTGCTCCGTCAACATATTTTCAGTGGACAGGAGCAGTTTTGCAGATGATATGATAAAAGGGTATGATGCGCTATATCTTGCCTTATCGATTTGATCCCATACATCCGGCTGCCATCGATTGCGTAATAATTTATAGTTTCTATTCATTATATGCAAAGCCTGACAGATGATGCCTGCAGAAGCAGAAGCAGAAGCAGAAAAGGAAGAGGGTGCTTTAAAACAATATAATTTGATTTTACTGACGTATATTTAACTTGAGAGTTTCACTTTAATCTGTCTTCTTTGAGTTGTGAGTCTTTAAAGAGTCTGGATTGCTGGAATTCCATCTCTTTGCTTTGGAAGCTTCCTCTCTGATGGTGAAGACCAAGTTTATTGATGTGACGGAGCAGATAGATGAAAGGGAGTACAAAGTATAAAAAGACAGAAAGATAATGACGAGGCATGCAAACTTAGTGCCTTGGTAAGGCTATTGCATATCAAACCCTCCTAACACATCCAAATCTTCGCTTGATGAGAGTCGCGGAAAGAGAGTTTGTGTTTGTTATGACTGAAAATGGTGCATTCGCGGAGGAAGATTTTCTGACATTAATGCTTTGCGATCAATATAAATATCTTTTGAGTGTACCAAAAGATTGACTACTCCTGTGGTAGTGCAAAGGCTTATGATGGCCTTGGATCTGCGATTATGAATCATGATATGGCTCTACATCAGTGGCATACCATTTTTTGCAGGATTCATGATTATGCGATATTGCAAATCAGACAAAATAAAATTTTACATACTGTAACAGCAGAGCACTTTACCGCAACATGCCCATGATAGCTTCAACCCGATCTCTATATGCACCTTTTAGTATCATAAAAAACTCTACTAAGCTGCCTTGAAAGACACTGTAAAGGTTTTTTTTTGCAAAATTATGTATAATAACTGTAAGAGAAGAGACTTTATGATATTTTTACTATTATTTTACATTGCTTTAGATGCTCATAGTGCTTTCCAATCCACCTTCGATGAGTCGGTAGAGTCAGATAGTGCGGATTTGATAGCAGAGCATATGATTGCCCAAGATACCAAAGAAGAATGGAAGATTTACGAAGAATTGAGCGAAGAATTGAGAAAGAACTCAGAGAATCTGAAGCAGCCTTGGCAGAAGAGTTTTAAAATAAATTTGAAGAAAGCCTTGTTTGAATTTATGGCTACTGGTTCAGAACAAGAAAAGATGTTGTATGAAACTGCGCAATGGATATTATCATTGCCAAACTCTTCTGACTATCAAAGCAAGGTAACTAGAGGAGTCAATCGCTTGATGTTACCTTTGCGCAAATTGTATTGTGTGCGAGACGATGAAGATATTGCGACATACTGGAGTGATCAATTTACCTTCACAAATAGTGGCTTTGAAGAGACTAAAGAAAATCAGACCCAGTCTCCAGAATCTTTTTTTGTATATAGGGTTCTTACACATATGGGATTCAAGCAAGATCTTCCAAAATTGGCAGATATTGCTTTAGTCCCATATGAGGTTTTCGCAAAAATTGACAAAACATGTGATAAAATTAAAGCATTCAAAAACTCATGCACTAAAGATGGATCTTTGCAAGAAATGCAGGTTTTGTTGCAGATAAGCGCCATACTTCCTTATGTGCTCCGGAATGCAAGACACTGGGAAGTGTATCTACAGAGCCGCGAGAAAATGTTTGAACAGCTCTGCCACTATCAAAGAAGCTATCTTCAAAGAAGGGTGGAATATTTACGAAGATCTGAAGCAGCCTTGGCAGAAGAGTTTTAAAATAAATTTGCAGAAAGCCTTGTTTGAATTTATGGCTACTGGTTCAGAACAAGAAAAGATGTTGTATGAAACTGCGCAATGGTTAGATCTGCTTTTGCAGGTGTCCGTTAATGCAGACGTTAGAGAAAAAAGAAGCTTTGCCACTGACACACCTTGATTGACAGTTATCTGAAAGTCCATATCCGTATTCTGATACTATAGAACTTAACATAACATACATTATGTGACTGAGAAGTAAGCTCATGGTGTGCGGTTAAAACTGTTTGCTGATGGGCCATCTATATTTTTAGTAGTTGTGCGGCCGCCTCTCGGTCCATTTGTGCTGTTATTTGTTTTTGTTTTTTTCTATCTCCTTTTGCCACTGCTTTTATTAGTGTGCTTTCGGAGGAACTGGAATCATGTGGTCTGCTATCAAATCCGCACTATCCGACTCTACCGACTCAGCGAAGGAAGATTGGAAAGCGCTATGAGCATCTACAGCAGAGTTTTTATGATACTAAAAGGTACATATTGCGCAAAGGTAACATCAAGCGATTGACTCCTCTAGTTACCTTGCTTTGATAGTCAGAAGAGTTTGGCAATGATAATATCCATTTCGCAGTTTCATACAACATCTTTTCTTGTTCTGAACCAGTAGCCATAAATTCAAACAAGGCTTTCTTCAAATTCATTTTACAACTCATCTGGCAAGGCTGCTGCAGATTATCTGAGTTCTTTAGCAATTCTTTGTAAATCTTCCATTCTTATTTGATAGACAACGGTATCTGTCGTGCTTGTACTCTTCGGTTTTTTGGTTTTTGCTCATCAAATGTATTAGTTTGTATTTTGCTGAAAGAGTCATCATATATTTTGGCGCTTCAGTTTTATTTTTCAAACATACAAAATATAAAGAGGAAAATAAATCGCGATATAAACATGCGTAGATTAAACAATAAGTAATCAGCCGAAATAGCAACAGTTAGAATTCTTTGTTGAGTCTTTGTTGAGATAAAATTTTGTGCTACGATATCACAAAGACTTGCTAGAGGAGACCTATGCATTTTATATTATTATATTTACTCTGTGTATACACATATAGCGCTGCTCTAGTAGAAATAAGAGAAAGCTATGATTTAACTACTGGAGGAGAACCCCAATGGTCCCAAGTGCGCGCACGGTTTACGGATACTGCGATAAAGAGTATGCAAGATACTCTAGCACAGGCATCGCCTGATTATACTTGTGAGACGTTAGAAAAAATACAGCACACTGTGCATTC
>MPNG01000049.1 GCA_002238905.1 Alphaproteobacteria bacterium bin98 | reverse complement strand
CTACTGGATCTGCATCATCAGCTGGCTCTGGCTCTGCTGGATCCGGCGCTACTACCACTGGATCTGCCTCTGGCTCTACTGGATCTGCATCATCAGCTGGCTCTGTACCCGAATCTTCTGGATCCGGCGCTACTACCACTGGATCCGGCGCTACTACCACTGGATCTACCTCTGGCTCTGGCGCTCCGAAATCAAACATCTCGCCTTCACCGATAGCTCCTAGACCTTGCGCTGTATCATCTCCTGTAGCTCCGTCAATTCCTTCAGCCATTGTGACGATCGTATCTGATGCCACCAAGTCAACAAATATCTCCCCCGTTACTCCATCATCAAAGGCGTTGTGTATAGAATATCGATCGGGCAACAAATCGGATGGACCGAAACTGTACTGCGTCACCTCAAACTCTTCATCACCATACAGATCACTTCCCAGCTCATTAGCATCATCGAATCCGGACTTAGTTAACACATAGAACGAACCACCTGACATAGGAGACAATTTTGTAAGCAATAAGTTCTTGTCGCCAGCCTCCTCTATCGTGCTAGGCAGTGGTGCACTAGCAAAGCGAACATTGCCGCTTGTAAAGTTACCTAAAGAAACACTATTTGCGGCGTCAGGCCAGGTGAGATAACCATCGTTGTATAAATCATTAACAGCAGCGTGATGAACATCAACCAGCTGAGCTACATCATCATATTTATCATCGCCAGAAGCAATAGCTAGCATCAGTGCGTCTTGCAGACCAGTGGGGTGCGAAGCTGGGAAAAAAGACAAATCAGTCCCGCTACCGGCAGTCAACATGCCACCAGGAGTTGGTATTACTAGATGAGGCGCATGCAATATCACTTTCAACCCCGGAGAATCAACGCGCAACTCACCACCAACCGTAATTTGACTGTTATCGCGCAAAATCATTAGAGAGAAGTACCTATTATATCCTTCCTCTTTCACACAATGCACAACATTGCCTGATCCTATACTTAAATTAGTAAACTCTGCGACACCCACAGTATGCGTGTTTTTCAGCGTCATGGTTTGACTATTATTTACCAACGAACCAATTGCGATACCTTTCACGCTATTCGCAACCACGTTATGTGCTGTGTCTGCCGCCACGTACGACGACGCGGCCATTGCACACAATATTCCCCAAATGCGGACTCTCATAAAATCTCCCTAGCTATAGGTTAGACATAACATCAGATCAAAATCAACCCCCGCAACCCTTGAGACGCACTCAACAAAAGGAATTGTCGCTCGCAACTAACCGCGTAGCTTCACAGAACTAAGATGTAAAATAGTTCACTTTCACGCACATCGCAAATCAGAAATTAACAAAAAAGGAGAGCGTTAGCTCTCCTTTAATACTATATTTTCAAGATATCTATCGAGATCTTGTTGCCCGCGGCTCAGCGGATCTTCTGCCACGCGCTAAACGACGCGCCCTCTCGTCCCGCGTTTCATCCACTTTCGATTCCTGCGCTTCAGAAGTTGTCACATTAGCGGTATCTGTCAGATCTTCTGCAAAAGTTGGATCCGGCAAAACTCCACCAGACAAGCCTTCATCGGCTATATCGCCAATCTCTTCTGAATCACCCTGCAGATTTCCTTGTTCGTCAAAGACGCCATAAGGATCATATGTCTCGCCTTGCTCATTTACTGGCGGCACAATATTACCTTGATCATCAAGGGAGTAAGATTCTTGCCTAGAGCCATCGAAAGAATCAATCGAGTCAACATCACTCGGGGTATCAAATGGATTATCAGAAGCACTTGCATCAAAAACGCCTGGATCATCAAAGCTAACATCTGCTGGCACGTCTACACCAAATCCCGGAATATCATTAAAAGACGCCCCAAGCTCATCACTAATAGTATCAAGAGGCGCAAAGACATCATCATTGCTTGCATCAACAACAAATCCTTGCCGCTCAGCGTCCTGCTCTCCTTGATAAGCAAATCCTCCAATCGGTTCTTCATTAGCACTAACAGCGTTAACCGGAGTCTCCTCAACCGGATCCGCATCAACCACCTCAGGCGCTGCGGGGTCAAACACCTCGCCTTGAACCACAGCGCCTAGACCACGCCTTGGAGCATCATCAGCCTCCACGCCCTCGCTTGCGTCAATTGCTTCGACAAATGTCACAAAGTCATCTGATGGCACCAATTCAACAGCTACATCCGTTGAGCCCTGATCATCTGTAGTGCGCAAAGCGTAACCACCAGATCCGTCCTCCTCAAGCGTGTACTGTGTCACGGCAAATTCTGCATCATCACCATAAATACCACGCGCCAGCTCATTACCAACCTCTAATCCAGCCTTAGTGATCACATAGAACGCACCACCTGACACAGGAGCAAGCTTTGTAAGCACCAAGTTCTTGTGGCCCGCCTCTTCCAGATTGCTAGGTATTGCAGCACTCCCAAAGTAAACAAGGCCACTTACATGAGAAGACAAAGGACTATTATTGGCGGCATTATGCCAGTTAAGATAGCCATCAGCCCGCAAATCATGAACTACCGGATCAGTAGCCTCCACTATTGTTGCGACATCACTCGTGCCAGACACAATATTAATCATAACAACCTCTTGCATGCTGGAGGGGAGCAAAGATGGAAGGAAACAGACAGCACTCTGGTCTCCAATGCCCGTAGTCAACATACCACCCTCTGCCATTGTCAGATTAGGCGCATGCAACAACACCCTCAATTCTGGAGAGTCAACACGCAACTCACCACCAATCGTAATTTGACTATTGTCGCGCAATATCATTAAAGGGACCCGGTTTGCTCTAGCATATCCATCCTCTGTCACACAACGCACAACATTGCCTGACCCAACACTTAAATTAGTAAACTCTGCGACACCCACGTCATGCGTCTTTTCCAGCATGATCGCTTGATCGTTATTTGCCAACGAACCAATCACAATACCTCGCACGCTGTTAGCCACCACATTATGCGCAACCGCAGCCACCATATATGATGCCGCCATTGAACATAGGATTCCCCAAATACACATTCTCATAATATCTCCCCGTTCTTTATATCTATAAATCTTATACCGCATTAGCCACTAGACGACGCGCGCGCTCTTTTTTCTTTTTATCTGATCTTTCTTCAGCATTTTCGCTAACTTCATCAGCAGGCGCAGCAGCACTTTCTTCAGTCACACCCCCTTCTTCAGCAAAAAATTCTTGATCCACAACCTCTTCGGGCGCAGACTCTGTTGGCTCTGAGAAATCTCCATCAGATATATCACCCGGCTCACTTACCGTTTGCACAATATCACTAACTTCATCAGAAGCGGGCTGAGAATCCCACACACTCTCTGGCAGAGATGAGTCGCCCAGAGCGTCCAATGGATTATCAGCAACATTGGACTCAAAAACACTTGAGTCATCAAAGTCAATGTCTGTCGCAATCTCTGCGCCAAAGCCCGGCACATCACCAACAGTATCAAGAGGCTCAAAGATAGCATCATTACCTGTATTACTACCAAAAACAAATCCTTGCTGCTCAGCGTCTTGCTCACTTTGAGAAGAAGATCCTCCAACCACCTCTGCATCAGCATTTTCAGAGTTAATAAGAGCGTCGGCCACCTTTGCCCCCTCGTAAGTCGAGCGCTCATAAATCAATTCTGGGTCAAACATCTCATCTTGACCCACAGCGCCTAGACCACGCATTGGAGCATCATCAGCCTCCACGCCCTCATTTTCGTCAATTGCTTCGGCAAATGTCACAAAGTCATCTGATGGCAACAACTCAACAACAACATCCTCTGTGCCCTGAGCATCTTGAGTGCGCAAAACATAAGCACCAGAGCCACCCTCCACAAGCGCATACTGCGTCACGCTAAAGTCTTCACCGTCATAAAGCGCTCTGCCTAACTCGCCACCAACATCTAATCCGGCCTTCGTTATCACATAGAATGCACCACCTGATACAGGAGCAAGTTTTGTAAGCACTAAGTTTTTGTGACCCGCTTCCTCCAGAGTACTAGGTATTGGCGCACTAGCAAAGCCAACAGAACCACTTGTGTAAGAAGACAGAGGAACATTTTCGCTATCATGCCAGGTGAGATAGCCCCCGTTGGATAAATCATTAAGAGCGTCATGAGATGATTCATTATCAGGATTCAGCATCCTTGCCACATCATTATTTGCCACCTCATCAGCTGCAACAGAAATCATGATCAAGTCTTGCAGACTAGAAGGGTGCGAAGCGGGGAAAAAACCCAAAGCAGTCTTGTCACCGACGCCTGTAGTCAACATGCCACCCTGCGCCATCGATAGCTTAGGTGCATGCAAAAGCACCTTCAAATTCGGCGAATCAACACGCAATTCACCGCCAACCGTAATTTGACTGCTATCGCGCAAAATTATTATAGGAGTTGCTCGGTTATATCCATTCGCTGTCACACAACTAACAACATAGCCCGACCCAATGCTTAAATTAGTGAACTCTGCTACACCCATGTTATGCGTATTCTGTAGCGTGATATTTTGCAGGTTACCTGTCAGTGAGCCAATCACGACGCCTTTAACACTATTGGCAACCACGTGATGCGGCGTTATGGGCGCAAATGCCGCCATATACGGCACCACTGCCATTGAGCACAATATTCCCAAAATGCGAATTTTCATACAGTCTCCCCAGTGCTAGAGTAACTATAACACCCGCCAAAATCAACACCTGGCCCTAAGCATAACATAACTAACTCGTTAGCTTATGATTTTTCTACACACTTATGACAGAATCACTTATGAGCACATTTGCAATAACAACTCTATGCCAGACTCATGCAATGCATACGCGAAAGACACACAAGCGCTTTGTGGCGCATCGTTTCCTGTATTAAAAAAATCCTTTCTGTTCAATGCTCCGATCTTCTTGATAAGCAGATCCGTCCACCAGCTCTTTGTGCAAAAATCAGCGCATCCCACTTGCGCCAACTCCCAACCATATAAGCACTCAAGCCCTGTAGAAAAGCCCGAGTTGTCCAAAAAGGCGGTTGTATCCGCGAATCGATGGATAGGCTAAGAGCAAAACTCAGCACTGCTTTTTGCTGGGATGAGACAGTATGCAGGCACCACCTCTACCGCCCAGCACCTCCACCTCTTACAAAAGGCGATTTCATAAACACTCCCAATGTTGCAATGTTGAGACATCAGTGCACAAAGGGCTTCTAGCATCTTGGTGCGTCAGAAACAATCAGGTTAGGTTGACGCTTACATAATCCGCTGATACACAAAGCTCAACATTGCCTGACCCAACACTTAAATCAAGAAACTCTGCCCTATCATTTCCACACTTTTTCAGCGCGATAGTTTGCGCGTTGTCTTGCAGCGGACCAACAGTAACACGGCGCGCTTCACTCACCAGCACATCATGCACAATGTGGTCACTAGACGAGGCCGCACAATATGGTGCGGCCCTCATTGATCTGACCACCAGCAAACTTTATCTTAGGATATCTTTCGCCTATCAAAGAAATCCTTTATCTTTTTCCGATCGGTGGGTCGTTTAAAACCGTTAGAATTGGCAGGTCCAAGAAGTACAAACTCACCGCTCCTCCCATCATTAAAACCACCACCTTGACAGTCTATATAAGCGGTTCCAGACGCGCGCAAACCCACTGTCAATCTTGAGTTAATACACAAATTACCCCCTAGAGTTATTCGGTTGTCAGAAAAACTTAGCACCAGTGTACGTTTAAAGGGATCACAATCCTCCTCTGCTACACAACGCACCACATTACCTGACCCAATACTAAAATGAGAAAACTCTACCAGACCGCCGCCAGGCTTTTTCAGTGTGATAATTTGAGTATTTCCTTGCAACGGGGCAACCACAGCATTTTTCAAGAGATCCACTTGCACATCATGCGCAATGTGGCAAGACGATGCTGCCGCCATATATGACGCGGCCATCAGACCGTCGCCAGGCGCTTCCTGCGTGATAGTTTGAGTGTTGCCTTGCAACGGATCAGCAGAAACACGGCTCAATCTTCTCTTAATCAATCCCATATCGTGCTCAATGATACCACTAGACGATGCCGCTTCCATATATGACACCGCCGCCATCAAACACATTATTCTCCAAATCATTTTTCATCCTATAATTTGCTTAATCATCCTATGCTTTCGGTAAAAGAGCAATACCTGGCACCATAATAGGATGCGTCAACCTAAACTCACCATCCCCTGCGATCAAACAACCATAAGCAAGTCTAGCAGAATCTCGTGCAGACTGATC
>MPNG01000048.1 GCA_002238905.1 Alphaproteobacteria bacterium bin98 | reverse complement strand
ACAGAATTTACAGCATTACCATTTACCTTGGCATTTCCTGTTTGATCGTTTCCTACATAAGTCACAGTCAAGACAACATCCGAAGCAATGCTTCACAATCACCCACACTACCTTCTCCTTGAATCAAACGAAAGGGAACAGAAAAAAATAAAACAACAAAGAAAAAAAGAAAACGAGAGAAACGAAACTGAAGAATAACGAGCGAAAGAAAGTACAAAGAGAGCAGGATAAAAAAAATAAAGAAATAATCCAAGAACTCCTGGCTAAAAAAACTCAAATCAATTTAACTCCATAAGAGGTGCAGAAACTTGAAAATCTAAAGGCGCGTTACCCGAGTCAATACACTTGCTTTCAACAACAAAGATTATGGAATCTCCTTGATCAAAAAACTCAACAACCTCTTACTCCAGACCTGAAAGAGGATCTTAGAAATCTGGAAGTGCAGTAACTTATACAGATATACAAGATCTTCTTGCGCATAAAACGTTAATAAATCTACGAGCCTTGTTCGCTAGCAATCTCTGCAAAGCTATCGCTGTTTGCAACATTATTTAACACTTTAACCAGTATTTTTTAATACTCTTGCGCTTCCTTTTCAACTTTTTACACAGCCTCATCTCATCAGGAGTCATGCATCCTTCGTCCTTTTCTGTAGAGTCAAAATGTAAAGGTAAAATAATACTCAATGGATGCGCTCGCCTTCAAAAATAAGCCAGCGTCAAAAGTGTAAACGCGCAGCAAAAAAGAAAATACGTAGTGCATGATCTAGATACTAAAGATATGCCCTCATCTTATTGGTCGCGCTGTCTTGCAAATCACTCACACAAACAAACACCACTTCCTCAGCGTATCATTGACTAGTGTGTCTTGTACTCAAAGCATTTGTACTGCAGAACACATCAATGCAGCCCTCTATGCTGCACCCCAAGATCTTGACAGAAGGATACAGCGGCATGTGCTGTCATATGGCGCATTTGGGACTGGAATCTGCTCGTTCCTCTTTTCGTTCCTCTTTTTTTACGCTTTAATCTGCAAGTTTGTGGTTTTATTTTCCTTACTACTAGAGAATCATCTGGCAGTTTTGCAGTATCAATAGGGTTTTTCTGTATCGCATGTGGGATTGATGCTTCTGAGGCTTGCTCACAATCAGAGAATTTCAAATTCATGAACTCTTTCTTCAATGCAGGATCTTCCTCAAGCTTAGATTCTAGATCTTCTATATCAACAAGGTTTAGCGCTGTTCTGGTTTGATGACAATCATCAGGATAAAAAGAACTTGCCTCCTCACCTGTCTCGCTTGCGCCGTGCAGCACAAGCGCACACAACAGCGAAAACCTTAGCATGTAAAATATATTTTTCATGAACAATTGTATCAAACCCCTTTCAACATATCTACTTTTATAGATCTTGTCTTAATGCAATCTTATATCACTACCATCCTTTATTGGAGTAAAGCTGTCTAGTGCTAGCGTACTATTGTCCCATTATCTGGGAGTGCACTTCCCCCACAGGCGTGGTCTCAGAAGGAGCCAGGAAGCGACCTGGAACATATTTATCCAAAGAATTTAGAAACTGCTCCAATTGCGTGGGCACAGACATATATTCTGTTTGCTGAACGCTATTTTCTTCCCCTGCCTGTATCCCTTCCCGGACTTGCGTGTCCAGACTTGCAGCATTTCCTAGCTTTCTCAATTTCTCCATCTCTGCATAAGGTACTTCAAACCGGGTAGCTGCGCTCAGCAGATCATCATCTGGCACAGATTGCCTTATATCGTTTCGTTTTTTTTGCGTTTCATGACGGTAATCTTTTGCTAGTTTGTGCAATTCCTTTATCTCTAATTCCAGATTACTCCACCTCCCTTGAAAGAATAGATTCCTCGCAGATTGCCTATCTTCTTCTTTGATTGTTTTGATTAACCTACCACTCCTCTTTTTTCTAAGGTTCGCTTGGCACCTCCATATAGTTGCTCGGTCACCTTGGACATACAATCTTTGATCAATAGCACGATTTACTCTCCTTGCATATTTTTTCGTCGATTTCTCGTTAGTGCCTTGCATCCCTTCTTTACCAACAAATTCCATAGCAGCAGACTCTTGAGGGAGAGCATCGCACGCCTCATCAAGTAACATCCCTGGCGATCCTTGATCAAAACTTCCGTTCATCCATTGAGCAATAAATGTCAGACCTTCAGCATTCTCTTCAGTGAAAGAGTCAAGCGCAGGCCTCTCTGCACTGTGCAGAACAATCACGCACAATAGCAATAATATTCGTGTGTTCAGTATATTAAGCATTTGACAAATTTTAACAAGAAATAATTGTGATTTCTGGTATTGGCTTTAGCCAATATTTCTTATCAGGATTAAATACTAAAAACGAAACATACAAATGGTCTAACGCTCTGTGATTTTTGAGAATCGTTAGATTGCGAGTCCACAATGTGTGTGTAAAATAAATTTATTATCCACCTACTTTGGTCAAGTTTCAGAAAATAGGTGAATCCACAGGTTACACTTTATTCTGGTTTTAATACATCTTCTTTCTTATCATGCGATTTTTGAGCATCCCATTTCGCCTTGTGCCTCTCACAAACAGCGTCCATCCGCCTTTGCCTCACCGCTTGTGCAGTATATTCTTTGAGAGCAGTATTATTAAGCCTAACCTTACGATTCGAACTCAATAAACCATCGCATGCTTCTTCTGCATCATCAAGATTCTCTCCAACAACATGGGTGCTTGTTGCTCCAAAAGAGACGTCATAAGTAGCCTCTTTTGGCATATCATCAAGACCTTCAGGAGCGATTTCTCTACTGATTGGAACATCATCTGTCTGAGTCTTTTTCATACTTTTTGCTAAAACTGCTTCTTTTTTGATCTTCGCCTTACTTAGATCGTATTTGTGCCTTCTAAATCCATCAACATCTTCTCCATCATAATCACTATTTAAAAATCCAAGAGCGATTTTACTGCTTAGAACATCACCTGAAGAAGGTTTCCCCTCGTCTAATTCACTTCCTTTTGCGTTGTGCAGAACAAGCGCACACAACAACAATAATTTTTGTATATAAACTATATTGACCATTTATCCACTTTTAACAAGTTTCATAATATATTGCAATACCTTGCTATCTTTTGATAATAATTATTATTCTTAGACACAACATGCAATACCAAAAAAGAAACATGACCACAATGAGGTTGCCCTAGATGATCTGTTTGTACTAATAGGCAAATACACATAAAATATCTGTATCATTATCAGGAGGTATTTTTTTGCGTACTAATCTCACACATCATACTTGTCGGAACAAACATTAAGTATAAGCAAATAAACCACTCTAAACGGAGTGACTTTACTTCAGTATCGACTCATCTTTTTCATCATCTTTTACATAGAGTGCATTTCTGGGCTTTATGTCCCTCTTTATGCGCCGCTTAATCTCTCTGATTCTGTTCTAAAAGGCCGCCTTCTCTGCTCGTATATGATTCAAGATCATGTGGAGAATGAACAGCCCTTCTGTAAAGCGGTTGATCTGTCAGTGCTTTTAATGCAGGCAATCTTGTCTGAGGAGTCACTACACTCTCAAGCGGAGAGGGCGCATTGGGAGGAAAATTCCTTGCGTACATCATTGGTGTAGACTGTACGACGCAAGTAAGATTAGAGAGATCTCGCTCAGCACAATATCTGAGTTGCACCCTTGAGGCCAACAGTGTTCCTAAAGAAGGACCAGAGGGAGGGTTGGAAATCTCTAACGAATGAAGAGTTCTTCCTTGCAGTGGTTCCCATTGCGCTGGCTTTTCAGATGCAGATATAGCATAAGAACCACAGAACACAAATAAAAAAAAGAAAAAGAATATGCGTAAGTTGCATAAATAAAATATATTACTCATAAAGGAATTATATCTTATTCCAGAAGACATATATACATTTTTCAGAATATTAAGCTAGCGCTAACCCTCAATCCTTTACCATTGCACTTTCTGCATAAGATTAACACCAACCATAAATGATCTACACTGCTCCATCTGATACAGTAAGTCACTGCATCCACCAAAAGCGCATACAGAAGAATAGAGGGCCTTTCATCTCGCCATCATTTCAGATTTTTATCAGCAATCCTGCATTTGCGGAAGTGGCCTCATCTTTAATCAGATCTCCTGGATCTCATCCCGCTTCAATACATCATCAATCACAGATTTTGGCTTTTTTCTGGCTCAATCATGCCATCCGTTAACGGCATTTCAGATGCAGAATGCTCTGCTGTCTTGTTGTGTTGAGGCGATTGCGCACGCTTTCTATCATTTACAGAGACGCGCTCTTACCACCATCACGCAAAGTTCTGGCGATGCACCAAGAAAAAACAGGTGAAAAAAGGCATGCATGCCTTCACTGCATACACATGGAGAGCAATAAATAGCGAGATATAGTCCCACACCTCTCTATTTTTGTGACGGAATAGTCATGAACCTTTTATTCTGGGGTGTGGTGCCCTCTTGATCCAAGACAGCCCCAGCGAGGGCAGCCCTTTTTCTTGCGCGATTTACTTTCTTATCATGCTCAGCTAACGCCATAGCCTCAACTGTAGTATCTGAGTGTTGCAGATCAAACTCTATACCGCTAAGAGCATTTAACAAATGCTTAGCTTCAGCATCTTCTTGTTGCATGCTCTGAAGACAATCTTTTATCTGCGCAAGTGTCCACTGGTCCTGCACTAGCGATAAAATGATGCCCCTTCTAACGTGCTTGAAACTCGCCAATTTTGCATAGGACTTATCATTTCTTACTTTATAGTTCTCACCTTCTTGCTCCTTTTTGTCCTGTGAGTCTTGCAACAATTGTTGGTGATTGGAGGGTCGCTTTTTACCTCGTAACAAGAACCTTGAAATCGCCCTTTTGATTGCAATATCAGCGATCTTACTAGATCTTTTAGCGTCAGAAGTCGCATCACCAGAGACAGAGCCTGCTAGAGGATGGCTATATTCCATATCTTGACCATCAGTTACTCGAAGCTTGACACTTTTTGGTACCGCTTTTAGTACCCCCTGATCAAGTGTCGCCTCATAGTTTGTTAGCTTTCTCAATTCCTCCATCTCTACAAATCCTGTTGCAGGATTGGATGTTTTTTGTGCCACCTTACCACCTCGACGCTTAGGCTGTGCTTCTGCCCACACAACCATACCTTGACCATCAGTGGCTTGGGACAGGGAATCTTGCAATTGTGCTTCTAGGTTTATTAATCGTTGCTCTTTGCTCAGATCAGCAGTTTCTCTCTTTTCTAGTATGATCAATTCTTCAATATCTTTGTCCAAGCTGGTCATCTTTGCTGGGAATGAATTTATCATACAACTGTTACTTTCTAAGATCGGTGCAGCTATTTTCTTTTTTACCCTTGCACGCGTCTGTCTAAGCAGGATTTGATACCTGAGTATAGCTGCCACATCATTGTTGAGACGCAACTTGATTTCATTAGAACGAAATCTTTTTTGAGCATCAGCATAATAACGATATTTTTTTTTAGGACATGCCTCCCCTATCTTGTCAGCATTAGTATGCTCACTCTTCTTGAGTTGAGAGTGAGAGCTGGTTGAGTCACTCTCTATGTTCGGGGGATAGCATGTTGGCGATACAATATCATCCCCACTCTTTTGAGCATCAAGGGGCTGGGAGGGTAGAACAAGGGGCTCCACAAACCTTTGCCAAGGTTCATTCCCTTCTGCTGGATTTGATCTATATTGCATCCATCCATCACCTGCCACACCACCAACATTCCCTGCAGGAACAACTCTTAAGACTCCCTGCAGGAAAAACTCTCTCACTTCCGGACATCCATCACCTGCCACACCACCAACATTCCCTGCAGGCAAACCTCTCTCATCGCTCACCTTACCACTGCAATACTTCTCAGTTTGATCGAGTAGTAACGAACAATTGGCGCCTACCCATTGCTGACATGCCATCACATAAGGACTTTCTCCAGTGAAAGTAAAATCGCCCTTGCTAATATTATGAAATCCTGCGCTATGCAGAACACTCACACATAAAAATAATAATCTTTGTATATAAAATATATTCATCATATTACAACCATTCTCACTATGTATTTTATTACATTTTTGCTATCAAACAGATACGGCATCCGGCAAAGCTTTTATATACGCCTAAGCTCTATTTTTATAGGCATATAGCATAATTGCACTAGAATTTCTAAAGCTAGCAATTATCACATCTTCATCATAAAAAGAGATCTCTCACACACTCCCAGTGAAATCGCTACTCATTAGATATTATATCAACACTATAAGCATTAAGCAAAATGACAAAACATATACAATAAGAGTTAGCTTAAGCAAAAGAGAGCGACTTTATTCGAAGCAAATCAGCGCACAACAGATCACAGAGAAT
>MPNG01000047.1 GCA_002238905.1 Alphaproteobacteria bacterium bin98 | reverse complement strand
AAGAGACCGCCTCGAGCTGTCAAAGATGTTTTGTCTGAGTTTTCGCCTCAAGCTGTCAGAGAGATGTTGCATGCTTTGGGCCGATCTGTGCCTCAGATGCAGCCACAAGCTGTAAAAGATGTTTTGTCTGATTTTCTGTCTCAAGCTGTCATAGATACTTATTTTACTTTTCCGGGTGAGAAAAATCGTCATAAAATCTTAGAAGATATTAAGAAGCGTTATACTGAAAAGAAAGATGCCGAAAGGTTTCAGCCGTTACTAGATAATATTCTTGCACTCGTGGAGAGTGATGAAGAAGGTGAGGAGCCGTGTCCTGAGATATTTGGTTCCTCATCAATGAGCTCTGAGTTTGTGCAGCCATGTTCTCCACCTATGCAAAGTGGTGCAATGGTGTATCTAAGTGCATATCAATCTCCGCAACCGTTTCCATATTCAATGAGTGTTGCGCTTGTGCAGCCATGTTTTCCACCTATGCAAAGTGGTGCAATGGTGTATCCAAGTGAATATCAATCTCCGCAACCGTTTCCATATTCAATGAGTTTTGCGCTTATGCAGCCATGTTCTTCACCTATGCAAAGTGCTGTTGCGTATCAACACCCAATGAATGCTGCTGTTATGAAGTCATGTTCTCCACCTCCACAAGTGTTGCAACAGCAAATGAGAGGCGCTGTTATGAATCCGGCATGTGCGCATCAATTATCAGATGATCGTTACAGGGCACATCTTATAGCCTATGTGTGTAGAGGTGTTGATAGGCATTGGAATATCAATGAACCTTATATGCGTTGTGCTTTTTCCGAAGAAAAAATAGATATCTCAGATGAATTGCCAAAGATGCTTGATCGGATTTCCTATAATGTGAAGCCGATTCCCCGGCATGCAGATCTTGCTTGTATGCATAACGTTCAGCTGCGCCTTCATGAAATAAAGAAACATATCACCTCTTCTCTTACTCCGCATCAGAAAGCATTGCTTTTTGTATGGGCGTTTGCTATGGAGCGTCGAGGTTATAGAGCATTTACTATTTTAGGATTTTTCAGAGAGGCTGGCAAAAATATCCACTATATTTGGACAGCATGTCGGAGTCAGCTTCCGAATTATCTTTATACGTTTACAGAGTGTACCAATGTTGAGCGTTATTATGGGTCGAAGATGAGAATGTCCAAAACATATGCTGCGCATAAACATGCGAGACGGAATCTCTCTCCATATGCTCTTAAGGAAAGTTGGGCTGATTATAGAGTAGAGTGGCGGAAGATTGCAACTGCAGAATTAGATTCAAACAACAACCCCATGACATCTCTTTTCACTCTTATTTTCCCTGACGGTGATGCGCCAGATGCAAGATGGAAGCCTGTGTCGGATAAATGAGAGCAATGGGATTTTTAATCCATTTTTCTTCACTGGCTAGGATGACGTGAGATGAAGAATTTTATTTATTGCCTCCGGATAATTTCATGTTTCTAAGCCATTTTATTTGTTTCCAGATCTGTGATGACGATTGCATAATTGTGTGACGAAAGATAAAAACATTTCATATCCCCCTAAGGCAGGAATACTTGTAGCAACCAGTGACAGCAGTATACTGGTTTCATTGAAGGTGATCAATATGATCCTGAAAACTCCCTACTAAAAAATCTTTTCATGAAACTATTGACTTCTGATGATGCGCTAGGTGCAGTATCATCTTCCTCATAACTGATTAAAATATGAAGAAGTGTGGTCTTATTCAATGATTAGTCTGCAATGAACAGTATATTATCAGTGGTTATTGAGGAGAGGGTTATATAAAACTAAGAAAATATTCAGAGTTTTTTCTTCTATGATGTTTGATCACAATATGCGATCATCACTACCGAAACAGGATTTTCAAAAACTTTCTTTTTTAGCATGATACAACCTTTTTTGTATGTTTAAAATAACTGGCAAACTGTATCACAAGTTGAGGCTGATTTCTTGTCAAGGTTGATGAAGTGTTTGAAAATATACTTTGATAATTTAAAGGAAAATGATTTGTTGTATGATAAGATTGTCTGGTTGAAGGATATTTATGATTAATATCATTATGTTTTCACTATTAATGATGTTTTTTAAGACAGGTGATGCATCGGTTGACGATTACTCTTGGATTACAGAAGAAGGAGTACTAGCACAATACAAAAAACTGCAAACTAATATCGCAAAGCGCGGTATTTACGCCAAAAAATCGATTATGTTGCAAGCATGCTCTAGATTGTGCGATTGCTTTCCGAATGTAGACTGGGAGCTGCAAGCAGAGATTTATTTGATCCTGAATCTCTTGTGCGAAAAAAGCGTCAAAAATATTGATGCACTAGTGCAAAATTTGATTAGTGAGGATGATAAGGTGAACGCATGCCAGACAACAGTATTCGAATCTTTACTCCGATGTGTATATAAGGTTAAGAGTCAGTTTTCAGCAAGTAGTGCTCCGGAATATCGAATGAGTGGTGAAATTATGACAAGGCTAGAAACTGTTTTCTGCGGGCGTACTGGTCTTGTGAACCCGCCTGTTCTTCAGGATGATGATTGGTTGACAAGCGAATCTATTCCCAAAATCTATACAATTCTGGAAAATAATCTCCAGAATGGGGGCATTATGTGCGAAAATTCGACTATGTTGCAAGCATGCCGGACCCTAGCCGATAGCTGCCAGGGCGCAATAACCGCAACCGCATTCTTGCTGCAAGTAGATGTTGGAACTATCCTATATGCCTTGGCTAAAAAGAGTGTAGAGAATGCCACTGCATTAGCTGAAACTTTTCGTGAAGAGGATAAGAAGGTGGCAAAAGATACGGTGAAGAAGAGCGATGCTCTGGGCCGATGTGTTCCTGTGGTTGATGATGATAAGTTGAGAAAAGCTTTGCGCTGGTTGGACAAAGATAAGGTGAAGAAGAGCGATGCTCTGGACCGATATGTTCCTGTGGTTAATGGTGATGAAAAATCTTTGCGTTATTGTGGTATTGAGCAAGACAGTGATCGTATTGAGAGTATTGCAAAGCGTTATAAAAAACAAAATGCAGCAAGATTTGTGAGAGAAGTGATTCAGATTTTAGATGCTCCACCTATGCCAGATGATGTGACGCATGCGCCACCTATGCATATAAGCCACCTAAAGATGGAAGACGTAAGGATAAGTCAACAAAAATATAATCACTATCTATACTGTATGCTGAGAGGTGTGAATCCGATAGATAATCCCAGCGCACCTAACTATATATATTATGCTTGGGCCGGACAAACAGTAGATATCTTAGAGGAGTTGCCAGCTATGCTTACCCGTATTCAAGGTATGGTGAAGATGCTCCCTGGTTATGAAGCAATAGCTTCTGTGGAAAATGCTCGTGCACGCCTTCAGCGTATCATGTTGTTTATGCCCGGTATGAGTGGGTTTGAGAAAGCCATCCTTTTTGCATGGGCTTTTGTTTTAGAGCGTATGCCTAAGCAGTGTGATATCTTGGGATTGCACACTGCTCCCTCGATTGCCCATATTTGGGAAACATGTGTGAAAGAGGTGCCTAAATATCTTTATGTGTTGACAAAGTGTACCAATATTGAGGTGTATGGAGGTTGCATGAGATCTCCACGCGCAGAGGAGAGTCATACAGATGCTGCAGTGCACAACTATGTAAATTGTTTTGACGAAAATCGGCAGAGTTTTTCTCTGAAGTGGCAAGGTTTTATGGGTCTGAGGAATCATAAGGAAATTTCCGCAATCGCACAGCTTTTCACAAATATATTTAAACAACGGGAACCTCTACATAGCAGTCACATAGAGATGAGAGAAGTAACGATAAGTAGAGAACAATATCAACACTATCTACACTATATGTTGAGAGGTGTTAAGCCGAGCGATAATCCCAGCGCACCTAACTATATATATTATGCTGCCACTGGACAACAAGTGGATATCTTAAAGGAGTTTCCAACTATGATTACCCGTATTAAAGATATGGTGAGGGTGCCACTTGGTTGTGATGGCATAGCTTCTGTGAAAAATGCTCATGCGCGCCTTGATTCTATAATGAAGGGTTATAGCGATCTTCCAAGATTGCAGAAAGCCATCCTTTTTGCGTGGGCGTTTGTGATGGAGCGTCAACGTAAAGCGTATTATTTTTTAGGTTTTTTTAGCCATTATCATTCAATATCCCACATTTGGAAACAATGTATGATAGAGCTTCCTAAATATCTTTATGTGTTGGAAGAGTGTACTAATATGCATGTTTATGGGGGCTCTGTGAGAAACTCTGACACATATCGGAAGCATATAGAGGCGCACGCGCGTAACTGTGTAGCTATGCCTGAGGAAAACGGGGATAGTTATAACTTTGAATGGAATCAGTCTGTTGGTTTCACTGATGATGACAATTTCGTAGATTCTGCAAATTCCCTACTAAATAATCTTTTCAAGAGACTGTTGCCATCTGGTGATGCAGAAGGCGCTGTCTGGTGATGCAGCAGGTGTAAGATTAATGACTGTGTTGCCTAGGTGAGAGAGGCGGGATTTTGAATCTCAATTTTTTTATGACTGGAGTGTATGAATGCCAGAGGCATTGCATAAAATTTTTATGCATGCGAATGCGAATGCGAATGCGAATGCGAATGCGAATGTGTAATGCAATAGAAAAATTTCAGAAAATCTGTACATCAAACTTTGTGTAACGAATAAAGTAACGTTTCTGCGTGTTCAAATCTAGAAAGTCTATTTGTCATTAAGGATTTGTGGATGATCGCTGTGTAAGAATCGTATCCGCTAATGCGCTGATGTCTTGGCAAAAATGAGGGTAGTGATCTTTCAATTTTAGAGAGCAGTTCTTTAGTGTCATAGGTGTTCCTACAAAAGGAAAAAAAGGGATCTGTGTTATAAGAGGTGCGTATTTTAAGAGTTTGTCTATGCCTGCGCTGGGATCATAGTTGATTTACCAACGCCACCTTTGCAAGAACCAATACTAATAATGTTTGGTGTCATATTTTTTTATTCATCATAGAACATTTTTTGATATTTAAAATGATTTAAAAAATCTATTACAAGTTGAAGTCGTTTTCTTGTTACATTGTTATGGATGGTTGATGTTTGTGTTGATGAAGTGTTTAAAAATATACTTTGATAATTTAAAAAAAATGATTGCTTTCATGATAATATTGCATGGTTAAAGGATATTTATGATGCACATTCTTATATTTTCACTATTTATGCTTTTTGTTAAGACCGGTGATGCATCGGTTGAGGATCATAAGAAGCGTGCTTTTTTGACAGGTGAAGCCGCTGAAATAAACTATAGCATTTTGCAATCTAAGCTCCAAAATTGTGATGTCGTATTCGAAAAATCGCTTATGTTGCAAGTATGTTATGCATTATCTCGGTCCGAGTGCTTTCAGGCTAAACACCCCAGACTCCCCATGCTGAAAACAGATATGAAAGTAGATATTGATATTATCCTGTATACCCTGAGAAAAGCGAGCGAAGAAGATGATGATACACTAGCTGAAACTTTTTTTGAGCAAGATCATAAGGTGCGTAAAGGCCAGGAAGTGATGATCGCTGCTTTGAACCAATGTGTGCCTGAGGTTAAAGCTAGTGACCTTCAAGAAATTTTGGATCTTTTTCCGCAGATGTACGATCGTGATTTCGCTATGAGTAGTATTCAGAATCGTTATAAAAAAAAAGATTCAAAAAGGTTTTCACAGTCACTAAGAGAGGTTGTGTGGGGTATGCATTTGGCATATAAAGGAGAAGGCCCACAACCTGACACAAATACTGCTCAGCAGCTTGCTTGGCTGAGAGGCGAATCCGCTAAAAGATATTATGGAACTCTGCAATTTAATCTTGAAAGGGAGCATCTTAAAGTCGAAAATTCGGTGATGTTGCGAGTATGTGATGCATTATCCCAATCTGATTTTTTTCATCAGGCAAATGATTGGTTGAAAGCAGATATTGATATTATTTTATATCTCTTGTCTCAAGCGAGTTCAAGCGATACTAAAAAACTAGCTGAAACTTTTTGTGAGGAAGATGATAAGATCCTAAAAAAAGAAACAACAATACTCGCTGCTTTTTGCCAATCTGTGCCTGATGTTCAGCTTTATGATATTCAAGAAAGTTTGTATTGTATCCCGAATCAGTGCTATCAACGCGCTTTAACCATTCGCAGTATTGAGAGGCGTTGGCGTTCTGCATCAGAAGATTTAGTACAAAGGTTTTCAGACGAGCTAAAAGAGGTTTTGTGGGGGTGGAAGATGTGTCTGGAATCTGATGCTCAACCTCTACAACCGTTGCAACAGTGTCCTTCACCTATGAAGAGTGATGTGATGTCTTCGAAATCTGACCATCAAGATCCGGAATCTACGCATCAAGGAAGGCCATCTGATGCAGGTGCTGTATCTTCTGCATCGGATGAGGAGCGTCCCTGGTTTAAAAGAAAACCTGCTCAAGAACACTGTGGAATGCTGGAAGCGCAGCTCCGACAGAAAGCAATGACAGTTGAAAATTCGAGTATGCTGTTCCTATGTCGTGAATTATCCAGACACGATTGTGATCTGGATACAAACTTTTTGGTGAGAACAGATATTAAGACAGTCCTGTATCTTTTGTGCCAAAAGAGCTTGTGCCAAAAGATCGAAATGCC
>MPNG01000046.1 GCA_002238905.1 Alphaproteobacteria bacterium bin98 | reverse complement strand
GTTTGGAGCAAAATGAATATTGGCAAGAGCTTTTACATTCCATTTTGCCTGCGGATTCTCTTGATGATAATCAAACAAGAGATAGTGTGGTAGATCCAACACGCGGCACTCCGAACATAGCAAGTGACTGCACCACCTCTGACTCTCCACCAAAGCAGAAGCATGAGGGCGATACAAGAAAAACGGCACAGCAACCTGGACAAAATATGCTGCTAGATTGCGATGTACATCAGCATCATGCTGGGTTGGAAAGACCGATGCAAGCACCCTTGTGTCATCAACCTATGAATGCAAGACAAAATGATTATTTGTATGCGGCTACTGACAGTTTTTATCCATCTGATTACTCTGTAAAAAGTAATCATTATCAACCTACAGAGTGCGTAACGGGGTATGTGCTTCCTTCTGTGCCGGCGGAGCATGGTGTCATGGGAGAGTGTTCTGCGGTGACTGTAGAAAGAGAGGCATACTTGCTTCACAATCAATTTATGCTGCCATCTCACCATGAGAGTATGTTGCTTGTGCCTGCGCCACCTCCTGTTGTTGCTAGTGAGAAAGATATAAGATTAAGCGATGCGATTATGGAGGCTATAGAGCGATATGCAAGAGCGGGTAAGAGAGTGAAAGTTTGTAGAGAAACTCAAGCCGAGAGGGATTACCTTGATGCGGAAAGCGAGCGGAAGCGCGTGAAACGTAGAATGGTCGATATAGCCTTGATTGCCAAAAAAAAAGAAGCCTTGTTTGCAGAAATATCAACTGTCATTAGCGCTATGTTGCAGGATACTCAGCACCCCTTCACATCTGCTGAACTTCAACGGATGAAAATTGCGATGCAGAAGATAACTCTTAAGAGTAACAAGAGACACATTACACCTGACGAACAGTTGGAACATGAGTGGCAGACGCATCTGAGTAAGAAAGGAAAGAGAAGATAATCATTTTTATGCAGCTACTGACATTTTTTATCCATCTGATCACTCTGTAAACAGTAATCATTAAAACTTTGATAAATTGTTGCGTTGAAAGGCAATATGATTCGCCAAAGCAAGCAAAGCTGCTTCGCGGGTACCTTGAGGGGTTGTGCGCAAGCAATTAGCGCATCAGCGAGCAAGAAGCTGTAATGCCTGCAAATCTTAAGGAAGCCGTAAAGGTTTAAGTTGATCAGCATTCTTAATTCACAAAAGATGTACATGCATTGTCATATTTTGAAACCATGTCTATTATATTTATGATTTCAGAATGTTTGCATAAAAAGAACAGTTTAATGCCAGAAGGTGCAATGGTTTGGGGTTGAGAGCTCTCTCTATAGATTCAGTCGCTGAAAGTAGGGAAAGATATATTCACAAAGATGTGATAAGCTTCATATTTTAGAAACAACATATCTCAATAATAAATGATCGGCGAAAATTAATGGCTGTAGAAAGTCAGAAAATTCTTTTGTGCTCAAAAAGAAAGGGCGTGCGAAAGCTACCTTGGGTCTAAAAAATATTGCGAACCAAGAGCGAACATTTTGGAAGGCACTGCTGGAAGAAGATATAGAATGTATTTTTGCGCCTCTGGCTGAATGTGCCAAATCTCTAATCTTGCGGCTTAGAAATAATAATGACAACCTGGTATTTTTGAGTGATCTAAATTATGGGGAGAAAGGAGACAATCATTGCGAGTAGTATATGATGTCTTAGCGTTATTTGATAACCAATATAGCTTGCAAAAAATCACTATAATAGTGCTGAAAGCGCATACCAAAATACTTGGCTTAACGAGGCTATGAAGTGTAAAGAGCTTATCTGAAACGAAAAAGAGCTCTGAAAAAGAAGAGTTTTGCGGCAGTAGCATTGAGAGTTAGCACTTACTTGATTTAATTTTAAAAATAAGAAAAAGATAGAAAGATTGGTAAATATATGTCAAAACAAATGAACATTTGATTTGTGAAACTAACGAATGTTTTTCTGAGTGTGTTCATGCAGAAGAGCGTTTGCGTGCTCGTGTGCGCATAAATCAAAGCGGCTTGGATCTATGTTTGGGTGTTGCTTTAAAATAGTGCAACAACGCTGCACGCACTGCTCTAATACATCATTAACGACTACGTAGGTATAGAGATCGTGGTGGCTAATGTCTTTATGCACAAAGTCCAACCTTTCTTGTATATGGCTTAACGATTCTGTATTGCGTCCAATCAGGCGGTTTTGTAGTTCTTGCAGTGATGGTGGCAAAAGAAGCAAATCAATGACCTCAAAACCTTCCGCTAAAGCGGCCGGTTTCATGGCATGAAAGCCTTCAAAGTTGACGTCCAACAGTAGCCACTGGTTTCCTGTGGTTTGTGTATGTAAGGCTGACCAATAAGTGCCATAAAGATGACCGGTGTGGCCTTTGCAGTGGTCAATAAATTTATTATTATTGAGGTCTTCACAAAACTTTTCACGGGATATGAAGTGATAATCTTGACCGTCGACTTCTCCTTTGCGCGGTGGGCGTGTGGTTGCAGAAATAGAAAAGCTAATGTTAGGAAATATGGTTTGCAGCGCACTAATGACACTGGATTTTCCTGTGCCAGATGGTGCGGATAAAATAATAATACGTTTCATTCTTTTTTTCCAGAAGTAATAAGAGTGGGTTGCGCACCAAAAATATTTTCACTAAGAAATCGTGCGCGACGTGCGCTAAAAAAGTTTTCGTTTGTGCGAGTATCTATGTTTAATCGATCGCAGAGTTTTACACCGGCGTGCGTGATTTGACTTTCTACATAACCGCCTAAGTCTAAGTGTAGATCATGAAAGAATGATGAGCTTTGTTTATCACGATCCGCAAACTGCTCGAAGATGCTTTTGTTTAAAGGTAAGTGTTTTTGTGCAATGCACGGGCCAATAGCAGCTAAAAGCCGATTGCTCGGAATATTTTTTTCTTCAAAGCGCTTGATCACTTTTTGTACAATATTAACCATAGCGCCTTTCCATCCAGCGTGCACTGCCGCTACTGTGCGTGTTATAGGGTCTGCTAGCAAAATGGGCGCACAGTCAGCGGTGGTAACAGAGACAATAATGTTGGGGTGATCGGTGATCGCTGCATCGGCATCAGGTATGGGGTTGGCGCCTGGTGTGGGTTCGTGAATATTGTCTGTGTGTATTAATCGTATGTTGTGTATTTCTTTTTCTTCAACACCTAAGTGTTTTTTTGCGGCCTTAAAATTTTCTTCAGCGTCTTTATGAATATAAAAAGGTTCGCCTAATTGACAGTTTAACGAAGCACATAATCCTTGTGTGATACCACCATGTCTTCCAAAAAAACCATGTGTAAAATCAGAAAGAATATCGGAGGTAAGAAATATGGTTTGCGATTCCTGTTCCATGGGGGTATTTGATCATATTTATCATGCTAGAGCAATGGGGGTATATGGTATACTGACCATGAAATGTTAAGAGGGTTTTTATGCGCCGCACAGGTTTTTTGATACCTACCGTTAAGGAAACAGCACAAAAAGTAGAAATGATTTCGCATCAACGTATGCTGCAGCTTGGGATGATTGCACAGGTTGCTTCTGGGCTTTACTCGTGGCTTCCTTTGGGCTTGCGCGTTCTCAATAAGGTTGCGCAGGTTGTGCGTGAAGAACAAAATAACGCGGCATGCCAAGAGGTGCTCACACCTCTTGCGCAGCCTCTCTCTTTGTGGGAAGAAAGTGGCCGTGCGGATGCGTATGGAAAAGAGCTTCTGACTATGCAAGATAGGCACGACAATACGCTCTTGTTTAGCCCTACTGGCGAAGAAATGATGATCTCTATTTTTTCCAGATACTTAAAAAGCTATAAAGATATGCCACAGTGTTTTTATCAAATACAATGGAAGTTTCGTGATGAAATCAGACCGCGTCATGGCGTTATGCGCTCTCGCGAGTTTTTAATGAAAGACGCCTATGCTTTTGATGTCTCACCGGAAGCTGCGCTTGAGCGTTATTATCAAATGGTGCAATGCTATATGCAAACGTTTGATCGTTTGGGTATCACATGCATTCCTGTTAAAGCAGATAGTGGCCCCATTGGAGGCAATTACAGTCACGAATTTGTAGCGCTTTGTGACACTGGTGAGAGCACTGTGTACTGTTCTGAAGAATTGTTGGGTATGGTGCAAGATTATCAGAAACACAACCCAAAGAAGTTGCTTGATCATGCAGGCCACTCTGACGGTTATGATGCTAGCCTCAATTGGGAAGAAAAGCGCGGTATAGAAGTTGGGCATATTTTCTATTTTGGGGACAAATATAGCAAAGATATAGCGATGTTTCAAGGATCTGACAACACACGCATACCCTTTGAGATGGGATCCTATGGTATTGGCATATCCCGCGTAGTGGCCGCTTTGATAGAATGTTATAACGATGATAAGGGTGTGGCGTGGCCAGAAGAAGTAGCTCCGTTCAAGGTATGCTTGGTTGCTCTTGGTATGCAAGATGAAAAGGTGAGCGCATGGGCAGAAGAGGTCTACGCGTATTTAACAGAAAGGGGAGTGGACCTTCTTTATGATGATCGCTCTGTGGGAACTGGGCGTAAGTTAGGAGACGCCGAGCTGTTAGGGTCGCCCTATATCTTTATTATTGGCAGTCAAGGTGCTAGTAACAAGACTGTAGAAATAAGAAATCGCGCAACGGGTGAGGTTCAGCATGTGACATGCGAATCTGCATGGAAGGTTTGTGCATGATTTTAACACTGGCTTGGCGCTATATCCTTTCAAAAAATCGTGACCCGTTTTTGGTGATGGTTGTTCGTATTGCCTTTGGAGGTATTGCGCTTGGTGTGGCAGCACTGATTGTTGTGCTTTCTGTGATGCGTGGATTTCACCAAGAGTTAATTGATCGTATTGTGCAAGCGGAAGGGCACATTAAGATTGGTGGTGATATTGAGAAGAGGCAATGGATTCCGCACAAAAATCTTCTGGAAGCGTTGCATTCTCATCCGGATATTGTCAGAGTGGCGCCGGTGATAGAAGGTCGTGGTGCCTTTATGTTTGATGGTGTTATGATGGGCGTCGACATAAGAGGTGGTGATAGAGAGGTTTTATCGAAAGAGTCAATGATTACTGCAGAGTGGGATAGCACACATATGTCTGATAATGGCTGTGTGATGACAGCGGCTATGGCGGGGTGGTTAGGCGTTATTCCTGGAGATGAAGTTGAATTGTTTTTGCCAAGAGTGCATAACACGATGTTGGGCGTTATTCCCTTAGTGATTCCGTTAAAGGTGTGCGATGTTATCGCTAATCAAAAGCGCTCTCACGCTTCCACAATATTGGTACTGGATGATTTTGCGAGAAAGATGCTTGATATGCCGAATGGATCATTCCATATGGTTGATCTTTTTGTGCGTGATCCTGAAAACATGGATCATATAATACAATTTTTGAAAGATAAAGGAATACAAACATCGTGTATTCACACTTGGAAATCACGCAACAAAACGTTTATTGAAACGCTGAATGTTGAGCGCAAAGTCATGGGTATTATTCTCACTTTCATTATTTTGATTGCCGGGTTCAATGTTATCTCGGGATTGATGATGTTTGTGCGAGATAAACGCTACGATGCAGCTTTGTTGAGGTTGTTGGGGTTTTCCGCCTCCTATGTGCAAAGAATATACCTTACCGCAGGTATGGTGATTGCTATGAGTGGCGTTCTTGTGGGTGAATTTGTAGGCTGGTTGATTTGTTATTACATAGAAGAAATCAGAAGGTTTGTGGAATATATCTTTAAAGTGGACTTCTTTAAAGAGGAATTCTACATGTTGGCGCAAGTGCCGGCAGACTGTACGGCAGAGCTCCTAATAACGGTTGCTCTTACTTCTTTTGCTCTTGCATTCTTTTCTGTATTATTGCCTGCCATGCGTGCTTCACGCCATGGTCCCATGGAGTGTTTTAGATATGGCGCGTAAGGTAGTATTGAGTATGAATAATGTGGCGAAGTGCTTCTACACTCAGCGAGAAACAATCACTATTTTGCAAGACTTTTCTCTAACCGTTTATGAGGGTGAAACGGTAGCACTTATGGGCGCATCGGGATCTGGCAAAACAACAGCGCTTGCGATTGCAGGAGGCTTAGATCTTCTTTTTGATGGAGATGTTGAGTGTGTGGGTCGATGTGTAAAAAGCCTTTCATCTTCTGAAATGAACGATTTGCGTATGCAAAATATGGGTTTTGTGTTGCAAAGCCCTTTTTTAATACAAGAGTTTACAGCTTCTGAAAACGTTTTTATGGGGAGGGGTGATAAAAAAGCGGGTATGAAGAAAGCGCAAGAGCTGCTTGAATCTCTAGAGATAGGAGGATTGCCGGCTGATATAAAGCTTTCGCAGATGTCACCTGGCCAAGCGCAGCGTGTCGCTATTGCGCGCGCGCTTTTTAGCGCCCCTCGCTTGTTGATCTGTGATGAACCTACTGCCAGCTTAGATAGTGATAACGCTGCGCGTGTTGTTTCTTCCTTAAAGGCCTACGCTCAAGAAAAGGGAGCTGCTGTTTTGTTGGCCACTCACGATTGTGCAGTAGCAGATAGTGTTGATAAAAGATTTGCTCTGTCGCATGGCAGGTGTGAACGTATTGCGTGATTGTTTTGTGTCGGAGTCAAAAGTGATGACTCACATTATAATTGATAGTGTTATTGCATGCATCGGATTTAATTTTCTGTAGTGCATGCGCGAGGCGTCTTTTTGAATCTATATTCATCTGAAATTTTTTTGGCACAAAAATTGATTACACAAAACGATTGAGATCTGATCTTTATTGTTAATGTCTAGCAATATAGCCATGCATCTTAGGAAGAAAGGATAGAT
>MPNG01000045.1 GCA_002238905.1 Alphaproteobacteria bacterium bin98 | reverse complement strand
ATGGCGCAGAACCAACACCCATTAGACGGAATAAACAATCAACGATCTTTTAACGCTTGGACGCAAACCGCAAAGCCAGTGATCTTTGGGGAGCAATTTCCAGCTTTTATGTATTCAAAAAAAGAAAGAAAGCCGCAAGGGAAGAATATTATTCAGAATACAGGTGCTCAAGGATTAACCCTTCTACGTGCAAATATTAAGGAAGCACATGTCCAGTATATTGCTGATTATCCTAAATTATTTGAAGCTTGTATTGACGCTATTCCAAGAGGCGGAGGCGCAGCACTAATAGATGGGAATGCACGCGTGAGAGAGGCGGCTAGGTTTGTTGCCTCTGCGGTAGGCCAACGTGCTGCAGTAGAGTTCGAGAGAAGGGGGATGCCTGCGTTGACGCACAACGGTGGGTCTCCAAATGACGTTCAACAAAACTACAATGAATTAGAAGATCATATTGCGATTGCTGCTCCGGGACAAATAGAATTTTTTGTTGACCACATACTTTATTTTTTAACACATTTTACGCGCGCAGAATTTGTTGATTATATCGCACACGGAGCGATGGCTCCTGGTGTAATTAGAGCGGTAGGGGCCATCAGACCGCCAGCCCAGGCGGCTCCTGCTTTGCTACAAGGTGCTCTCGGTGCTGCCAAGGCAGGCCTTGTAGAGCCACTCTTTATCGAATCTGCATTATTACTACAAGCTGCGTTTGCGCAGCTCATGATCCCTGAGAGTGGGCAGGGACAAGTCGTGCGCGATAAAGCATTGGAATCATTAGAGATGCTATGGCCTTCTAATCCCAGAGAGCATCTGCAAGAAAAGGGAACAAATTACAATCTTTTGAGATATACTTTGGCCCCAACTTTATATAACATACCAATGAATGCGATGTTAAACGCTCCAAATTTAACAGTGAGACAATATGCGCAAGCGATGATATTCTATAACCTATTTTGTGAACCTTTCGAACAACCACTTGCTGACTTGAAGCAGGATTTGGATGGGATTGCAGCCGCGCCTGTTGGTTACGGAGCAGCACTCGCGGCGGTAATCCAGAACCGATTCGTGGTGGAACTAGGTAACGGAGAAGATCTGGAGCAACACGCTGATTTCTTGAATGAGATAGCAAGAGCTGAAGCTGAGATGAATGGGTTGAGACCACCTGTACATATAGCGCGAGTGGATCTACCAATGGCGTTTGAATATCCAACTCTGGGAGAACTGCTAAGAGACGCGCCAGCACACGGAGACGATGGCCTTATTACACATTTTGGAAATGTAAACCCGAATCTTTGGCTGCCGTCTGGCCGCTATCTCATCCGCTCCCTGGCGCAATCTGCTGCATTGCCATCAATTTATTCACCAGCTATTGCTGCTGCAATTCAGAGACGTGTACAGCTTACTGCTACATGCCTAGACCATATTGCTCAGGGAAGAATGATAGATGCAGGAAATCCATCGCTTTGTGGTGAGGCACATAAGGAAGAACTACTGCTACTTATAAAGTGGTTTCTAGATTCAGGACACATGCTGATCCCAGCTGGTATAAAAGCAAGCTTCAATGACTTCATTGATCGCTATAACGATCTTCGCTTTGCGGTACGGTATAATGGATGTGATTTGACTTTTGGTGGGATCCTTGGCACTCAAGTAGATTGCATAAACAGGCGGATACCAAATCTTCAGGATATCGCAAGATTAGCCAGAACAAACTATCAGGAACGTGTTAACCTCTTCCCAGAACTACTAAATATAATCGTGAACGAAATGGATCAATACGCGTAAATTGATTCAAAATAATAAGAAAGGCCGGATTTATCTGGCCTTTCTTATTTGTATTACTCAAGCTATCGTGCAATTAGATCTTGCAGATCTCGAATACATGCACTGTGCTCGGTTTATTCTTGCAGCCTTTTTATTTCTGAAAAATGATAGATTTTTATTTGCTTCCAAAAAATAAATGATGTGAAAAAACATACCTATTCAATTATATCTTTCATTTGAAATACCGTCTCATTGACTTACTTTGATATTTGTCGATAACATTATAAAGAGAGGTTGAAACATGTTTAAATATTTATTGCTACTCACAATAGCTGCACACTCCTGTTTGGATGCATCTGGGCACGGATTAGGAAGAAAGAGAGCTGTTTTCAAAAAATCAGCTGCAGGTCCAATTCAGGGGAAAGATCAAGCACAGCAAGCAGCGAAGCTTGGACTCTTTGGAGAGAATGCGAAAAACCCTGCAAACAAAACAACCATGGACAGTTGGAGAACCCTTAAAAATGCAGGGGTATTCATGATGCCTTTTGACGTAATAGAAGATGATGGGCATAGCTTGCTCGTCGCTGCATTAATGTCCTCTGACTTTGCAGATATAGATGGAAGACTGCGAAGAATCGATGGATGGCGTATGATTGTGCAGGGAATGGCTAAACAGCACGCAAGTGTTTTTCCAGTTTATTACTGGACACTGCCTTTTGAAAACCAAGCTTTGTTGACAGCAATATCTTGCGTGGAAGGAGCGCCAATGGACTTTCTTTCAGGACACTATGTAAATAAGCGACCGCAGGACCGACACCCATTAGACGGAATAAATAATCAACGATCTTTTAACGTTTGGACACAAACCGCAAAGCCAGTGATCTTTGGGGAGCAATTTCCAGCTTTTATGTATTCAAAAAAAGGAAGACAGCCGGAAGGGAAGCAGATTATTCAGAATACAGGTGCTAAAGGATTAACCCTTCTATGTGCCAAGATTAAGGAAGAACATGTCAATTATATTGCTGATTATCCTCAATTATTTGAAGAGTGTATTGACGCTGTGCCAGCAGGAAGAGGGGCAGCAATAGCAGATGTGGGCCTTGAAATGATAGCTGCGGCTCGGTTTGTTGCCTCTGAGGTAGGTCAACGTGCTGCCGTAGAGTTCGAGAGAAAGGGGTGGCCTATGTTCATGGCAGTCATTTCTATACATGATCTTCAACACAACTACAATCTCTTGGAAGAGCATATTCTGAAAAATTCTCCTGAGGGACAAGGAGAATTTTTTCTTGAACACGTACTTTACTTTTTAGCACATAATGCTCAAGCAGAATTTATTAACTCTATGCAAAGGGTCGCAGGTGGTGGACTGCATCTACTGCTGCCCGTGGCAATAAGAACCCGGGAAGTCCCTGCTTTGCTATATGATGCTCTCGGTGCTGCAGAGCACAGACGTGCAGATCAACTCTTGCTCGAATCCGGATTATTAAGGCAAGCTGTGTTTGCACAGTTAATGATCATCAATAGTGGGAAGGGACAAGAGGTGATCGATAAAGCATTGAAATCATTCAATATGTTATGGCCTTATAGCCAAAAAATACATCTGAACGAAAAGGCAACCAATCACAATCTTTTGAGATATGCTGTGGCCCCAACTTTATATAGCATACCAATAGATAGTATGTTAGCAGTTCCAGGTTTAACAGTTCGTCACTATGCGCAAGCATTTCTCTACCATAACGTATACTGTTATCCTTTCGAAGCAAGACTGACTGCCTTCAGGGATGATGTGGCTAGGGTTGCAGCTCCAGGTGCTGGGCAGAATCCTGGTGCTTACACAGCAGCACTCGTGCGGATAATCCAGAACCGATTCCGGGCGGAACTAGCTAACGGAGCAGCCCTGCACAAATTCGATGGGTTCTTGAATGAGATAGAAGGAGTTGAAAATAGGATGAACCGGGTAGGTGCATATATAGCGCAAGTTGATATACCAGAGGCATGTCCAACTTTGGGCGATGTTGTCGCAAAATCCGTCAATGCACTACCAGATAACCTTATCGAAACTTTGGACGCGGAATACAATGGATTTTGGCTGAACGCGGCAAAGGATACCATCCACTCCCTGGCGCAATCTGCTGCATTGCCATCAATTTATTCACTAGCGATTTCTAATGCAATTCAGAGACGCCTAGAAGTTTGCGCTCTATGCGCTGAAAATGGTAATGCAGACGCAGCCAATCCATCGCTTTGCGATTTTGCAGATAGGGACTCACTAGTTTTACTTGCACAGTGGCTTTTGGATTCAAGACACATAGCTATAAGAGCTGCTTTAGAAGAAGACTTAAAGCTATTCATTGAGCGTCATAGAGATTTGCACTTTGTGCCAAAGCATCCTGCACTTCCATTGACATTTGTGCCGAGAGGTATGCTTGACAATCGACCAGCTTGCGCAGGAGGGCAGAAGCCACCTTCTATCGTTGATCTGGCAGGGTTATCCGTAAGATCCAAAGCAGAGCGTCTTCTATTTTTCACAGAATTGCTAAATATACTCATGAACGAAATAGCGCAATACGAAGCATAAGATTGATAAAAAATAATAAGAAAAGCCAGATTTATCTGGACTTTCTTATTATTGTATAATGCTATAAGTCTTGCGTTTTTACGGAATATGATCCCATTACAGTGTTGAAGAGAGAGACTGATGCAATTTATTGTACCTAGTGGAGACTGATTAACAGGTTGAAACTCTCGAACAATTCATATCATAGATTTACGGTTATGGAATCATAAATCGCCTCCTGAAATTAGGTTGTTTAGCACTGATCAGAGAAGTAAACACTTATCAATGATCTGATTCATGGATTTCCTGCATTTGTGACAGGTAAGAGTAGTCACTCAATTTTTTGAGAGATCGTTCCTTGGAGATTTTCAAATATGCACACAGAAAAAAGATAGACTCTATTGCTATGGGAAGATTACGAAGGACCGAGCACAATGTATTTCTTCGAGATTTGTAAGATACAATCTGACTAACTTGATCAATACAAATAAGAAAGGCCGGATTTATCCGGCCTTTCTTATTATTGCCTGAAAAACTTATGCGTATTGCTTTATTTCTTCCATGACTATATTTTTTAGCTCTGTAAAGAATCTAAGGCGCTGCTGGATGGTTGCTTCGGATAATTCTTGAGTCTGCAAAATTACTGGTATTCCGTTAAGACAGTGGTCTCTACGGAGGAATCTATTACTAAATGTTAGGGGAAGAGGATCCAAGTAGCGTGGTGCAAAATTAAGCTTGTGATGATACCGATGGAAATCTATTAACTGCCTCCTTTCATCGTTAGTCAGTGCTATAGGGCGTGCTCTTAAAAGCCAATTTGCGAGTATAATGAGCGATGGTTTCTCTCCCATACCGCAAAGCGATAAATTGGCGGCTCCAGGAGGATTGGCGGGGTTGAACTGGGCAAGAATCAACACACGGGCATGAATTGCCTGGATAATATCTTGTGAATAAATTAATGGGAATGCAGTTCTTTGGGCAAGATGATATAGGAGATGCTTAGCTGCATTTTCCAAATGATTAGGTATCTTCTCAGACAAAGCTGTGATAAGATCGTTTTCTGGCATAGCGGCTGCTGTTACGATAAGCTGGTTCAAATCTGGATATTCATGCTCTATTGGTATAGGAGGTATTTGAGTTAGATATTGATGTTTACGATTTAGCTTACCTTCAATAGCCTCTATATGGTTCAATAGATGAGTTGATGCATGTAGAGAACCTCCCTGCGCTAGTAGTTGTTGGCATGAATTCCGGAGTGCCGTTATGACTGCTCTTGTATAATAACCAACCATACGCACCACTGCAGCTGGTGCTTGAATTGCGCGGAAGGCAAGCCTTAAATCATTGAGTTTGTGTTGAGCAGGGGCGGCTACTCCATGAGCGTAGAGTAGCATTTGTGAAGATTTTCTAGTTGTGAATCTATTTTGCAGTGGTATTGGATATAAAGTTGGGGCCAGAGCATATCTCAAAAGAGTGCAGTCTGTTGCTTTTGCTTTCAGATGTTCTCTGTGGTTAGAAGGCCATAACATATCTAATGATTGCAATGCTTTATCTCTCACGTCTTGTGCCTGCCCACTATAGGGGATCATTAACTGTGCAAACGCAGCTTGTACTAATAATCCAGATTGGATAAAGAATTGCTCTGCAAGTTCTGCTTTATCCGCGCCGAGAGCATTAGTCAGTATGGTAGAGGTTGTATGCTGTGGTGCTGGGACTGCTATTCCTGAAAACCCACCCTGTGGAACGCCTCTTTGAGTGAGATATACTGCAAATTCTTGGGGTGCCCCATGTGTTAAAAAGTAAAGTGTGTGGTCAAGAAAAAAATCTTTTTGTCCATCAGGAAATATAGCCTGAAGATCCATTACAAATTGATTGTAATTTGCTTGTAAATCCTTCGGAGAGTGCGCTACTACAGGAGGCATGGGTAGTAGGTGATGATGTTCTAAGATTTGCACAACACGTTTTCCTGTCTGGTTGGCAATAAATTCAGCGGATGCTCGAAAGGCCATATTTGTGTTTACTAAATTTGGTTTTCCTGCTTGCGCAGCGTCAATACAACCTTCAAATAATTGAGGATAATCAGCAATATACTGGACATGTGCTTCCTTAATATTTGCACGTAGAAGGGTTAATCCTTGAGCACCTGTATTCTGAATAATGTTCTTCTCTTCCGGCTGTCTTCCTTTTTTTGAATACATAAAAGCTGGAAATTGCTCCCCAAAGATCACTGGCTTTGCGGTTTGTGTCCAAACGTTAAAAGATCGTTGATTGTTTATTCCGTCTAATGGGTGCTGGTTCTGCGCTAG
>MPNG01000044.1 GCA_002238905.1 Alphaproteobacteria bacterium bin98 | reverse complement strand
CATCCCACATCTCTTCCTGATGGTCTCTCACCTTATCATCTTCCTCACGAAAAGTTTGAGCCAATTCTTCAGGCTTGCTTGAGCTCGCTTTGCTCAAAAGATATAGGATTGTCTTAATATCTGTTTTTACAAAGAAGTGTATATCCTGCGAGCAATCGTATTCGGAGAATACAGAGCATATGTTCAACATACTCGAATTTTTAACTGTAATACCCTTCCCTTCAAGATGAACTCGCAGAGCTGTATAGTTTTCTTGAACGGATTTTACTTCAAACCAAGGACGCTTCTCAGAAGCAGGACCCTTTACAGCATCAGTAATGTCTGCTAGTAATAGATCAAATCTTTCCAAACCTGTATTTTCAGTATAACGAATAATAATATTTTGTACCATTTCCTCACGATTTGCCTTACCCAGCTCACCAGACGTATCTATGACATATTGAGACGGAAAACCAGACAAAGCATTTCTTGCATGTTGAGCATCCATCTTAGGCACACATCGGCCAAAAGCATGGCATCTCTTTTCCCGTCTGTGTTGCACCTCATCATCTTCCGCACGAAAAGTTTTAGCTAGTTTTTCAGCATTTCTTGCACTCTCTTTCCACAAAAGATACATAATAGTCTTAATATCTATTTGCAGCAAGAGATGTTCCTTCTGAAAGGTATCGGGTTGGGATAATGCATCACATACTGCAAACATAAACGAGTTTGCAACTGTAATATTTTCAGGTTTGAGATTAGATTGCAGATCTGCATAGTGTTGTTGAATAGCTTGTCCTATAAAAAAACGAGGATCCTCAACTAATGTAGAAGACACAAAATCTGCATGAGGTTGCGAATGCATATTCCATCTCGAAAAAATATCTTTGAATTCTGATGAAAACCTTAGGGCCCCTTTTAGTCTATAACGCCTGCGAATGCGCTTGAGGGTTGAAGAGCGTTTGTAGATGCACTTCGGCGTAGAAGTCAAAACTTTTTTTATATCGTCAGCACAAGCCTCAGGAACACATTGGCCAAAAGCTCGCACTATATCCCTCCCTTTACTCACCTTCTCATCTTCCTCACGAAAAGTTTTAGCTAGTTGCGAAGGATTGCTTGAGCTCTCTTTACACAAGAAGTGTAGCATAACCTCAATATCTAATTGAAACCAGACACTTGCCTTCTTAAAGAAATCAGGTTGGGATAAGGCACAGCATACTTGCAACATAATCGAGTCTTCAACTTTAACATGCTTACTTTCGAGATTAGATCGCAGATTTCCATAGTATCTTTGCGCGGATTCGCCTCCGAACCAAGCAAGATCCTCAGCAGTAGCTGTATAAGGTTGTGAGTCTTGAAATTTCGCATACATCTCCCACACAGCTGCTCTTAATGGATGCGAGAATCTTTGTACATCTTGTCTTTTATAACGCTGTTCCATATTGTGTATGGTGTGATGGCGATCGGGCACCTGCGGAAAAAAATCTAAAACGACTTGCACATCACAAGCCTGAATCTCAGGAATACATTGGTTAAAAGCAGAGATTATCGTTATATGGCCTCCATTCATCTCCTCACCCTGCTCACGCAAAATGTACGCTAGTTCTTGAGCATTGCTTTGGCTCTTTTTGCGCAGGGTACACAGGATAAGATCAATATCTATTTGCAGCACAGGGGGCCCACCCTGGAATAAAGGGGGGCCACCCTGAAAGAAAGAGGGTTGGGATAATGCACAGAACATGTCCAACAGAAGCGATTTTTCAACTGTAATGCCATACGTTGCGAGATTAGATTGCAAAATGCTAGAGTTTCGTTGAGCGGCTGCGCCTGTCAACCAACCCGGATCCTCTGCTGCCTCTGCATTTAAAATACACATAAATAGTGAAAATATAATAATATTAATCATAAATACCCTACGACTATCAAATCTTATCATGCAACTAATCATTTACCTTTAAATTAAAAAAGTATTTTTTAAACACTGCATCAACTTGGCAAGAAAATCACCGCGACTTGTGATACAGTTTTTCAGTTATTTCGAAAACACAAAACTTGTGCAGCTTGTCTCACTCCTTCTTTAATAATCTCTGATAATCATGAGTTTCATATGACACATTTCAAAAGTCTCAAATTCATAATAAAATCCTCCACCTCAGGTCATTATATCCATTGAATGAAAACAGTTGCTATTAGGCAAGCAGCATCATTGAAAACAATATGCCACTTGAAACTATAACTATACTCGCTTTTTTCAGACCTCTCTACACAATGGCTATCTTGCTCACTTTTATTATTCAAAATACCTTGTCACATCTTATAAACTCTCCATAGAACCCCATATTAGTAGACTCTACCAACACATTAAAGATATTTGGAAGGTTCTCTCATAAATTTTGTCTAAATATGGGATGTCGAGTGAGATTTGTGCAGAAAACCGAAGCAACAACACATTGCATCACCTTGACGCTCCATAACAAACGCCCATGCAAAAGCCCTAGCGTTCTGAAGGCCGAGCATAAAGTGAATAAAGCGATTTAGTTATAAGGCCCGAATGAATGCTCTCCTTACAAGAGGCACTTTCATTAGGTATCTTTTTCATCGTACGGGCAACCCAATCAAGCATATTTGGCAGCTCCTTTACGATATCCATTTGTCTTTGGATGGCACTCTTCTCGACAGGTGTTTTGGAATCAAGGGGCGAATACCACACATAAGCTAGAAGATTCTTAAATTCCGGATCAGGCGCAAATGCCGGATTCATCTGACACAAAACATCTGTTAATTCTTTCGAAAACCTTGTTGCATCTGTTAGTTTATAACGCTCTATGATGCGGCACACGTATGTAGATCGCTGGGACACATCCAGCATAGGAAAATAACGCAAAATTGCTTCAACATCACCAGACTGAAACTCAGGAACACATCGAGCAAAAGCATGCAATAGCACTGCATCGCCTTGACTCACCTTAGCACCCTCCGCACTAAAAGTTTTGGCTAGTTCTTCAGCATTGCTGTAACTCTTTTTACACAAGGTATACAGGATAGTCTCAATATCTGTTTGCAACCAGACATCTGCATTCTGAAAGCAATCGGGTTGGGATAATGCACGGCATACTTGCAACATAGGCGAGTTTTTAACTGTAATATCATACTTTTCGAGATTAGATCGCAAAATGCTATAGTTTCGTTGAGCGGCTGCGCCTGTAAACCAAGCAGGACCCTGAGCAGCATCTATGTCAGGTTGTGAGTCTTGTACAAATTCCGAAGATAGCTTACACACAATATTGCTTAGTTCTGACGAAAATCTTTGTGAATCTGATCTTAAACAACGCATCCTAATGTCGCTCAAGTGTCTATCGCGATCGAGCACATTAGGAAAACAAAGAACAATTGCTTCAAGATCACCAGACTGAAACTCAGGAATACATCGAGAAAAAGCATCGAGGATCATTGCGTTTTTCCTACTCATCTGAGCATCCTGATTGCGAAAAGTTTGAGCTAGTTCAGCAGCATTTATGAAGCTCTCTTTGCATAAACTATACAGGATAATATCAATCTCTACTTGCAACCAGGGTTTTGCTTTCTGAAAGCAATCGGATTTGGATAATTCACAGCATACTCGCAACACAAGCGAGTTTTCAACTGTAATATCATAATATCTGAGCTTAGATCGCAAAATGCTATAGTGTCTTTTCGCGGCTGCGCCTGTCAACCAGCCAAGATCCTCAGCAGTATCTGTCTCAAGCAGTGAGGCTTTATGTAAAGATTCCGGAGATATCGTGAACAAAATATTTCTTAATTCTGGCGAAAATCTTTGTACATCTGATCTTACACAACGCACCCTCATACTATTCAAGCGTATCTCGCGATCGAGCATATTAGGAACACAAATCAAAATTGCTTCAAGATCATCAGACTGAACCTGAGGAATACATCGAGAAAAAGCATCGAGAATCATTACGTTTTCACTCACCTTAGCATCCTGATCACGAAAAGTTTGAGCTAGTTCAGCAGCATGTATGAAGCTCTCTTTGCATAAACTATACAGGATAATATCAATATCTACTTGCAACCAGGTCCTTGATTTCTGAAAGCAATCGGATTTGGATAATGCACAGCATACTTGCAACATAAACGATTTTTTTAATGTAATACCATGCTGTGCGAAATTAGCGTGCAGAGCGCTATAGTGTCTTTTCGCGGCTTCGCCTGCTAACCAATCAGCAGCATCTGTGTTAGGTTGTGAGTCTTGTACAAATTCCGAAGATAGCTTCCAGAAAAGATTTTTTAGTGATTTTGAATACCTTTCTGGAGATGGTTCGCCTGTATAATCAAGCCTAATATTGCGAACGATTTGCCGGCGCCTATGCACATCCGGAATACACTGCAAAATTGTTTTGAGATCCTTTTTATCATTAGGATGAACCGGAGGAACACAGCGGTTCAAAGCATCTATTATCCTAACCACACTCACCTTGCCTGCACCCAACATCGCATCCTCATTACGAAAAATTTTAGCTAGTTCATCAGCATTTCTTTCGCTCTGTTTGCGCAAATTATAGAGGATAATATTAATCTCTGTTGGCATTATAAATTCTGCTGCATTCTGAAAGCAATCGGATTGGGATAATTCCCAGCATATTCGCAACATAGCCGATTTTTCGCATGTAATACCATACCGTACGAAATTATGTTGAAAAGTTCTATAGTTTCTTTTAGCGGCTTCGCCTGTCAACAAATCAGAATCCTCTGCAGCAGCTTTATCAGGTTGTAAGCGTTGATCCGCAGATTTCGGACACATCACATATTTCCACAAAGCCTCTTGTAGTCCTAGCGAAAACCTTTGGGAAAATACTTGGTTTTTATAACGACTCCTAATATAAGACACGGTTAAATCGCTCATCTGCATATTCGTGCAACAAGAAAAAATTGCTTTCATCTCATCAGCATTAACCTGAATTGCAGGAACACATTGCCCAAGAGCATGGAATAGCTTTATCTTTGTCGGGCTTTTTTTCACTTTAGCACTCTGATCACGAAAAGTTTTAGCTAACTCTCGAGGGTTTCTGGAGCTTTTTTGGCTCAGGGTATACAGGATAGTATCAATATCTATTTTTGTCCAGGAGTCTACAGACTGAAAGCACTCGAATTTGGATAATACACAGCACATTTCCATCACCATCGAGTTTTTCACTGTAATCTCATACTTTGCGAGCTTAGATCGCAAAATGCTATACTTTTGTTGAGCGAATGCGCCTGTCAACAAACCAGGATCCTCTGCAGCCTCTGCAGCCTCTGCAGCCTCTGCATTTAAAATACACATAAATAGTGAAAATATAATAATATTAATCATAAAAATCTCTTTAAGTAAACGCAATTGCTTAAGTACACGCAATTTCATTATTTGTACAAAAGTCATCAACAATTTTGATTAAAAACTATATTTTGGAAACAAAGTTTTTGTAACATTGCATCAACACAAATAACAAACATTCATAATAATTTTTACAAAATAAAAACCTCAACGTGTAATATAGTTTTCAAATTATTTTAAACACACACAAAATGTTTTGTCACGTATCAAAAATAAATCATGCATATCCAGTGAATGAGAAAATGAGATGAAAAAGACCAAATCTCTTACTGATGCGGCCCAAGCATCAGTACACCAGGTGCATCACCATAAGGAAATAGCTCCTGGAAAAGACTTTTGAATGAGTAATTCAACGGAGAATGTACATTCGTCACATGCCTCCACATTGGGCTATAACTATCCGCACTTTCCGCAGGAATCTCTGTATAGAGATTATTTTTTGCCATTTCATGCTTTCGCAATGTTTCTTCACTTCTCATACAACCCCCATAGTCCTCAATATTGGTAGACTCGGCTAATGCATAAAGATAATGTGGAAGATTTACAATACATAATTGCCAAATAAAGTGGATAGAGTCACAAGGGTTTTTAAAAAATCCTAAGTTATAAAAAGCTTTCTTACCTTTACGCTCAATAGTAAACGCCCATGCAAAAAGCATGGCTTGATCAAAATTACTCAGATAGCAAAAACCCTTCATTATATGCTGAAGGCGCGCATGCACATTCTCCATACAAGCCTGCATACCTACCTGCACAGCACTAGGCACCTCCGACATCATAGAAAAAATACGTGCAAGAATATTTGGAATCTCCTCCGAGATATCTAATTTTCTTTCGCTGGCAGCAAACAACATATATCGCTTTCCAGCGGGATCAGAGTGTGGATCAGCACCTCTCATCATATAGGCTGTATAGTGCTGATATTTTTTTTGGGGTATTCCAGACATCACAACACTCTGTGATCGAGGATCCTTCGAAGGGTCATACATTAGGGGGAGACATACATCAGACTGCAGTGCAATATTATCTCGCGCACTTGGCGCTAGTGAAACAAACCTATCTGAACCAGTTTTTTTCTCATAATGATACAGAATGTGTGAAATATATTCCTGAGAATTTTTCACACTATCAACCTGAGAATTTTTCACACCATAAAAACGCAACAAAGCACTTTGTAAATCCATACAATTAACCACAGGCACACATCGACCAAAAGCAGGGCGTATAAAAGCACGGCGTATCCATGCCTGACCTTGAGACAACTTCGTATCCTCTGTACGAAAAATTTGAGAAAGATCATTGGCACGCCTGCAGCTCTCTTGACACAAGGTATGTAGGGCCACACCAATATCTACTTGCTCCAGGGCGCTTAATTTATGGAATTGCTCGGATAGCACAGCACATGATTTCATCATCAACGAGTTTTGGACTGTAACACCACAATTTTCAAGATTCCATGCCAGAGTTGCATAGTTTTTTTGAACGGCTTGGTGTGTAAACCAATCATCACCTTCACCCAATACAGCAGATACAGCATCTATGTTGAACACAAAAATAAATAGTGAAAATATAATAATATTAATCATAAAACGCTCTTTTATTTAAGTACATGCAATTTCATTATTTGTAAAAAAGTCATCAATAGTTTTGATGAAAAACTATATTTTTCCACAAAGTTTTATTAACATTACACCAACACGAATATCAAATATCCATGATCATTCTCACAAAAAAACTTCAACTTGTGGTACAGTTTTCAAATCATTTTAAACATAAAAAAAGGCTTTGTCACGGATAAAAATAAATCGTATTTCGATCATAATATTATTGTAGTATCTTGTAACCAAACATCATGGGACGTAAAGGCTCCTGAATACTTACGCAGATTTAGCTAACATCTT
>MPNG01000043.1 GCA_002238905.1 Alphaproteobacteria bacterium bin98 | reverse complement strand
CTTGTGTTGCCAGCATACAGTGCAGGCGTAAGTGACGGCTTTGAGAGTATTGAGAGTGTTTTTCGAGTGCGGAATATGTCTGAACTCGAGGATTTTCAAACAAAACTAAGGCATTTCTTGGAACAGCATTCTGCGCTTCAGGTTCGGCTAGTGCCTTTGATAGAATGCGCGAACTGTTTTGCTACTGAAACCGACACTCTTGTTGAAAAAATGGGTTTAACATTAGATCAAGATTTTATTAACAGTATGGGTGCGGAATTCAGAGGGGTGAATGTCGCTTCGTATAAGTATAATAGAGTGGATTTGACAGATTGTGTAAGATCCTTGGAGGGTTATTGCTCTCGATGGTGCGAGAAAGCCAATCTATCGATGGTTGAAAATTTGATCTTAGTTGATGAATTTTTGATACCCATCGATCTGACAGGGGGTGTACGCGCCTTTCCAGATTCTGGCTCTCTAGGTTGCGATGATAAAGCGGTGTGTTCTTATGAGGATCAAGCTCCTGCTCCTAATGACTTCATGCCCCGTTTGGAAAATTTTATAGCAGCAATCCAAGATACTCAGCGTTTGACACAAGAGCATTTGATATCGGTTGTTGCTTGCATAAATAGTGTTGATGAGATTGCCCAGGATGAGGGTTCTAGCGATGATCATGGGAGTGATTTAGCCAGACTTTGTGAAAAATCTAAACTAAACAAAACTCTTTTAAATTATAAGGCATACCTGAGCGGAGCTCTAGACGCGCCGATGTCCAAATGCTTAAATATGCTTACAAAATGTTTGGAGAAAGAGAGAGCTTTTAGGAGTAAAGAGAACCCTCTTGTTGTGTTACAAGAAGAAAGTTCAGAATTCACTTTGCACGAGCGCCTTAAGAATGTGAGGGACAATCTGGATGAGTTTATGAAAATGGAGCGTGAAATAAGTACTCGTCTAAAGAAATTAGCTCGCTGCGCGCCTTTTTTCATTGAGTATAAATTTAAAAAATACGTCAGACGTTTTCCACAATTAGGAATGGATCATGTTTATTGGTATGACTATGTGCTAAGAAGACAACTCGCTGAATTTATTAGTACTGAGGATTTATTGCGGCGTCGCGCGGAGGGGAATTTTTCAGATATCGTCAAAGCTCAGAAGGTATTGCATGATAGTGATGGCGATATCGTGTTGCCACCTATACAGGTTGAATGTGATTTGCAAGGAAATGATTTGTGCGGTAATTTGGACATTTTTGTAAAAATACTGAAAGAAATTGAGCTCTGGGAAGTAAGGCAGAGTCGGCAAAAAGAGAGTTTACAGAGAAGTGTGTTTGGTGTGGTTTGTGATCAGACAGCTAAAGCTACTTTGGGCGATAAATTTTCTTATATACAAGCACTGAAACAAGACCTGCTAGGGCATCTTTTCAGAGATCAAAACAAGAGACGCACGATGGTAGATACACAACTGTTTGTGTTGTCAGAATTTTTGCAATTGATAATCTCTACTGAGAAAAACCGTTCTGGTCTGTGTCGTAAGCGTAGGTTTTCAGCTGCCTTTGAGAAAAACCGTTCTGGTGTGTGTCGTAAGCGTAGGTTTGCAGACTAAGCGAGCTGCTTTTGAGGACTCTCAAAGATAAGTGGGTTTATACTGTCTTGTAGTATAAATCATCACTGATTTGGAAGCGAGAAATGATGAGGTGGTATGCGTTCTGTAAGCGCAGGTGTGTCAGACAGGGCGCTGCTTTTTGGGGAAGGTTATAGTTGTCTTGTGAGCAGGTACGTAATGCCTCTCAACTTTTTGAGTTATGATAGAGGTCAACGCTTCCTTCATGTTGTGAATTTTTTAACAAACTGGTATATTTGAATCATGAAGATGATAAACAAGATTATGATAATATGTGCGCTTCTTGCGTTCCAAGCAAATAGCGCATCACCAATAGACTGCGACGACATCAGCAAACCTGTTGAGGATGTTTTGCGAGTGCGGAATGAGGATCAAAATTTGGAAGAGCGCCTTAAGAATGTGAGGGACAATCTGGATGAGTTTATGCAAATAGAGCGTGAAATAAGTACTCGGCTAAAGCAATTAGCTTGCTGCGCGACTTTTTTTATTCAGTATGATTTTGAAGGATACGTCAGACGTTCTACACGATTAGGAATAGATCCTGTTGTTTGGTATGACCAGGTGCTAAGAAGAAAATTAACTCAATTTGTTAATGCTGAGGATTGCTTGCGGCGTTGCGCGGAGGGGCGTTTTTTAGATATTGTCAGCGCTCAGAAGAGATTGCATGATAGTGATGGTGATAGCGTGTTGCCACCTATACAGGTTGAATGTGATTTGCAAGGAAATGATTTGTACGGTAATTTGCAAATTTTTATAAACAGACAGAAAGAAATTAAGGATTGGGAAGAAAGGCAGAGTCGGAAAAAAGAGAGTTTACAAATAAGTGTGTTCGGTGTGCTGTGCGATCAGACAGCTGAAGCTACTTTGGGCGATAAATTTTCTTATATACAAGCACTGAAACAAAGCCTGCTAAGGGATTTTGTTGACTTTCAAAACGAGAGACGCACGATGATAGATGCGCTGTTAGCGTTTTCAATGCGATAATCTCTACTGCGACAAACCGTTCTGGTGTGTGTCGTAAGCGTAGGTTTGCAGACTAAGCGAGCTGCTTTTGAGGACTCTCAAAGATAAGTGGGTTTATACTGTCTTGTAGTATAAATCATCACTGATTCAGAATCGTGTATTCTCACTGTGTAAGCGTAAACAATAGAAGTCAGCAGATAGTAAGCTTTTTGGATTCATTTTCAGAATTGTTGGCAAGGAGAAATGCTATGGAGGAATCTGTTAATTATTGTTATTGCTGTCTGTTTGATAGAACTATCGGATCAGTGGATAGGCATAGCCATCACCAATAAATCCTTATTGAGTGATGATAGAGGTCAACTCTTCCTTTGTTGTGAATTTTTTAACAAACTGGTATTTTGAACCATGGAAATAATAAAAAATATTATGATAATATGTGTGCTTCTTGCATTACAGGCACACGGCGCAAGCCTTCAATTAGATGGTGAGTTCGGTGATTTTTTTAGAAAGATGCAAATCGTAATCCTGAAAAAAGGTTCTGTTGACTCTTTTGATTTTCATGAGAGTGCTGAGGGTTGCGGAGTGCGGAATAAGGATCAAAGAGAGGCTTCACAAAAACCAGCAGGTAAAGGTAAGATGTGCCGCTTCTTAGAGTTATGGTCAGCCCACTTGGAGCAAGAGAGGTCTTTTGGTGGGCACAATCCTCCTTTTGTGTCACAAGAACAATTAACTTCAAAACAAGAGTGCTGCACTTATTTGAAGGACAGTCTGTATAAGTTTCTGCAATTGGATGAAGTAAATCCTGAGATAGAGAGCTTGTTTGGTTGCGCGAATTCAAAACAAGAGAACTGTGCTCATTTGAGAGACAACCTAGAGCGGTTTTTGCAATTGGAATTTGAAATAAATGATCGGATAGAGAGCTTGCTTGGTTGCGCAAATTTTTTTATTCAGCAGAACGAAGATGACAGCCTTTTGCTAAAATTAAGCGAGCAGAATGCTGAATGGTATAAGTTGTGGCGCAGACGTTTATCTGCGCTTGCATCTAGATTTATTGATGAAGGAGGTGTGTTGAAGCAAAGTAGAGAGTGTAGGATGCAAGATCTTTTCAGCGGTCATAAGTGTTTTCTGGCAAATGATGACGATAGCGTGTTGCCACCTACACAGGTTGACTGTGATGCTAATGATTTGTGCAGCAATTTGGAAAATTTTATAGAAGGGCTTAAAGAAATTCAGGTTTTGGAAGCAAAGCAGCGTAACCAAAAAGTATACAGAAGTTTTTTGTATGTGGTTTTAGATGTGCTTTTCTATCTGATTTACGATCCGACTGCTGAATGTGCTTTGAGAGATAAATTGCCTGAGACAACAGAACTGCAGTACAGTCTATTAGAGTATTTTAACCATCAAGACAGGAGAACTTGTATGATAGGCGAAAATCTTCATTTATTTCCAGAATTTTTGACAGTGAGAAAAGTGAGAAAATTGAAGGATGAATCGATTCAGAGGGAGCCCTGTATCTTAAATAATATCAGAGCCTTTTACCAATTTGTAATCAGGATTGTCACTGCATGTATGGATGATGATCCTTTATTGAAGCAAGAGAGAAGGAGTGATGATCAATATTTTTTCTGCGTTTAATGTGATTTTATAATTGGGGCATAAATTTGGAAAATTGTAAACAATACTTAAAGAAATTCAGGCTTTGGAAAACAAGCTGTGTGAACAAAAAATGATTTTAGAAAAAAGTTTTTATGGTGTGGTTTGTGATCAGACAGTTGAACATGCTTGGATAGATTGCCTTATATAAAGCAACAGCATAGCTGACAGAGAAAGTATGTTTGTGATTTACACCTAAACGATAGAAGTGTGATAACAAGCCAATTTTTGGATGCACTGTCAGAATTTTGGAAAACGAGAGAGTGTATGGAGGCAGCGTTTATGATGGTAGTGGCTGGTGTGCCAGCCTGTAGTGCCAAAATCAAGGAATGTCTGCTAAAATCATATTGTGAACAATATAATGATAATATGTGTGATGATTGCGTTACAAGCAAAAAGCGCATCATCAATGGATTCCGAAGAAAGCACTACTCACCTCCATCAACCTGCTGATGTTGTTTTGAGAGTGCGGAATAAGGTGAAAGCAGAGGTTTTAAAAAAACAACTCAGACATCTTGTGCGGCAGGACTATGAAGTTTGCGCTCGGATAGAGGGTTCGCGTAGTTTTGCGAATTTTGTTGTTGAGAGCAATGTTGAAAGCAATCCTGACTGTGCCAAGCTTACTTCAATAAATGCCACTCTGATTCAAGATATGGGTTTTACATCGATCAAGAAGTGGATCGAGGAGTATAAGAGTGCTAGAGAGGTGATGGTGCAGACTTTACGAGACTGGAGTGTTGGGTGTGATGGATTTTTGAGCGCGGAAGACCGTTTTATGCAGTCTTTGCGCATAGCTGATACACATTTGAATAGTGGCGTAAACCGAGAGATTTTTTCTCACCATGATCCAGGCGCCCATCAGGACTTAATGTCCCATTGGGAAAATTTCAAAAAAAAACTCGAAGATACTCATCGTTTAGTGGAAGATCAGATTTTATCAATCGATTCTTGTACAAAAATTGTTTATTCTATGGTTCAGGATGTTTCTGCCTTTCGGCCTAGGAGTGATTTTGCTAAGTTTTTGGAAAAAGAGGCACTAAAGACAAATCTTAAAGGCTATCGCAGGCGCGTAAATTCTATAAAACAAGAGATATATAGAGTCTTACAGTTATTGCCAAAACATTTAAATACAGAGAGTCATTTTAGGCGTCACCCTCTTGTTGTGTTAGAAGAACGATGGGCAAAATACACGTTGTCAACACACTCTACTTATTGGGATAAAAACCTAGATGATGTGTTGGAGCAGGAGTGTGCACTAATCACTTGGATAGAGAGATTGGATGGCTGCGTGACTTTTTTTAAGCAATCGAATGTCGAAGAATATGACAGATTTTGTCCAAAATTAAACGAGGAGGATGCTAAATGGTATAAGGGGTGGGGCAGACATTTAAACCGTCTAGCAACTGAATTTACTGATTTTCAGGAATCATTGATGCAAAGGATAGAGGCTTACATTCGAAAGAATTCCTCTGAGTGGCCGGATATTCAAGATCGTTGCAGCGGTTTTGAAAATGATGACGATAGCGTGTTGCCACCTACACTGGTTGGCAGTGATGCTAATGATTTGTGCAGCAATTTGGAAGATTTTATAGACAGACTTAAATATATTGATTCTCTGGAAAAAAATGTGCGTGACGAAAGAGAGATTGCGCACAGAAACTTTTATGCTGTGGTTTGTGCTCATACTGCTATACCTAATTCAGATAGATTTTTTGATATACAAAAAGGAGCACGGCTCCTGAGCGATTATTATCGCTGTGTAGACGTAAACTATAGAAGTCAGACGATAGCAAGCTTCTTGGATTCATTTTCAGACTTGTTTAAAACGAGAAATGTGATGGTGGCATCTACACGGCGTAGAATCAACAAATTGTGAAGAACGAGATGATTTAGCAACACAAATAAGACATTGTGTGCAACAGCATCATGAAGATCAGGATCGGATAAATGTCTTGATTCGCCACGTGAAATAGTTTGTTGCAAATAATCCTAAAGATAAAAGTTTTCTGCAAAGTGGGGTTTATAAGTATTCTGGATATGTGGTGAGAAAGGGAGGGACCGAATTGCGTGATAAGTGTACTGAATTTCTGCCCCAATTGGGCGCTAACGAGTATCACTCTGCTACAATCCTGTATCCTAATGCCGTAATGTTCTGTTGGGAAAATTTTATCAAACTGCTCCTAGAAACTGCTTGTTTGGTAGAAAAGCAGCGTTCATCCGACCCTGTAGATATAGCAAAAGAGATTTCCGACTTCCTCAATAACTGCGAAGAGAGAGGCAGATCCACAGTGTGTCTGTGAGTAACTGAAGAGGTGTTTAAAGTGAAGGAAATATTTTCGCTTTGAGGATACTGTATTTTATTTTCAATTTTTAATGACATGGTAAACTGAATTATGAAAATAATAAACAATATAATAATAGTATGTATGCTGACTGCGTTACCAGCATATAGTGCAAGCGCCAGTTATGAGAGTGATCAGAGTGTTGAGAGTGTTTTTCGTGTGCGTCATATATCTGAAGTCGAGGATTTTCAAACAAAACTAAGGCATGTGTTGAAACAGATGTCTGAAATTCAAATTCGGCTAAAGGGTTTGACTAGGGACGCGAACTGTTTTGCTCACAGTAATCCTGAAAATGCAGTTCTTATTGGAAATATGCGTTTAACATTAGATCAAAGATTTGTTGACAGTATGGGTGAGGAATTCAGAAAGGTGAATGTCGATCAGTATAGAGATCGTCTGACAGAGGGTGTGAGCTTATTGCGGGGTTGTTGCTCTCAATTTTTATGTAGTATAAAAAAATATCTGGTTAGAGATTTGATTTTAGTTGGTGAGTTTTTGAATGTCATCGATCTGACAGAGGGTGTATGCTCCGTGCAGGATCGTTTCTCTCTAACTGATCGTGATAAGGCGATGTGTGCTCACCCGGCTCAAGACCCTTTGGAAATTTTGCTGGCAGGAACCAAAGATATTAACTATCTTCTGGAAGAGCATTTGAGATCGATTGATGCTTGCACAATTAGTGCTTGTGGTATTGTCCAGGGTGAGGTTTGTGATCCGTTCCGCAGTGATTTATCCAGACTTTGTGACAAATCTGTACTAGACCAGATGCTTCAAAATTATAGGATACTCCTGGTAGAAGCCCTAAAAAAAAATATGTACAAATGCTCAGATTTGTTTACAAAATGTTTGGATCAAGAGAGGAGTTTTAGGAGTAGCGGTAACCCTCTTGTGGTGTTACAAGCAGAAAGAGCACACCTAACTTTGGAAGAGCGCCGTGCGGATTTGAGGGACAATCTGGATGAGTTTATGAAAATGGAGTGTGAAATAAGTAATCGGCTAGAGAGATTGGCTGGCTGCGCGACTTTTTTCATTCACTATGACTTTGAAAAAGACGTCAGACGTTTTCCACAATTAGGCGTCGCGCATGCTGATTGGTATGAGAATGTGCTCAA
>MPNG01000042.1 GCA_002238905.1 Alphaproteobacteria bacterium bin98 | reverse complement strand
AGCGTTATAGATTGTGTTGAACTCATAAAGAAATAAATGATATGATGTTCCTAAATGCATAATCTATTTTATTTGCGAATCGTCTTTCTATTGTTTACATTTTTTCTGTACAGCGCTGAGGAATCAGGGGAAACGAAAGATGCAATGATCCAAAGGCTTCGAGCGAGCACAATACCAGCCCGCTTTGCAGCGCTTTCCGTTTGCATAGAAGAAGAGCAGAAGCAGCAAGGGATAAAAGTTGATTACGAATTGATATCAGAGCTTGATGAGAAATGGACGCAAGCAAAAAAGGTCAAGAACAATGAGTATAGAAGGCGCAAAGGTCGAGAATTATTAGCAGTAAAAGAAGTAGGTTGCTATGAAGTATCTTGCCTCTTGTGTGAAGAGATAGCGGACTGTTGTGAAGTATCTGAGTTCTTAAAGAAAAGGATAGATGCAAACGATGGCGCTACAGAGCAGGCAGTGTTGCAAAAAGCATTGAAAGATCAGCAGGCATGGGTGGCAGTGTTGAAAAAAGCATTGCAAGCTGATCAGCAATGGGTGGCTAAGGAGAGAGAGAGAAAAAAAAAGAACAACGATACATATTACTTTCGTAAACGAAATAAAGTTGGAGCAGAACCAGAGGATTCTGAAGAAATAGAAAGTGAGTTGGCCAGCACGTCTGATCTTGCACAAAGAGATGAAAAAGAAACGCCAGAGGCAATGGTCCAAAGGCTTCAAAAGAGCAAAATACCAGACCGCTTTGCAGCGCTTAAGGTTCTCCTAGAAATGCCGAGTGAGAAAGGGATACAAGTTGATTACGAATTGATATCAGAGATTGATAAGAAGTGGGAGCAAGCAAAACAGGCCCAGGCAGCTAAGAATAGAAGAGAAAGATATCCAGAATCAGCAGTCATAGCATTAAAAGTAAAAGAAGTAGGTGTCCATGAAATATCTGATATCTTAAAGAAAAGGGTAAAGGAAAACGATCGATCTACATATCAGGAAGTGTTGCAAGCAGCATTGCAAGCTGATGAGGAATGGAGAGAGCGGCATTGTAAGAGAAGGAAAGTGGTTGCTAAAAAATCTAAGCATAAAAAAGCTCAAAAAAAAAGAGAGGAAGCTGTACTTAGCGCTCAACAAAGTAGTGCTGATCTAGAGGTGGATATGGTGGTAGGTATGGAGGTGGAGGTGCATACGGATTCGGATACTCTTTTTTCTCTTTCAGGAAGAGAGGAAGCTGTACTTAGCGCTCAACAAAGTAGTGCTGATCTAGGGGTGGATACGGCTGAAGAGCTTATGCTTGCAATGTGGCATAATGAATCTGACGGCACAAGGTAGATAATTATGCTTGATCGCTGATGAGAGAGTTAAAGAATATTCTGTCCTATAAGATCGGATGTAGAGATATAATTGCAAAAAGAATTGGACTCTGAGTAGGAGGGATAGGTGAGCGTCGTGATAAAGTGTATAAAATCAAGCCAATAAGAAAAGAGGAGAGGGAGTGCGACCAGAGGATGCTGAAGAAAAGAAAATGGTCTAGCCGAATATGCCCTTTTTTGTCCTCATTCCTCTTCTATGAATAGCAAGAGCGCACCCACATCGATGCTAAAAATAGCAAACGTTCTCGTGGTGCAGATTGTGCAACACTACTTGCGGTGTGTTTGTTTTCCTGTATTGAGTGTTTATCCTGAGAAAAATTCTTATTAAAAGAATTTTTCTCACTATCACTTTCTAGTGACAATCATTCATGTAGATTGAGTCCTTCCAGGAGATTTTTCCATCCTCTGTCGCCTCCCTAGTAATATTATAGGGTTCGCAGTCGTGCATCGGCAGGCTCTCTGTCTCCTCTGGTAAGCGTGTGTTAACAAATAATTTTTTTGATCTTTTTCTAGAATTGCAAGACTGTCTGGCAAGCTGACTCCTGATGCTTGTATTACCTTCTGAATCACACGTTGCGTATCATCAAATGTAAGATTGGCAAGTTTTAGATCTTGTTGCATTGTCAGTTTGCGTTCATCTGGCATATTATCAAACGTAAATTCTTCTTTCTTTTCAGCTATTATTCTATGTATATCACTTTTGATACAAGCAAATGATCTCCCGTGTTTTATCCTTAGGTGGGTAGATCTCTTTTCCGCAGGAGTAAAAATTATTTGCCAGTTATTTTTTCTCTCATCAAAAGAGTTTGTATACTCAGCTTGCTTGCTTGCTTGCTTGCTTGCTTGCTTGCTTGCGCCGCATAGCATAATGTTTAGTAAGAAAAAATGGCGTAATGTTGATATTAAGAGTTATCGCTGTAATTGCTAACATTCAAGAGTAGATTTAATCAAAGATATTTGCTAATATTTATTCATGAACAGTATATTTTATTTGCGACAGTTACGAATACTTTCTCTACTATTTTCATTTGTGTTGCGTAGTGCTGATGCAGAGCGCGATGTACCATTGATGATTTTAGAGACAAGCTGCTCTCCTTCACCTGTGTCGATAGAGCAAGAACAAACTTTGCCTCACCGCTTTCAAGCATTTATTTTTCTTCAAGATTTTGCAACACAATGTGTAAGCCTCAAAGAATGGCCCGAAGAACACAAAGTATGGCGCTTAGAACTGATAGAGAAGTTGGGGCAGATAAAGGATCGCTTGACTCGAGTAGAACGGAGCTATAACCTCCCAATTGAGCAAAGAACCGAACCGATTGAAAAGAGATTGGGGAGAACTGAGGTTCAGGATATCATTGCGCCCGCGTACGCCCAAGTGTTTGAAAGTATACAGAGCATGGAAAGCGTCCCGGCATCTCTTCAGGAATATCTTGCAGTATTGAAGCAAGTAGTGGCAAATGAGGCATGTTTGGTGGCGTATCGTCGTTTCAGAGGTCGTGAAGCTGGGGAAGCCGCTCGTTTAAAAAGGATCGCAAAGCGCGATCAGCAATTAGCCAATTCTGATCCTATTATGGCGATCTTTGTTCAAGCAAAAGCGCGAAACATAAGAGTGAGCGCACAATTGATGCAGGATCTTCGGCAGATGAAAGAACAGGATCATCAATTTGAAACTAATGGTCAGAAGAAAAAATGCGATGAAGCTTGTTTGCCAGTTTTAGGGCCAGTGTCAGTAACGCGATATGATCGCCTTGTGCAAGAGCAAAAGCAAGCGGAGCAAGAGCTAGTAAGGAAGCAAGCGCAGAGAGATCTTCTGGTGAGCCAAGTGAATCAAGATTTGCTGGTGCAGACAGATCTGGCGGGGCAGCAAGTGCAGCAAGCGATGCTGGTGCAAGCGCTGACAGCGCAGCAAGTGAATCAAGAGCTGCTGGTGCAGACAGATCTGACGGTGCAGCAAGTTCGGCAAGCGCAGATGGTGCAGCAAGCGCTGAACGCGACGAAAGTGCAGCAATATCTGACAGTGCAGCAAGTGCAGCAAGCGCTGAAGGATCAGCAAGTGCAGCAAGCGCTTCTGGTGCAGCAACAGCAGAAAGTCATGCAAGCTTTGCAGAAGGAGCCAATGCAGAAAGAGGTGAAGGAGCAGCAAATGAAGATGGGGTCGCAAGTGATGATGATTCAGCACACTCTCATGGTACAGAACTGTCTGACGGAACAGAAAGCGCTAATGGCCCAGAGCACTTTCGCGGAAGAGGAAGAAATTAGTAAATATCTTTTAGTATTGAAGGAAGCAATTACCCAAGAAAATGATTCGCGCGGGAATATTCTTGAGTATGATAGAGGGCGCGCGATGTTATCTCAAAAAAGCAAGAAAAGAGCGAGAGATAAATCTGTAATGCCTCCAGCGGGAGATATGACTTCTGAAGCACAAAAACAAAAATATGATGATGTGTTGACGCCTGGGGGGGCAAGCGGTGGGGCGCGACAAGGGCGAAAAAAATAGTTGATATGTTAGCAAAGATACGCGACGTGTCAGAAAAAAGAGATTTATGATAGGTTTGTGAGCAAAAGTATCGTAAGTGGTGATGAGTCAATTAGGTTGATGCAAAAAGCGGCTTGTCATACAGATCTCTCTAGAGCAATGGTGTTGTTCCTCTTCGGAAATTCTATGTGGAGCCTCACCCCACTCTTGTGATAGCGCGAACGCGCAGTTAAGCGTTTTGTGGTGATATGCTTTGCGATTGCGCTTCTATTCTATCTACGGGGGTGTAATGGCTGAGTTTTTGAGCAAGATTGGACTAATTCTGTTGTGTTTTCATGAGTAAAAGGTTTTTCATTCATCAGATCTTTATTTGCTCTGCTAGAACTTTTCTTAGGAGAAGAAGTTATTTTTACTCGTGTGAATCTTAAATCTCATGCGAAGGTGAGTGGCAGTATCCATTTTTTAGCTAAACTCTATCTCTTTGAGTATTTATCCTGAGTGAGCGATTCATGCCAACTGGATAAATCAGAAGTTTTCTACCTAGTTTGCGCAGAATGCCAAATAATATGTGCCTTGATTACGTTAATTTTATTGAATAAGTGGCTTTTTTGAGACTATAATATTCAGAAGTTAAGAATGCTGGGGTTTCGTTGAAGTTTTATGTGCTGTTAATAGCGGTTGTTGTTTTGTTGGTTACGGGTTGTAGCTCACGTATTGAAGAGATGCGTGATGTGCCGACTATTGCCAAAAAATCACCTGCAAGATCTGTGCAATCCACAACTGTAGTTCCAAAAATCCCTATGCATCACCACAGCGAAAAAAAACAGCTCTCAGAGATAGCTGATGCTTTGCAAGGATCTGGTGGGCATTATAAAATAGGAAGGCCTTATAAAATTAATGGCACATGGTACTTTCCTCGTGAAGACTGGAGCTACGACGAAGTAGGAAATGGTTCTTGGTATGGAGCGGACTTTCATGGAAAGCGTACCGCCAACGGGGAAATTTTTGATATGGATAAAATTTCTGCAGCGCATCGAACATTGCCGCTTCCATGTGTTGTGCGTGTTACAAATATGGAGAATGGTTTCTCTGCCATTGTGCGTGTGAACGACAGAGGTCCCTTTGCTAACGGACGTATTATTGACCTTTCGCGCGCAGCAGCGCGGCTTTTGCGTTTTCATAAATATGGATCAGCCACTGTGCGAGTGCAAATTTTGCCAGAAGAAAGCAAAGCCATTAAGGAAAAGCTTTTGAAGAACAAAAAACGCCCCTCCTCACCTGATGGTAAAGAGGAGGCGTCTAACAACGCTTATAAAGAAAAAATTAAAAACTTTTTCCAAAAACTTGTAGCGCCTGATGCTGAAGAAAGCGCTAAAGAAGCTGAGGGTTCGTTGGAGATACAGGTTGCATCTTTTGCAGAAGAAGAAGACGCACATAGGCTTGTGTTTAAAATACAGAAAAGCATGCGTGCTAAGGCTGTTGTGAAGAAAGCAGTGAAGCGTGGAAGGGTGACCTATAACGTACAGCTTCATTCTGTTGCAAGCAAGGCAAAAGCAAACATGTTTATTGCACAGCTACGCAGAGACTATCGTATTAAGGATGCATACATTTCTAAGGATTCATAATGTTTATTTGTTTTAAACTATTGCTTGTTTTGTTGTGCAGCACTGTGTGCTGTCACACCAGTTTTGTGGGTCCTTTGCGCGCGCTTAAAAGAGAGGGTATACAGGCATTCTTGATCGACTTTGATACAGGGTGTGTGCTCTTTGGGTATGATCAAGATGTGCTTATGTTTCCGTCGAGCATGCAAAAATCTCTTTTGCTTTATACAGTGTTTGAATATATGCAAGGAAGAGATCCAAAATCTGTTCAGTTTGCTGTGAGCGATCATGCTTACAAGCAAGAAGGAAGCCGCCTTTTTTTGGAGAAAGGATCAATAGATGTGGAAACGCTTATTACAGGAACGATAGTTTCTTCTGGAAACGATGCTGCTGTAGCGCTTGCAGAAGGCATGTATGGTACAGAAGAGGATGCAGCACATGCCATGGAAATGATTGCTAAAGAAATGGGTTGTTCTTCCACCACTGTTCGTAATGCTTCAGGGCTTCATAACCCTGCTCAAATGACTACGCCTCATGATCTTGCTCAAATAGGGTGTAAACTAATAGAAAAATTTCCAGAAGAGTATTGGCGCTTTAGTCAAGATATCTTTACCCATAATAAGATTAAGCAAATAAACCGTAATACAGCGTTGGAGCTCAAATCTTTGGGTGTTGATGGTATTAAATCCGGTCGTACAGATGCGGCTGGATACGGTTTGTTATTTTCTGCTCAAAAAGATGGTCGTCGATTGGTGGGTGTAGTGAATGGTTGTCGCTCCAATAAAGAAACAAAAGAAATGACCGAGAAGATGCTGACTTATGGATTTGAAAATTTTCAAAACATTCGTTTGTGCCACAAAGGAGACGTGATTGTTAACGATGCAGAGGTTTGGATGGGTAGTGCAGATACGGTTAACTTAGTTGCTGCGCAGGATTACATGATAACGATTCCGAAAGCGCTCAAAGATAAGGTCGCTATTGATGTTGTTTACAATTCTCCTATTAAGGCGCCGTTTGATCGGCATAAGGTGGTGGGTCACATTCGGGTGAAATGGCCTTCTGGAGAAGAAAACTTTTATCCTCTTGTTGCAGAGCAAGAAGTGCAGAAAAAATCATTTTGGAAGCGGCCTTGGTCGTTGTTATGTCATTGGGTTAAATGTTTGCTGTGAAGGGGCTGTTAATAACATTAGAGGGTGTAGATGCGTGTGGCAAAAGCACTCAAATGAGTTTGGTCAAAAAATGGCTTACATCTATAGATATTCCGCATGTCCTGACGCGTGAGCCGGGAGGTGTGCCTCAAGCCGATATTGTGCGTTCTCTTTTATCACGCTCTGGCAACCAATGGTCTTCCATGGGTCAAGCGCTCCTCTTAAACGCTGCGCGCGTGGAGCATACAGTAGCATTCATTACACCCAACTTATCTGCAGGACGTCATGTGATTTGTGATCGCTACTTTGACTCTACACTGGCATATCAAGGACAAGGTGACCCTGAGCGTGTGGAAAAATTACTGATGATACATAAAATGGCTGTGGGGAATGTCATTCCAGATCTCACGCTTTGGTTGGATGTGGATGCAGAGCGATTGAACACACGTTTGCAAAGGCGCGCACAGCAAGGAGAGGTTCATGATTTTGAGAAAAAAAAGAATCTACAAGAGTTGGCGCGTAAAGGATATCAGTATCTTCATCAACAATTTCCTGATCGTATTAAGCGTATAGAGGCGGATATGTCTGTGGCGGAGGTATCCTACATTATTCAAAAGTACATTATGCAGTATTTGGGATTATGAAGGTGATTATAGGGCATAGCGTTATTCAAGAGCGTTTAGAGGCTTATGCTCAAACAGAGTCTTTTCCACAAGCGCTGCTTTTGGAGGGTTTGCAAGGTATTGGCAAAACATCTCTTGCCTTGCAGTATATTGCGCGAGCGCTATCGAGCGCTGATCAGTCGTGTGAAGAAGTTTATGCGCAAATTTTGTCAGGTATGCATCCTGATGTGCTTATTATTCGTCCACCCGAGCACAAGAAGATGTGCGATGTGACGCAGATGCAAGAAATTGTAGAATTTACCCAAAAAACACCTTTGATGGGCCTGTGTCAATACATCCTCCTTGATTCTTTAGACGTTGTGCATTACACAGCGCGGGATGCTATCTTAAAATGCTTGGAGCAAGCAAGGCATGCGCGATTTTTTTTAATAGCCCATAGCCATAAAGTAGTCACAACGACGATTCGCTCACGTTCACAAACTCTTCATTTTTCAGCCCTTGATTATGTTGATTTTCAGCGCATTTTGGCTGATGAGGAATGGCAAAGAGAAAAAGGGAAAGAATACTATATCTTCTCTGGTGGATCTCCAGGGTTTGCCAAGATGCTTGCAGAAGATTCATGTTATGAACCAATAGAGTCTTTTTTGCTTTTTCTTTATGATGCTTGTCACAATATGCCTGGTGTGGAAGCGAAGGTGATGCGCATGGCTGGTATGAAGCAAATTATGCCTTACGATCTTTTGCTGCGACTTTTGGAAAACTGCGCCGCGCATGTCAGCGTGCACCCAACAGAGACAATACTAAAAAAAACATGGTCTTTCCTGCCTTACGCATTGTGCCG
>MPNG01000041.1 GCA_002238905.1 Alphaproteobacteria bacterium bin98 | reverse complement strand
GTTTGGAGCAAAATGAATATTGGCAAGAGCTTTTACATTCCATTTTGCCTGCGGATTCTCTTGATGATAATCAAACAAGAGATAGTGTGGTAGATCCAACACGCGGCACTCCGAACATAGCAAGTGATTGCACCACCTCTGACTCTCCACCAAAGCAGAAGCATGAGGACGATACAAGAAAAACGGCACAGCAACCTGGACAAAATATGCTGCTATATTGCGATGTGTATCAGCATCATGCTGGGTTGGAAAGACCGATGCAAGCACCTTTGTGTCATCAACCTATGAATGCAAGACAAAATGATTATTTGTATGCGGCTACTGACAGTTTTTATCCATCTGATTACTCTGTAAAAAGTAATCATTATCAACCTACAGAGTGCGTAACGGGGTGTGTGCTTCCTGCTGTGCTGGCGGAGAAGTATGTCCTTGGAGAGTTTTCTTCTCTGACAAAAAGAGAGGAAGACTTGTTTCGAATTTGCTTTAATACGCTATATCAATGTGATATTAGTCATAAAGATAAAAAATTATACAATGCGATTACGGAGGCCATAGCGCGATATAAAAGCGCGGGCACGAGAGTGAAACGTGTTCGAGCAACTGTCGAAGAGAGGCGGTATCTTGATGCGGAAAGCGAGCGGAAGCGCGTGAAACGTAGAGGGGTCGATATAGCCTTGATTGCCAAAAAAGAAGAAGCCTCTCTTGAAGATATATCAAAAGTCATTGAAGCTATGTTGTCGGATGCTGAGAAACCCCGCACATTTGAGGAACTTGGCAGAATGAAAATTGCGATTTTTAATATCAATTGTGAGATTCGGAGGAAAAATAGTACAGAAGAATTACAGTTGGAACATGAGCGGAGTACGAAGCTGAGTAAGAAAGGAAAGAAAAGATAATCATTTTTATGCAGCTACTGACAGTTTTTATCCATCTGATAACTCTGTAAACAGTAATCATTAAAACTTTGATAAATTGTTGCGTTGAAAGGCAATATGATTCGCCAAAGCAAGCAAAACCGCAAAGTGCTTCGCGGGTACCTTTAGGTGTTGTGCGCAAGCAATTAGCTCATCAGCGAGTAAGAAGCTATAATGCCTTCAAATCAGTAAAAGTTTAAGCTGATCAACATTTTTAATTCACAAAAGATGTATATGCATTGTCATATTTTGAAACCATGTCTATTATATTTATGATTTCAGAATGTTTGCATAAAAAGAACAGTTTAATTCCAGAAGGTGAAACAATGTTGGAAATAGTGAAAGAGCTATCTAAAAATGAGAGGAGGCAAGATTCATTAACGCCTGCTGAGCAAAAATCTATTGCATATTGTGCTTAGCAGAGGGATCAGTTGCCTGAAGCTTTGCGAGACTTCGTTCAACAGTTTGCAAGGTGATCAAGTTCTTTCCTCTTTTGTTTCTGGTTCTTTTTTTCTTCTCTCCCTTCTAGCAACGTTGTCTTTTTTATGGAGAATCTCTAGTTGCGCTTGTGTCTTGTTTTCTTTTTGCGCATTTTTAGCAACATTTGATTTTTGACGGCGCATTGCTTTCTGCGCTGCATAACTCCCTCATCGATTTTTTCTGACTAGCTTTTTCCTCTGCTGTCTTTAGTGCGATGTGCCAATCACTTATCCATTTCTTCTTCCTAGTTTCCACTTCTGCTGCAGATAGCTCTTCTCTAGCTTTTTCTTTTGCTGCTTGTTTCGCTCTTGCTCTGCTCACCTTTCTAGCATCGTTTGCTTTTTTACGGCGACGAGCGTATTGCTCTGGTGTCTCGCGTTCTCTGCTCTTCTTTATATACTCTCTTTCTTTTTGAAGGCGACCCTCTCTTTCCTTTCCTGTCTCGTTTGAGATGTTATTTTTTCTAGTAATGCTTTTTTTTGCAAGGCGCACTGTTTTCTCTTCTGGTGTCTCGCGTTCTCTGCTCGCCTTTATATACTCTCTTTCTTTTTGAAGGCGATCCTCTCTTTCCTTTTCTGTCTCTTCTGCGCGGCGAGACTGCCTAATCACTCTTCGCTTTGCAACTTCAGCACGTTTTTCTGCTTCTGTTTGGTTCTCACGCCACCTTTTGCAGGAATCTTTATGAGAAAGAGATTGTTGCTCCTCTTTTGCGACTGCAGCATCTATAGGATCTATTGCATTATCAGGTGTTATTTGCTCAAGTATATGCTGAGTCGCGCTTTGCACATCATTCAGTGTAACATCGGTTTGTGCTAGGTATGACAGTACTGTATGCTTAGTAGGAGTGTCCATATGATCAAACGAAAACTTTTCGCTTTTTTGTTGTGCTTGCTTAAGCGCGCCTTTTATATATGAAAGCACCTCAGGTTGTTTTATTAATAATTTGAGGAAAGTCTTCTTTTTTTTTCTTAATTGGTATTGTGGTTCATTTCTTTTTTGTCGTGAAATCTTATCTTGAGTTTTTGAATTTTGAGGTTTAGTCCTCTTAGGAGAATGTGTGACTGAGCTCGCGATACTAGAGTCTTCATAAGAATCAGAGGTGTCTTTGTGGAGGACAGAAGGTAGACCCCAAAATTCCCATGGATCAAAAGGTACAAATGTGTCTTGAGGCACGATAGGATCGAATGAACTTGCTGGCATCGGATTTGGTGCAGAAAAATGCACCCAAGCATCTCTGCCCAAGGACTCTGTAATTATTTCCTGCACTATTGCATCAGAAATATCCATAGAAGGCATACTGCTTTGTGGAAAAAATTGCTCTGCATAACCCGGATCATCGTCACTAAAGCGATCTGTCGCTAATGTAGAAATATCCATAGAAGGCATACTGCTTTGTGGAAAAAATTGCTCTGCATAACCCGAATCATCGTCACTAAAGCGATCTGTCGCTAATGTAGAAATATCCATAGAAGGCATACTGCTTTGTGGAAAAAATTGCTCTGCATCATGCATTGCGCTGTGCAAAACAATTGCGCAAAACAGTAATAATCTTTGTATGTAAACTATATTGATCATAAAACTACCTATATGTTAGCACATTTTCTAAACTATGACAATTAACTCAAAGAGCTAGATGATTCTGGGAATGGATTTGGGAGTCGTGCATACTGTGAATTATGAAAGTCCAGAACTCACAAAAGATCAAACAGGAATAAAAGGTGAATGTTGATGCTGTGCATTATGTCGAAAAGGATAGTGAGTAATCTTTTGATCCATTATGGAGTGAAGGGAAAAATAGACTGTGATCGTGCAGAAAAAAGACTGTTTTGAGATGGAGTCAAAAATGATAGTTAAAAGCATATATACTATTTTAAACACTTGTGAAAGTGTGCTAAAATCCTGAAGCAATGTGTTTATTTTATACACAAATATTATTTCTGTTGTGTGCGCTTGCTCTGCATAGTGCAGATCCATTTTCAGCTTCCGCATTCAGTGAATCTGAGAGTGCGCCTTTTCTTGTTGGTGTGTGCGATGATCTGATGGACGCAAGTGCATTAAGTGTTTGTCCACAATCAGCAAGTATGGAAGAGATGCGTAGGCTTATAGCAAATCTTCAAATGGTTATAGATAATGTTGACCTTTCTCAAGACATGATGGAAGAACAAAGGGAAGATTTACAAAAACTGGAGGCTTCCATGTCAGGTAGAAATGGTGGTTGTCGTTCTGAGGGGCAATCAGGTTCTGTGGTTGAAGGAGAGGTTACTGCTGATGCAGAAAGAACATATGCTAGTGAAAGTTTGTTGGAAGCATATCGCTATATCAGTGCTGCGGTGGCTGAAATAGCACCAAATATGGATCGAGAGAGAAGCGAGGATAAAAGGGTAATTAAATTTGAAGCGATTGATATCTTCGAGCGAGGTGCGAGGACTCCTCAATATGTTAATACAAATTTACTAAATGATCTTATCTGTGTGAGGGGTTGGGATCATCAGGCGCAAAGAAATTATAGGGCAAAGAAAAAAGGGATTGAAGTCACGCCTGTTCCGCAAGTATCGCGCTATGATATTTTTAATTTACTCGAGAGAGAGCTTGATCGACATCCTAAGAAAGATGATCGGTCAGCTTTTGATATTTGTTTCAGGATGAAGGTAGATGAGAATGTAAAGATCAGAGATAGTGCACGTAATAAAGGAAAACTGCGGACAGTGGCGGCACTTGACGCAGCTCTCAGCGATTCTCAAACGGGCAGAAATAGAGTCACATCTTCAGTCACAAATGCTGCAATATTGAAAGAGGCATTGGAAGCTGAGATGACATACCTATCCCATAAGCGTAAAAGGACGAGCGAGAGTGTGCTGAGATGTAAAAAAAATAAGTGCGTACAAAAGCCAAAAAGGAGTTTGGTAGAAGAGGGAAGAGTTGTCGAAGAGGAAAGTAGAGTTGCTCGCGACACACTCTTTGAGGACAGTATAGAAGTCGATAGAGCATTAAGCGTTGGTCCAGAATGTGCTCACATGATGAATGTAGGCAGTCTGGAAGAGCTTCTAGTGTTAGCAAATTCAGATCAAGGTACGTTGAATGCATCCTTGGTCTGTGGCACCATGCCTGCTGCTTCTGACGATGAATGGCTTTCTAGTGATTCTGATGCAGAAAGAACATATGATAGTGAAAGTTTGTTGGAGGCATCTCGGGATATCAGTGCTGCGGTAGCTGCAATAGCACCAAATGTGGATAGAGAGAGAAGCGAGCATGAAAAGATAGTTCAATTTGCGTCGCTTGATATTCTAGAGAAGCATAAAGAACAAGGTAAACAGGTTAGTCCATTTTTAGTGCAAGATATTAAGTGTTTACGCTCATGGTTTCGTCAGCAGAATGCAAATCGCGCTCGCAAGAGATGGGGTCATAGCCCGAAAGGTGTTGTCCCGAGTGTACTTCGCTATGATAAGTTTAATTTACTTGAGAGAGAGCTGCAGCGACACAAAGATAATATGTCTGTTTTTGCTGAACATTTCAGAGATATGGTGACTCTCAATGCAAAGATGAGAGATCAGTGGTTCGGCCGTATGAAAGCGAGGACATTGGATCAACTTGATGAAGCGATTAGTAAGTGTGTGAGGCGTGAAAACGTCACAAATACCATCACAAATGCGACAGTATTGCAAGACGCATTGTACGCTGAGATGCTATTTTTAAGCAATATTAGGCAGATTACACGCAAGAGCATTCAAACAAGGCGCAAACAGTGCACAAATTCTAAAAAAACAAAAAGTGTGTTAACGATCTCTGGTTCTACAAGAAGAGATGATAAACGTGGACAATGCATTGCGAATAATGATTTAGCCTTGTCACAATCAACAATGAATAGTGACTTGAGTGAAGACAATTGGCAAGAGAGTATACAAGACAGGTTGAGTCATGCACCCTTGGTCCGTGGAAGTATGTCGGATTGTGATCATTGCGATCCACCTTCTGATTCTGAGGAACACAGAGAATACGAGAGATCGGCAATCAACTTTGATGATGATCTATTGCACAGGCTAACAGAAGAAGACTTAGAATTTTTACTCAGGCCAAAGGTAAGTGAGAGTGTTTTTGATAATGTTGATCTATCTCAAGGGCTAGCAGCAGAAGACTTAGAAGTTTTATTCCTGCCAGAGGTAAGTGAGAGTGTTTTTGATCATGTTGATCTATCTCAAGGGCTAACAGCAGAAGGCTTAGAGCCTTTATTCCTGCCAGAGGTAAGTGAGAGTGTGCCTGCAAATGATGACCTGCCTCAAGATATGATGGAAGAACATAGGGAAGATTTACGAAGACCGGAGGCTTCCATGTCAGGGAAAGTTGTAGTAGGTCCAATGCAGTTTACATCGCTTGATATCTTAGAGAGATCTAAAAGAAATGGCAAAGAGGTGAGTCCATTATTGATAACGGATCTGCAGGATATTCGGAAGCAGACGCAAAAGCGAATAAGATTATATGATAAATTTGATTTCCTCATTCACGAGATGAAGCGATGTGATAGGAAGCTTCAAAAGAGCAAGAGGCAGTGTTTTGATGAAGATTTCAGAAATGCTGTAGATCGCACTGCAAAGCTCAGACTTAAGGCAAAAACTAAGAATTTTTCTGATAAATATAAAGAAATGGAGAAAGTTGATGTCGTCACAGATCCGCTAGTATTGAAAAAAGCAATGGAAGCAGAGATGAATTACATAGCATGGAGGCGTGGGAGGCGTGATCTGGCTAATGGTGGTCGTCGTGCTGATAGGCAATTAGATTGTGTGATTGAAGGAGAGGCTACTGCTGATGCAGACAGAACAGATTCTAGTGAAAGTTTATTGGGGACATCAACTCTTAAAAGAGATGATGTACATCAAGATATCAGTGCTGCGGTGGCTGCAAGAGAATCAAATATGGATCGAGATGCGAGAGAGGATGTCGAGAGATTGACCGTATTTTCTGTGGGCAATTTTGACGAGTATAGACATAACAAGACTGGGGTAGCAAAACCTTCTGAGGAAAACATAGAAAGCGATAGTGTTGCATCCAATTCTGATTCTGACGAGGAATGGTTTCCTAGTGATTCTGAGTTAAACAGAGAAGGCGATAGAGAGGTTGTTCTCCCTACTGATCGTCAAAGAAAAAATAGCGACGTAGCTGCTCTGACAGTTGATCCTCTGGAGGATGCTGATCTGAGCGAAGATAGCGCACTCATCTTGCACTCACAGGGATTAACAAACATCCTGATGAGTGTGGCAAATCTGCAAGCGATTGTAGATCATGTGCCTATTAGATTCTTAGATAGTGAGTTAAGCGTGCGCTCAACGGAATTCAAGCATATCCAGATGCGTTTAGAAAATCTGCAAAATGAAGCTAACAAGTTGTCTCGTGACTTCTGTGCTGCTTGCGGAACACATCCTGAAGTCTTTTGCGATACAAATGTTGGAGTGAACAGAGAAGTCGATAGAGCCGTTGAGCTTCCTACTGATGATTCGCAAACAATGAATAGCGACCCGGCTTATTTGAGCGGTATACCTCCTGATGTTCATAGCGATCCAGCTATTGATAAGGAAAACAGAGAAGGCGGTAGCGAGGAGTCTCATTCTGATGCTGGAGATGAATATCTTTCTAATGATGATGAGGAAAACAGAGAAGTTGATAGAGCAGTTGCGCCTCAGAATAATATTGATCAAAATCGGCAAGAGCCGCTTTGCTTAAATGCAGAGGAAGAGAGGTTGAGTCATGCCTCCTTGGTCGATGGCAGTATGCCTGCTGTTGATAACGATCCACCTTCTGAGGAAAACAGAGAAGGCGATAGTGTTGCAGACAACTCTGATTCTGAAGCGGTGTCTGCAATAGCGCCAAATATGGATCGACAGGCGAGAAAGGATGTCGAGCGCGTGCACGTCTTGTCTGAGGATCATGTGCACGATCATAGACATCACAAGACTGGGGTAGCCACATCTTCTAAAAAAGTAAGTGAATTTGCAGCGGTTGATATCTTGGAGCGAGGTGAGAGTACTCAATCTGTTAAATCAAGTTTACTAAATGATCTGATCTGTCTTAGGGAGTGGAGTCGTCAGAATAAGAAAGATTATGCTGTAAAGCCAGAAGGGAATAAAATCCAAAATCCTGATCCGAAAGTATTGCGCTATGATAGGTTTAATTTACTCGTGAGAGAGCTGAATCTACACACTGATGAGTCTGTTTTTGATAGTAGTTTCATGGACAGGGTAAATGACAATCTAAAGATCAGAGATAGTGCACGTAATAAAGGAAAAGTTAGGACAGTGGAAGAACTTGATCAAAAGTTGAGCCAGAGTGTGATGCGTGCAAAAGACAGAGATGAAACAAGTGAAACACTCACAGATGCAAGATTATTGCAAGAGGCATTGGAATCTGAGATGACCTACCTATCCCATAGGCGTAAAATAACGTGCAAGAGCCAGGCCAAGCAGTGCACACAAAAGCCAAAAAGGAGTGTGGTAGAGGATGAAAGAGTTGTCGAAGAGGGTATGGAAGTCGATAGTGAGACCGTTGTTGCTGATGTGTGTGATGATCTGATAAGTGTTTGTCCACAATCAGGTAGTCACATGAGGAATGTAGAAAGTCAGGAAGAGCGTCTAGGTTTAGAAAATGCAGAGCAAGGTACGGGGAATGCCGCCTTGGTTGACGGAAGCATGTCGACTTATGTTGATAACGATCCACCTTCTGAGGAAAACAGAGAAGGCGATAGTGTTGCAGACAACTCTGATTCTGAAGCGGTGTCTGCAATAGCGCCAAATATGGATCGACAGGCGAGAAAGGATGTCGAGCGC
>MPNG01000040.1 GCA_002238905.1 Alphaproteobacteria bacterium bin98 | reverse complement strand
TTTTCGTTTTCATCTTCTGCTAAAACCAATTGTCTGCTCAATCCTCTCTTTTTAATCCAAAGAAGGATGTAATTTTTCTCTTGCTCTACAGATAATGCGCCTATAGCGCCTTGCTTTTTAAGATCTTTTGCATACCCTATCTTAAGCACATCATGCTCGTCATTCTCATACCATGCGCTATGCAACACAAATCCACACAATAGCAAGAATATTTTCAAGTTTTGTAAAGACAGTAGATTATTCATATACGGTTATCTTATCACATATATATAAAAAATCTTTTGATTACTGATTTGAGTCTATCTCACAAAACAGCCACTTCTTTATTTTTCATCATAGAAACATCATGCTGCATCGATGGAGGATCAGAGGTAGTGTGCGCCCCACTTCTACCACCACACATGAAAACAAGAATATCCGCAACCTTAGACACATCCGCCTGCATACCCACCGTTAGATCAGAACTACTTGAGTGCGCTTTCAGTTTGTATAAGCCTCGCTCTTTTGACGACTATACAGCTTTCTCCAGTCATCGGCAATATACTTTTATCTGCCGAATCATGAAGATCCTTCTGCACAGGAAAATCAATCGGTTCTCCAATCATTCCATCAAGTTCACTCAGCCATTTTGCTATCATCGCAGAATCATTCTTATCAAGCACAAAACCATCAGGTGTTTCCGCATCTGTCTCATCTGTAAAAGATGCGCCGTACAGAATAAGCGCGCACAACAGAAGCACGCTTTGTATGTAAAATATATTGGCATACCTTATAGTTTGAACAGACTCCACAGATATCATCTATAGCAATAATATTTACTTTTGATATCGTATGAGTCCAAGACTTATTGTCTGAAATTTGTTGAATTTGAAGGGTCCAAGAATATATTAGATTTCTTTTAATTTTTGGTAACACCTCAATGCTTCTCTTGCACAAGCCTCATCCATCCTGCTAAGAGTACAAGATTTTTGGAATCTCACTCCTTATCCTACCTATCCCTATTCAGCGCAAGTTTTCCAAAGCATGCTCGCTTATCTTGCGATACATAAACCTCTTGCTCACTATTTAATTTATAGTCGCTTTTTACTCACTGCTGCCTTTTGTCACACCTGATGGGTCAAAAAATACTCTCCAGAAGACAGAGACTAGATAGACAGGAAAAAAATCACCCTAATAGCCTGGATATTTAGAATTGACTGGGCTCTCTTGAAACAACATGACTGCATCGTCACCTCTCAGAATACTGAAAACACCCCTGGATTATGCATCTTCCGATTTTGCGCATCTCCTATTCAGAGTTTTCTTATTCTTGGCGTTCTGAGTGCAGACGATTTTATCGCACTCGCTTTCTCGCTCATTCTCTCACTGTATATCCAATAACACTCAGAGCGCAATGCTTTCGTCCATACGCTAGTATCTTGCAGTACTTGCTGCTTATTCCATTCCTTGATTTCAAGCGGAAGCTCTCTGGTGATGCAATTTAATACTGCATAGCGCCCCAAAGCCTTTATATCTTTCTTTCCTCTCATGACGCAGCGTGCTTTATTATATTGATGCTTATGCGCTTTCAGAGCAGTAAGTGCCCCTATCAATGTTACATACTGCTGATTATCCAGTGCATCCAAAAGGATCTCAATCGCTTGCAAACGCGGTGGCTTAAGCTTTTGTTGCGTACATTTTGCAAGAAATTCCTGATGAAATATATCCAGGTAAATCTTAGATAAATCTGTAGGCTGAGACTTTTTGGTCATAACCCCAAGCGTAAACGTAGGCATAGATGAAGGCATAGGGGGCATAGGCACAAACTCAGGCGTAAACGTAGGCATAGGAGGTATAGGAGGCATAGGCGCAAACCCAAGCGTAAACGTAGGCATAGGAGGTATAGGAGGCATAGGCGCAAACCCAGGCGTAAACGTAGGCATAGATGAAGGCATAAGAGCATCATTTGCTTGCTCAATAGCAGGAGTCGCCATATCTATCCTAATCTGCTCAGCGACCAATGCTTCTCCTAATACTGGGAGATCTGTGAGATCTGTGACATCTACTCGTTCACCTCTGGATAAAGCAAAAAAAGCCAGATCTATTCTCTTTCCTTCTTCCATAAGGAGATTAAAAGTATCATAGAGCGTTAATTGTTTCTGCATTGGCGCTTTCATTTCTTCTGACGTTCTCAAGAGATTCGCAATATCATAGGGCCTATACTCTACTGCTGACGTTTGCAGCTGTATTCGATCCCTTATACCCTTAAGGGACTCCAGCAATAATGGATTAACGTTTTTGCCATGGCTCATAGCGTTCTGGAGTATTTCAATCACTACAAAAGGATTTGTGCTCTTTGCGACCCACTCTGCGTTTGCAAATAACCTGCTAGCGATCATAGCATTGAGTCTATCTGTCGGCTTCATAAAGCTTTCTGGCATCATTGGAGTTGTCAGTGTTTTCAGAGGTAACGATAGACAGGAAAAGGAAGCAGGCGGATTAAGAGAATTTTCTGGTATCATTTGAGGCATTGCCCATGGACCTGAACTGCTATCACCAACACCGCAATGCAAAACAGAACACAATAGCAATAGTATTCGTAAGTAAAATATATTTTTCATTATATCTGATTCTATCACATAATTTTTAATATGTCTTGCTTTAGAGTGAAGGATCTAGCTCTCAATCCTTTACATTTCACTTTCTCCACAAGCTGATGACATCCCTTTTCCCTGACAGTCTTTCTTCATCATCCACACCCTCGAATGTTCACACGAAAGATGGTGATGAATTTGACGCACATGGACATCAGTTCGATACACACAAAATATAGCGACTTTCTGACGATTTTTCAGAGAATCACAATCAGATTTCAACTGCTCTGCAATCTGTGGGCGCTAACATTTTTATGATTTCACGACAACTAAGCCGTCATAAACAACATATCTTTCCTACTGCCGATAACTTTGTCATAACCACTTTTCACTCGCTTTTTTTATTATATTACAACTCATTAAAAATAAATGTATTGCTTCTACGTCTGAAGGTTTGACTGTTCTAAATATGAGCTCGTCTCCTCTTTTTTTTGTTTTTGGTTTTCTACGCTTACAGGTTTTCTTTTCTGGCTCAAAAGCTTCTTGTTCATAGGTTTGATCCGCTCTCTACCTTATTATTGAATTCTGCATTTCCTGCTTCACATTTCTCTTCTGGTTATGCCCGCTTCTCTCTCTTGGAATCACTAGTGCCTCTTCAAAATCAGAATGAGTTCTCATCATTACTTTCTCTGTTCACTCCAACATTTGTAGCGGAATGGCCCTCAGGATGTGTTCCGCAAGGAGGCTCAGGTCAACATGTTATCTGAAAAATTTGGCAGATTGCTTAAGGATCCACAAGGCCAAATACTATTGGCAAGCATTGGCAGATTTTCTTCATTCAAGCCTTCTAAATATTTTGAGAAAACGCTTACTTGACTTTCTTCATTCAGACCAATAGCATCGAGCAAATCAAGAGAGAGGGCAGCCACACTATCATCTTCTCTGCTCACCTCAGAATCAGCAGGTGTGTCGCAATGATCAGCAGTAAGCTTACAATGGCCCAAGGATGCAGCCCTCATCTGATCTTCCCCTGCATTTAAGGAATCTAGAATCTTTTGCAGATTTTCTACATTCCTCATCTGACTACCTGATTGTGGACAAACGCACAATGCACTTTCGTCCATCAGATCATCACACACATCAGCAACAACGGTCTCACTATCGACTTCCATACCCTCTTCGACAACTCTTTCATCCTCTACCACACTCCTTTTTGGATTTTGTGTGCACTGCTTGGCCTGGCTCTTGCGCGTTATTTTACGCCTATGGGATAGGTAGGTCATCTCAGATTCCAATGCCTCTTTCAATAATAGCGCATCTGTGATTGTTTCACTTGTTTCATCTGTATCTTTTGCACGACTCACACTCTGGCTCCTCTTTTCATCAAGTGCCTCTTTCAATAATCTCGCATCTGTGATTGTTTCACTTGTTTCATCTGTGTCTTTTGCACGACTCACTCTCTGGCTAAACTTTTCATCAAGTTCTTCCACTGTCCTACCTTTTCCTTTCTTACGTGCACTATCTCTGAGCTTTAGAGTGTCATTTACCCTGTCCATGAAACTACTATCAAAAACAGACCTATCAGTGTGTAGATTCAGCTCTCTCACGAGTAAATTAAACCTATCATAGCGCAATACTTTCGGAACAGGATTTTGGATTTCATTCCCTTGTTTCTTTGCAGCATAACAATCTTTCTGATGCTGACGACTCCACTCCCTAAGACAGATCAGATCATTTAGTAAGCTTAGTTTAACAGATTGAGTACTCGCACCTTGCTCAAAGATATCAATCGCTGAAAATTCACTTACTTTTTTAGAAGTCGACATGCTGCCATCGACCAAGGAGGCATTCCCCGTACCTTGCTCTGCATTTGCTAAACCTAGACGCTCTTCCTGACTTTCTACATTCCTCATTAAGCCGTTTAATTCTTCAGAAGGTGGATAACAATGATCATCACTCGCAACGCTAATTTCTGCTTCTGTACCTTTTTCCACCTCTGCCATACGCCTTGTTTTGTGAGGATTTTCTCTGCTCTTTTTGCGCGCCCGTTGCACCCTCTTCTTCTCACGCTTCTGGGATAAGAATGTCAGCTCAGCTAGCAATGCTTCTTTCAATACTAGCGCATCTGTGAGTTTATCTGTGAGTTTATCTGTGTCTTCACACTTTTGGATCTCTTCATCAAGTTCCTCCAAGCTCCTACCTTGACCTCTGTCGAGCGCCGTCTTTCTGAGCTCTACATTATCATTTATCATTCTCATGAAACCTTCATCAAAACAATCTTGTTCAGAATGTCGCTGGAGCTCTCTCTCGAGTAAATTGAAAATATCATAGCGAAATACTTTCGGAACACTTTCTTGCTCTTTGCTTGTCGCATATCGTGTTCTTCGATCGTAACGAGCCCAACTTCTCACACACTGAAGATTCCTTAGTAAACTTCGATTAACACATTGAGGAGGATGGCGCTCTAAGAGCTTAATCCCTTCAAAGATAATTTCTTGTTTATGCCCGCTTATCGCTCGCTCTGAGTCACGAGGATTCCTCTCCTCTGCAGAATGGGGTTTCTCACTATCGCTTTCTCTGTTTACTCCAGAAGGGGCGGTGCATTCACTATTTTCATGTCTAGATTTTGGAAAATATTTGCTAAGAATGTGGCCTGAAATACTCTCCGCATCCTCTCGCGTATCTCGCACCAGAGTGGCTATTTCATCCAAAATAACACCGAGACCCTGATCAGAATAATTTCTTTTACGCGTCGATAGATCCAACAAAACCTCACTATCCTCTATACTTGCCGCATCAACACTGCGCAATACACCTATAAATAATACAAAGAATATTCCTAATTTTCGCCAACAAAATAGAGTGTACATTTCATATATTTTATCTGATATGTCTACATATAGCTATCATTTGTGCTATGTTTCAAAAAAATAAATCTACAAAATAAATCTACAACAGGATAAATCAAGGAAGCTCCTTCTAGTGCACATCTCTCACCAATCTGTAATATAGCCTTTGCGCCTCATTTTTTGTGCCACAGCTCTGACCTTTTATATCATATCTGCGTTGAAGAAATTGTACTTGCTGGGATGGTCGCTTTTTACCTCTCCACAAGCAATCCTCAATCTCTGTTTTTATTATACCCTTAGTGAGCGCACTACATCCTGTATCTTCAGGAGTCGCACAACCAAATACAGGGACATATTCCTCTTCTTCACCTTGATTAAAGCAATTAAAACTCCCTGCACTTCCTACACCAGATCTCGCCATAGCAGTGATAAATCCTTCATCCGATTTATCCTCAGAAGAAACCTGCGTGAGTTTAAGAGCATTGTGGCGCCCTTCCATATATTCTTTCCAAGGAATGCGAATAGGATCAGAAAGAAACTGAGCCATACCTATCTTCACTTCGTACACATTGAGCACAATACATATCTAGATCTAATCTCACACCTATCTATTCTGATCAAGGAAGAGTCATTATCTGTTTCTTCTAGGATGTACTGCAGTCATCCGATTCAACCTTAGAGTCAGCAGCCCTCCTATTGGCATCATACTGACAACGCTTTTCCTTAGCCTCATGCGCAGCAGTTGCCAGATCCCAAACCTTACAGCCTTTTTGCTTTGCATCCCAGTGTATCTTCACAATACAATCTAACAAATAAGCAGCTTCAGAATCTTTTTTTTTCTTAATCATCTCTTCTATATTATCAAGTTCCATCTTTGTGTCATACACTAAACACAAAAGGAAGCGCCTTCTAATGGCATTGTTATTATGGATCAATTTCGTCGCTTTACGGCTACCAATCTTTTGAAGCAATGTTGATTGATTGGTGGCTCGATTTTCACCTTTCTGCAAGAAATGCTTAATCTGGTCCTCACAATATGCTGTAGTGTCAGAAAGCGCACTGTCAGAGACAGGTCCTGCAAGAACTTGACCACCAGTTACTCGAGACTGGGAACTTTTTTGTACCACGCTACCATCCGCTAGCACCTTATAATTTGTTAGCGTTCTCAATTTCTCCATATCTTTGATTTTCACTCGAGACTTGGGTCTTTCTTTTGGCATATCACCAATTACTCGACACTGGGGATCTTTCAACATTTCTCTTATCCTTGCCCGGTCCTGGCTCGTTTGCTTCTTGTCACTTTCAGAATTTTCTAGCTTTATCAATTCATCTATCTCTTCTTCCCATTTGCTCATCAATCGTTGACTTTGTAACCTGGCATGACTCCCTCTACTACCAAGTGTACTTTTTAACTTCTTGCCAAGACTCTTGCTTCTAAGATCAATTTGATATCTGAATTCAGCTGCGACATTACCTTCAGCACGCAATATGCTTTCAATAGCAAGAAATTTTCTTTTTGCATCTCTAGCCTTAGTCTTCTGCGTTTCTGTTTGCTTTACTTTTCGAGCCTTATTAGGTAAGTCATGCATTTTCTTTCGTCTTTTTTTACGAGATTGTTGCATCTTATCATTTTGTCTTAGCTTACGACGCTTACAGGTTTTCTTTGCTAGCTCAATATCTTCTTGTGCACAGATTGGAGCCACTCTCTTTTTTGGAAGATCACTCCCTACCTTCTTCTTGAATTCTGCATTGCTTGCTGCAGATTTCTTTGCCCGGTCACACCCACTTCTCTCTCGATTTGAATCACTAGGACACCATTCCTCGTCAGAATCAGAATTGGATGCAACACTATCGCTTTCTATGTTTTCCTCAGAAGGTTTTGCTACCCCAGTCTTGTTATGTCTATACTCGTCAAAATTGCCCACAGAAAATACGGTCAATCTCTCGACATCCTCTCTCGCATCTCGATCCATATTTGATTCTCTTGCAGCCACCGCAGCACTGATATCCTGAAAATTATCGACCAATAATTCACTAACAGGCTCACCGTTTCTTTTATGTATCTCTAATATATCACGCGCTGTAACCTGCATTGGACCTGCTACAACTTTCCCTAGCATGGAAGCCTCTGGTCTTCGTGAATCTTCCCTTTGTTCTTCCGTCATATCTGGAGGAAGGCCATCATTTTCAACAACTCTCTCGCTTACCCCTTGCATGAGTAAAGGTTCTAATTCTTCCCATGTTATCCCGTGAGTTTGTTCTTCCGTCATATCTGGAGGAAGGCCATCATTTTCAACAACTCTCTCGCTTACCACTTGCATGAGTAAAGGTTCTAATTCTTCCCATGTTATCCCGCGAGATAGATCAACATTATCATAAACACTCTCACTCGCAGTTTCCCCTAACAAGGGGTTTTGAGTCCCAAGCAAATATTCTAAGACTGCGGATGTGCGCCCTTGAGATAGAGCCTCACCACGGGGAGAAGAACTCTCAAACGCACTCAACTCATTAGAACATTCCTCGTCAGCATCAAAGTTAGTTTCCTTTCTCTCGTATTCTCTGTTTTCCTCAGAAGGTGGATCTCTATCAACATCAGTAGGTATGCTTTCACCGGTCAAGGGTTCTTGTATCATCAGATCGCTCTCTACTACTACATTTAATAAATCTACAATCTTTGGCAAATTTCTCTTTGGTAAATTTTCAGTTCGGCACTCTAATGCTCTGTGATAAAAGTCTAATGAACTGGCTGCCATCAGATCAATAGCACCTCGAAGAGTAGTAAGAGAAACCGCACTATCGCCTTCTCTG
>MPNG01000039.1 GCA_002238905.1 Alphaproteobacteria bacterium bin98 | reverse complement strand
ACCTCACCACCAACATTCGTTGCAGGACAAACTCTCGCACTACCGTACATCTCTTGCTGAAATGCCATCACATAAGGACTTTCTTCAGTGAAAGTAAAATCGCCCTTGCTAATATTATGAAATTCTGCGCTATGCAGAACACTCACACATAAAAATAATAATCTTTGTATATAAGCTATATTCATCATATTTCAATTATTTTCACTATATGTTCTATTACATTTTGACTATAAAATCAACATAATAAACATATTCTATCACTAATCATGATTTTCGTTCGATAGAAATTAAATATAGCAAAAGAAGCAAGACTACCTAGCAGCGTCTTTTGAGAGAGATCTCTCAAAACTCGTAGTAGGACCAGAGGATCTTAGTAAAAAAGATCAATTTCTTATTTGTGTTCGCGGCTTTTTTAACAAGTATTGCTCACCTTCTACATTCACCACAAGAGAGGCTTCGGTCTTCAAATCCTGATGTACAGGCGCAGCCGATCGTTCAATCTCTTCACACTCACGCACCCATCTTTTTCGAATCACCTCAGAAAAATGCAGATCAATAGCCTAACCATCAGGGCTTGTATGCCATAATCCTTCATCAAAGAGTTTGAATCATCTGGCAAAGATGCGCTGTGCATAATAAGTGTAAACAACTGGTATGGCTGGAACGTTTTTGCTCCTTGATAGTGCAATACTAAGATATCTGTGGCATCTTTGATAATCAACCTTTTCTTGAGTGCATATTGCATTATCTCTTGATCTTCTTTCATCTTCAGATATGTATTGCTATATTTTCACGAACCATTATAATCTAGTGTGATCAATATAATTTATCTACAAAGATTCTTGCTATTCTCTGCCTTTGTTCTACATAGTGCAGTAACAGATGATGAAAAGGAAAGAGCAGCTCTTTTCCTCATGACACACAACCGTTGCGTGCACAGTTATATACAAAAAATGGTGCTTAAAAACGCTGCAAAACAAGAAGTGTTTTCGTTTATACCAGATGATGATTTTATGAAAAATCATATACAATCACTGCTAGAAAGAAGAAATATTACATTTGATGATATGCAAAATACCATTCAAAAGATGAGTACGCCACATGGCTTACAAACATGGTGGAGCCATCTAACAAAAGAGAAGGAAGTGGAAGAAAGAGCAAGGGTAGAATCTGTACAAATCTGTCAGGAAAATATGGGTGCTCAGATAACTGAGACGAAGGTACAAGCGCAACGGTAAGACGCTTAGTTTGTTGTCAATAAACCTTTGTCTCCTGATTAGTAAGGAGTAGACCTGACTCCTTACCTCCAACCCACACTTTCTCAGCTCATTCTTTTTGGAAAATACCATTGTTCTTCTATGGAGATATTTATTTTATCAATTTTATTTTTTCTTTCCATACCTAAATCAGAAAAATCTAGTACGATATTTAGGCATACCTATGAGGTTGAGAAACATGAAATAACAAAAAACCTATATCACTTATAGTTTTTGCTACCTTACATGGCGACGGCACAGCACAAGGCAGATCACGAACACCTTTAGCATCTGAACCTTTAACGTGATCTGGCAAATAACTGAGGTCAAGTGGAGCACTACCCCCCGCACCAGACACTGCACCACCATGAACTTTGCGCTTTCTCTTATATCGCCTACTAGTGATCTTATGACTTTTCATCAGTTCAATATCAGATTTCAAAAATTCATAAAAAGTAAGCCCTCTCGTTTCCGCCTTACTTTTGATATCATCCTCACAGATGCACTGCCCCTTGATCTTTTGAAAGGCTTTTTCAATATGGCAATATCGATCTTATCTATTGAGACAGCATAGAGTCTAAAATTTTATACATAAAACATCTTTGTTATTAACTATTATGCTTTGAATAATTCATTGTGTTTATCCATGAATACTTGCAGTTTACTCTCTGCGGTTCTAAGCTTTCTTTGCAAAAGGGTCTTCTCCCTCTGACCAGTTACAGCCTCCCATTGCGCTTGTAGTAATGTTTTTGTTGCTTCCAAAGCTTTCTTCCTTTTGTGTACATGCTTATCGTGTTGCCTTTGGTTTCCTTTGCGAATGGACTCTCTGTAATCCCGCTCCTTACGCAAAGCACACAACGTTTCTTCCAAAACAGGCTCAAAAATCTGTTGCTTTAGCAAGAATTCTTCTTTCATTTTCTGCAATTGATCAATCCTTTCAGTGACAGGACATTTTAGACGAGAGCAAGAATAAGCTTTGCTCACTTGAGGAACTGCATGCCATTTTTCAAGCAAAGGTGTTTGATCAGCAGACTTTTGTCCATCACTGTCAGAACAAGCCTTTGTTGTAGTCAATCTGTCTAGCTCCAGCGTACTGTTTTCCATTATCTTGGAACAAACTGTCTCCACAGGCATGGTCTCAGAGCGAACATGAAAGCTTCCGGGCACATAAGCATCCAAAGAACGTAGAAACTTTTTTAATTCCTCTTCAGCCAATTCCGTGGGGTCACTCACAAATTCTGTTGGCTGAACGCTTCCCGACTCTAGTACTCTTTTTTCCCATAATTCAAAAGTATCCACAGCATCAGAATACCCTCCTCTATCAGAGAAATGTTTTTGCGACTCTGCGCCATGCAGCACAATCGCACACAACAATAATAATCTTAGTATATAAAACATATTGTAATGTTAGCAAATTCCTTTCAACATGTCTATTTTATTTGAGAAATTACAGCTATAGCTCTTAATCCAATCTTATACCACTTTTTCTTACTAAGCATGATTCTCGATAAAATATAGATAGGCATTGCTCTCATTGTTAAAATTTTTTAATATACACCCTATGGATAGAAGCACCACCACAAAGAAAGATCACGTCAAAACGCTTGACTGATCGTTCGCGCTATCACAAGAGTCGGATGAGTATCTATCTGAGTTGCCGATTTTCTTTATTAATTTATTCCCTTGTCTCGCCTGACCGCTCGCATCTTCCGTCGTTAATACATCATCATATTTTTTTGTGCTGCAGCAGTCATATCTTCCACTGACGGCATTGCAGATGCATCTCGCGCTTTTCCTGGTTTGGGAAGATAGCTGCAAGCGCTTTCTATCATAATAAATGATGTTCTATAGAGAAGCATTTTCTTGGGTAATTGCTGTCTTCAATACTGCAAGATATTTACTAATCTCTGCCTCTTACGCGAGAGTGTTTTGTGCCATGAGAGCTTTCTGTACCGTTAGAGCGTGCTGCACTTGCGCCTTGATCACCTCTGGCTGATCTATCACCGCCCATAGAAAGTGGTACAGTCAGGGCTATCAGAAGAAAAAAACTTCGTAGCGTTGCATGAGCCAAAAATCGCCGTACACAAATGACAGATGGGGAAAGAGATGATGTCCGTAGAGAAATAATATTCGTAAGTTTCGTCAATCAAATATATTGTTCATCTCTATATACTCTAGCAAATATTTATAAGTAATGTATATTTAGCAATTTAAGTTATGTCGCTAACGCTCAAATCTTTACCGTTTAACTGCTGCTCACAATTGATAAATCATAAATGGCATATAACCACACGACTCTAGAATATCTACCTGAATCAATAACTATGACCCTATTTTAATGCCCTATATCTATCTTTGCTTTGGCAATACGAGATTTCAATACTTCTGCAAACACAAACTTTTTTGCCTTTTTTTTCTGTTGTGCCCTTTTTGTCGATTGTGCCTCTAATTGCTTGGCTAACTTAGGACGCTGATGTTTGAGCATTTCAAAGGCATCGGAAAAACTCATGGATCGACCTGCTTTCTTTTCGATCTCTAGCAGGAAAGCATTCATAGCTGTGCGATTGTCATTTCGCACGCTTTGGCCTGCTTTGCTCTGCGACGCAGAAGATGCTTCGTCAAAGCATTGCTCTTCAGTTTTATCAACACTCAATCCAAGTTCATGGGTGGAGGCAGACATACTCACATCAGCATTCTCTTCAGTTTTATCACCCATATTTGGAGCGCTGGCATTTCTCTGAGAGAACCATGCCCGGCACGCTTCAATCTCCTCTTGCGCCATCTGATGCATAACAAACACCTCTATAGCGCTCAACTCATCTGGATTCAGGGTTTTATACTGATTAGTAGCCAGGGGAGCATGAGGATTTCCCACACGGTCATCTGAAGCGCTGCACAGCACAAACACAAACAAGAGAAAGAAGATGCGTAACTTCCGCAAATAAAATATACTTTTCATAGGTATATAATAGCAAATATCTTTGAGCATATCTATTGTTTAATGTGCGGTAGAGTGACAGCTATAGCCCTTAATCCAATTTTACGCATCATTCTTCGAACTCTGTATCCCCTGAGCTAGCATCACGACGGAGCGCCTGCCTGCTCTGAATACTTCTTTAAAGACCGGCTTCTTTTATGACCCAAGAGTTCCCTTCTCCTCTTTCAATCCTTTCTTTTTCTAGAGGTTTGACTGTTCCGATGATAAGCCCACTTCCTCTCTTCTGGCCTTTTGAGTTTTCTGCGACAGCAGGTTTTCTTTACTCGAGCAACATCTTCTTGTGCACATGGCGCCACTCTCTTTTTTGGAAGGCCACCCCCTGCCCTCTGCTTGAATTCTGCATTTCTGTCTTCACAGTGCTCTTTTCGGTTATGCTCAATTCTCTCGCTCTCTGAATCACTAGGAGGCAATTCCTCGTCAGAATTAGAACTGCTTTCCGCACTATCATCTTCTCTGTTTGACTCAGAATCAGAAGATGGATCGCTATCAACATCAGTCGACACGCTGCCACAGAAGAAGGATTCATGCATCATCTCATGTTTCTTTGCTGCTTCATTTAAGCAAGATGTAATCGTTTGCAGATTTACTTCCATAATATTCTCCAGATGAGCATGCAGATAAGCCGAGTTGCTATGCATTGTTGGAAGATCTGCGAGGAGATCAGCCGCACTATCGCCTTCTCTGTTTTTCTCAGAGTCAAAAGGTAGATCGCTATCAACATCAGTCGGAACGCTGCCACAGAAGAAGGATTCATGCATCATCTCATGTGTCTTTTCTGATTCATTTAAGCAAGATATAATCGTTTGCAGATTTTCTTCCATCATATTATCCAGATGAACAGCAGTTAGATCAGCCGAGTGGCTATGCTTTGTTGATTGCTTTCTATGTTTGCGTTTGTACCTACGAAATCGCTTTACCTCTTGCATCCTAAGCTTACTCAGATATCGTATCTCAGCGCACAATGCGTCTTTCAATACTGTCGCATCTGTGCTTGTAGCTGTGACTTCTCCGCGCACCACAAACTTGCTTATCTCTGCATCAAGTGCAGCCAATGTCCTATGCTGTCTGATAGCTGCATTGCGCTTCACACTATCTATGAAATTTTGATCAAAAACAGACAGATTGCTTCTTTGAGGGTGGTCATTCAGCTCTCTCTCAAGTAAATTAAACGTATCATAGCGCAATACGCTTGGGACCTCCACTTGCGCTCCAGTCCTTTTTCTCTTCGCGTATAAATTTTTCCACTTCTGATTATGCCATAACCGTAAACACTCAATATCTTGTACTAACAATGCATTAACGGGCCTCTTATCTTTGCTTCCATCTTGCTTGAGGATCGGAAGCGATGAAAAGCAAAGTGCGTCTTGATCCTCGCCTCTCTCTGAATCACGAGAATGGCATTCATCGTCATAATCAGAATTGGGTGCAACACTATCGATTTCTCTTTGTACCTCAGAAGGTTTTGTTACCCCAGTCTTGTTATCTCTATCATCGTGCAAATATTCGCTCACAAGAAGAGGAACAACTCTCTCACAATCCTCTATCTCCTGTCGCTCCATATCTGGTGCCACTGCAGCCACAGCAGCACTAATATCCCAAGGCGTATACTTTCTTTCAAGAGTCGATGTCTCCAACAAACTTTCACTATCCTCTGTTATTTCTTCATCAGCAGTAACCCCTCTTTCAATCACACAGTCTAATTGCGTATCAGAAGTATTCGCCAATGTGTGCTCTTTCCGTAGATGAGGCTCACAACCACCATTAACCTTACCCTGCGTTCTCGACCTCCTCGGATGAGTTGCTATGTAATCCATCTCTGCTTCCAATGCTTTTTTCAATACTGTCGCATCTGTGAGCAAATCAAATCTTTGCACCCCTTGATATTTTAGAGCATGATTCTTATTTTTTCCCGTACGTCTGCGCTTTACAGCCTCATCTACAGCAGCTCTAAAATCAACATCAAAAGACTGCATATCATGTTGCATCATCTCTTGTCTGAGGAAATCAAATTTATCATATAATCTTCCCCTCACCGTCCCAGCCAGTATATTCTCCAAATCCTCTATCAAGCATGTACTAACCTGCTTACCGTCGTCTTGATTCTGCTTTAGGATATCAAGTGATGCAAACTCCGTTGGATCTACGACAACTCCTGACATGAAAGCCTCTGGTCTTCGTGAATCTTCCCTTGGTTTTTCCGCCATATCTTGAGGAAAGTCATCATTTTCAGAAACACTCTCACTTACCCCTAACACGGGATTTTCAAATCTGAGTAAAGATTCTATATCTTTTTCTGTTACCCATAGAGGAAGATCAGCATTGCTCTCAACTAACATGGAATCTGCAAATCTTAGGCAGCGTTCTATATCTCCTTCCACCACCAATGAAGACAGATCATTATCAGGGATCCCAACTAACATGGGATCTTCAGGGCTTAAAAAACATTCCCTATGTTTTTCCGTCACCCTTTGAGGCAGATTGGGTGCTTCTGCAGTACCATCTATATCTATACCCTTGTCTGCGCTGTATAGCACAAATACACACAAGAGCAACAAGCTTTGTATAGAAAATAAAAACATTGCTCAATTATTTTAACACCCTGCAACAATTTTACAAACATAATAACATTAACCAAAAACTCTTTTCGAGCAAAACATTCAAGACAGAAAAATAAACCCACCTTCAATGGAGATGCACTATCCTACATCTTTGCACTATACGAAAATCAAATCCGCACAAATAAAAGATCTCTGTCCATACTGCTTCACCCAATCATCTGGCAAATATGCGCCTTGCAGAACAAGCGTACACGTTGCACTATTACCGATCACTCTTGCGCGTCCTTGCCAGACTCTTGATCCCTTGAGTATGTTATTTGGAGACATATTTGATCAAACCTCATAGAAGGATTATCCACAGTATATGTAGCACTTGCATCTTTACGTATACTTGATCCAAACCTCTTATTACGCATCAGAGGTTCATACTTAGTTAGTGATTTGCTCTTCGTTTACGGCCTACTCTCATGTTCTGCAGAGAGTCTGACTCTTCTTTTTTGCGAAATGCAACCCCCAGATCACTAGCTTGGAAATTTGCTAATACTTCCTCAACCTTGTCCACTGTCACTTTCTGACAGGATGTTTGCAAAAATTCAGCTGGCACTTGATCACTCCCTGCTAAAAACCATATTACTCTCTTAACCCGATCATGAAGCGGGACACTCACATACGCGGCAGATTTGATCTCTCTATTACGAGCATCTATCCTGTCTATCTTCTCTTGCTCAGCCTTCCATAGGTCTGCAACGTCTTCCCCTGCATTCATAGCTTTTTCGAGTCGATCACGCACTGCAGTACGCTTTACTATAGGCTTTTCTTGTTGTGCAAGATCATCCCCTACTTCGCTCCGTAGCTGGCTAGGACCCGCAATCTTTATCTTTTGTTTTATCTCCACAATATCATCTATCAGTTGATCCGAAATCCTTGCGATTGCGCTAACGTTTTGCGCAACTTGATCTTTTTGCTTTTGCTGGAGGACAGAAACTAATGAAACGCCCCTACGAACCTTATAAGCCCCTTCAGGATCACGAGCCTCAGGTTTAGAATCAAGAGCCTCTTCAGGATCAATTCTCTTTTTCATCAAACTATCTGTAGGGGATGCAGGATTTTTTTCCTTTATTTGACTTTCAATATATGCCATAGCAGCGGGCAGCCATTGTTCCCACTCATGTTGCTTCTTTGCCTCAGTGCGAGAAGATTGCATTCTTGCTAGTATCCTTTTCAACCACTCTTTCTCATTTTTTGATAATGCGTCATATTTTTGCTTCGCATCCCCTTCTAATTTGGCACAATCCAGATCTGCCCCTTGCAATGCCGGGAGCAGTGGCTTGATTGCAGGTGAGTCTCTCAGAGACATCATAGTGGACCTGCGATTTTTGTCATAGCTGTCCCTCTTCTCTTGCATTTTCTCTACAGTCCTTTTTGCGTCCTTAACATCTAGTTCTTTTGGCGCCTTGTTGAGGATATCCATCACTTCACTGTTTTTAGGATGCCTTCCTAAACATTTAATCTCCTGTACCAACTCTTCCCATTGTTGCAACTTTGCTGAATGCTGTTTCGCATCTGTTGCATCTTCCTCCTTCCGCAACTTTTCCTTGATAATCATGAGTGCTGACTTATATCGTTTTCTTTCAGGATTTTCAGGTAATGCTTCCACTTCTTCTTCATAGCTAACCACAAACGATGGGTGGCGCAATGATACGAGCGCTTGCAACATCTGTTGCGAATCTAAGTCATTGTGGCTCAAACATGCCTGAGTAGACGTTA
>MPNG01000038.1 GCA_002238905.1 Alphaproteobacteria bacterium bin98 | reverse complement strand
ATTCTCTGTGATCTGTTGTGCGCTGATTTGCTTCGAATAAAGTCGCTCTCTTTTGCTTAAGCTAACTCTTATTGTATATGTTTTGTCATTTTGCTTAATGCTTATAGTGTTGATATAATATCTAATGAGTAGCGATTTCACTGGGAGTGTGTGAGAGATCTCTTTTTATGATGAAGATGTGATAATTGCTAGCTTTAGAAATTCTAGTGCAATTATGTTATATGCCTATAAACATAGATCTTAGGCGTATAATAAAAGCTTTGCAGGATGGCGTATCTGTTACTGGCCTAATAGATAAGTAAGTGCGCGTAACTGTGCTGAGGGCATATTTTTTTGTATTTATGTTATTTTTCAATCTGTCATAATACAATGATAAAATTTCTATTGATCAATAATTGCAAGCTGAGAAAAAGCATCGAGAAGAGGTGTGCGGAAAAAGAGTAATGTGGAACGTAAGAAAAGGTGCCCGAGGATTTAAATCCAACGATAAGAGGGAAATTATTTTGCTTTTACAGCATTTTAAAAATGCGATTGACATGTGCAATATATCTTGTTTACGCAACTTACGGATATTCTTTCTATTATGTGCATGTGTGCTGTGCAGTGCTGAATTTGACGAAAGAGATGATAATGAAAGATGCTTGGGTGTAGAGGAGAATGCTACAGTGCCAACGATAGCTTCACAGAATAGGGATTTTGCGGCGACTAACAGTCTTGCTGAGGTGGCACCCACTTCTGACGCGCATGATTTTGTGGGAGAGATGGAAAAATGTCTGAATGATATGGTGATAGTAGCAAGCTTGAACTCAAAGGCACTAACATCGTTTTTTGTGACTAGAGAAAATACAGGAGGTGTGGATGGAAAGAAGGCAGCATCTCTTTTGGGCACTGAACCACGTATGCTTAAAAAAGGCTTCAGATTAGAGCAACATCTACTCACTCCAGAGAAAATGGGCATGATGAATCTGCAAACTGTGCATCTTCTGGAAAGATTCAAGGAAGATCAACAGCAATGGTACAGAGGGACTTGCAGACTTGCACAACTCTCTGGAGAACTTAAAGAACAAATCACCAACCTTCCTAATCAAGAGAGCCAAACAGGAAGTCTTAGTGCATCTTCTGCTCTGGAGCAGAATTTGGCTATAGTCAAAGGGATTTCTAGGCAGTGCCAAGAGATGACCGAGAATCTTTATAGCGCAGCAGGGAGGAAGGAAATCCTTAAAACTCCAGAAGCGAGAGGATTGTCGCAATCTTTGTGCGCTGAGGTTGATCGGGAAGTGCTTTCGGATAAGCAGGGTGAAATGGTGAGTCAAGAGGAAGGAATGTTGCCATCTGAATCCTTTGATGTAAATAGAGAGAGGGATCATTCTTATTGTGATACTGAAGAAGAAAGGGTGGCAGAAGGAGATGAAGAGGGTGCAAAGGAAACAGATAGTAATGTAGAAGAAGGGGAAGATCAGGGTGCTGATAGCTATGATACTGATGAGGAAGCGAGAAAGGAATCTAGTGTGGCGCATAGTGCAGAAAATGCAGATGAATGTGCAAGATTGTGCGAGAGGCCAGATATACCTCTTCTTGATAATCAGGGTGAAATGGTGAGTCAAGAGGAGGGTGTGTTGCCATCTGGATCCTTTCATAACAGAGAGTGGCGTTATTCTTCTTGTGATGCTGATGCCAGCGATAGTGATTTAATCATTTCTGATGATGACGATGCATGTATTACACAACTAAGCGTTGTAACCAGACAATTATTTTCCGAAGTGAGCAAACAACTTAGTATATTGAAAAGGAAAAAAACGGGCAGGCTTCATGTAGATGCCCAGAAGAAGATAGATCGTGATGCCGGTGTCCATTGCGGTGCAGATTTTGAGGTACACAGCGATAGCGATAATGCATCAACTGATTCTGATGAGTGGCGTCCTCCTGGATCCCAATTGTCTGTAAAGAAGATGAAAACGATTTCAAAACTCGATAAAAAGGGCAAGAAAACACCACAGAAAGCGCTAGCGCGCCATCAAAGAGACTATCAAAAGAAACGCCAATTGTATGTAAAGTATAAGGAAAAGCTTTTAGCACTCGAGGACAAGAGAAACAGTTTGTCATCTCTTACAGACCCAGAGAAAAGGGAGTGTGCGAATCTGAAGCTGGAGGATCTGAAGTACAGGCTGCTGGATGAGAGAAATAACTGGAACAAATGCGTGGATAGATTCAAAAAATTATGTACAGGCGATAGTCAACAGCGCACAGAGGCTGTAGAGCGCTTCGAGGCACAGTGGCAAAATAGGAAAGAATTGACAAACAAAAATAGGTCTATCATCCATCTCATAGCAAGTATACAACGACAATATTATCTTTGCCCGCAAGATATAGAAGAGCTTAAGGGTCTTCGGGTGCAGCGCAATAATATTATACAAGAAATGAGGGAAGCAAGTATAAAGCAAATAGAAAGCTCTCAACGTGCCCTTCAAACTCGACGGAGTCAGAAAGTTTGCACAAAGGATTGCGCAGTAGAGAAGGATCAAATCTGTGAAATTGAAGATTCGGGTAGAGTGCCGCCATCTTTGTCTTTGGATGTTGCTCAGAAATCACTTTCACCTGATCAAGGGATATTGATGCTTGCATCCGTTCTCCCTTGCCGTACAGGCACTGAGATTCCTAGCATTGACGACTGTCTTGATGTGCTGATTTCATATGTATCAAAAGTGAGAGCCTCATTAGTGCCTCGCCTGATGAGTGGAGAAAATATGACAGAGAGTGAAGATGGGGTACATGCAAGGGAAAGCGCGTTAACTGCGACATCCGTTCTTTGCAATATACCTTCTGAGGTGAACAGAGATGGGGATCATGCTTCAACGATTTCTGATTCTGATGAAGCATGGTGGTGTTCAGCGAGAAAGAGAAGAAGGCGTAGCTAGTAAGAGAAATGCGCTGAAGAAAGAATTTTCAGAATCAGAAAATGATCTGAAGAGCTTAGTAAAGAACGTCAAATCCTTCATAAAGATAAAAAAAGAGAAAAGATTCTTCTGATTCAGATAGAAAAATCAAAACGTGAATGCAAAGTGAGAGATTATTGTTGTGCACATTTGTGCTGCACGGAGCATCTGGTGATGAGTTTGAAGGATTGAGCCGAGAGTGGCCTCTACATCTGATAGTTGAGCATGATGAAAGCACTCCTCCTATTGCTGAGAAAGTACCATCTACTTATGTAGGCTTGCTCGAGATGACGCAGAATCGAGCAAATGTTTGTCTCTGCTTTTATCTGAACGATACAATTTGATGCTATATACCTATACATTCGTGAGGTGTGAGCTTTTATATTGCATGTCAATTTTATACAGAAGGTTCAATGGTTGAAGATTGATGACAAGACCTATAGATTGCATTGATAATCGTTTATTTGTAAAGAACTATATGATATAGTGTGTGTAAATGAATTATATATTTTATTTTCGAATAGTCCCCATCTTATTTTCCTTTTTTCTGCACAGCGCTGAGGAAGCAAGGGAAAAGCAAGTAGCAATGCCCCAAAGACTTGCATCAAGAGTTGTGCAGTTTGATGAAACAGGTTTTGTAAACGCAAAGTGTGTGAGACTCCCAAGGCGTTTTGCAGCGTTTGCCGTTATCCGAAGAGAATCGAAACAAGGGAGAGTTGATCCAGCATTGATGTCATATATTGAGAATAAAATTAAAGGAAACGAGGCATTAGGTCTTTTTGAAATATCTAATTTCTTAAGTGCAAAGATAGCGGTAAACGATAGCGGTACAGATCAGGAAATATTGGAAGCAGCATTGCAAGCTGATCGGGAATGGAGAAAGCAGTATGCTGATCGACTACTAACCCGTTTTGCATCGCTTGCTGTTCTCCTAAAAGAAGATGCAGATGGGAAAAAAGTGTGTCAAGAATTGATGTCAGATATTGTTGCTAAAATGAAAAAAGGAGTAGAGAAATTAGGTATTTTTGAAATATCTGATCTCTTAAGTTCAAAGATAGGGGCAAGCGGTACAGATCAGGCAATATTGAAAGCAGCATTGCAAGCTGATCGGGAATGGAGAAAGCAGTATGCTGATCAACTACCAATCCGTTTTGCAGCGCTTGCTGTTCTCCTAAAAGCAGAGGCAGAAGGGAAAAAAGTTTGTCGATCCTTGCTAGACGCGCTTGTGAATCAATTGGTTAAAGCACGAGAGGCCAAGGCATATGATGATAAAAAATCACGCTCTCAAAAAACATTACCAGTTTGCAATTTATCAAGAGTAGGTCGCCATGGCGTAGAGACACTCTTAAAATCAGAGCAACAAAAAGGCGATATCGATACAGATAGGGAAATATTGGAAGCAGCATTGGAAGCTGATCGGGAATGGTTGAAGTCGTTTCAAAAGCGCAGGTTAGGTATTGATCGCAAGTATATGAATAGTAAAAAAGGTAACGCACAATCAGGTAGTTCTGATCCAGAGGTAGGTATGAAGGTGGATGGGATTGTTCTTTGTTCACTCTTGCTTGGTGTTTTTGATAGAAGTGAGGCTGACTCTAATACTCCATTGAGGAGGAAGCGTACTGTTTCTGTAGTGGAAAATCAAGAAAAAAGTGCGCCAGCGAGCAAGAGGATATAAGTTCTTAAGGTAGTTGCAAGTTTATACTGAGAAACACTCTTAATAAAAAAAGATAGACATGCATTGCTATATTTTTTAAAACCTTGTCAATAAAATTTATAATTTAACTGTATTTTAGAATTGGCATAAGAAGAACAATTTATGTCCCAAATGACTAATTAATTATAGGCAAACAAATGCATTAGGATTTATTCTATTGTAGGTTATACATGTCCACTAAGTTGTCCTAAAAATTAATGCCTTAGGCGCTTACGGTATATGTTTATATTGGTTATATAAAGCATGACCGGATGTTTGTGCTGCTAACATCTTGCGACAATTGAGCTCGATTTGCTTGCATGCATATTTCTCTTGAGAAGAACGCTAGTTCGATATAGACACTATTAATTGTTTTTGCTGTTCCATTTATGATAGCATTTCGTATGGTACTTATACTTTATATACAAAGATTATTGTTGTTGTGCGTTTTTGTTCTTCACAGTGCACAGCCTCCCGAACAGGACTCTGAAGGATCGACTCCTCCTATGTTGTTGCCTTACCCTGTGGCAGTATCTGCGATTTGGAGCACTTGGCAATTTGGTTCGGTGTTCCTTCCTTACCCTGCAGGATTGGTCGGGTGTGCGCCCTCCTTGCGGTTGGTTGGTGGTATTGAAAAGCGAGAGTTGGGAGAAGCATCTGTGTCGCAGAGTGCTTCTACGGGGAGAATTTTAAGTCAAAGTAATCATGCGGTGAGAAATCGACGCTTTCGCGAGAGGATAAAAGATAAATGTAAGAGCAAAAATTCCGCGGAGAAAGAAGAGGGTGAGCGCCATCTCCAACGTATCAAGGATAACCGAGCGGTTTATGATAAACGGCGCGACGATATGGCGAAGTTCTTGGCAAAAATCGAAGGGCTAGTGTATCCAAAAGAAGGCGCAGGCGCAGGGAAGGTGACTCAAGCAAGTATGACTTGGTCCGAGGCTTTTGAAGCAGTCAAGGGTGATCATGAAGATTTGGCCAAGCGATTAGAAAAAGAAGTGGCAGAAGCAGTGGTCGTAACATTAAAAACAGAAGAAGTGCAAGGCAAAATGCAACAAGAAGTGCAACAAGCGGTGGGACCAGAAATGTCAGAAAAAGTGAAAGAAAAAGTGGCAATGCTTATAGAGAATACAAGGAGGGATCTGATACGTGAGGATGTATCAGATCATCTTGGGAAGGAAGATGAGAGGGTCACTAATCGCATGCATAGTCAAGAGAGCAGTGAGAAGAAGAGGCGTAAAAAAAGTCCAAATGCACCAAGAGCTTTTGATGCTGTGCAGAAGGCGGAAAAAGCGGCAGATGATGCTGTGCAGAAGGCGGAAAAAGCGGCAGAAGTCGTGGTGAAAGCAAGGATAAAGCAAGTGGAAAAAGAGGTGAAAGAGGCAAAGAGAATCATGATACTTGAGAAAGTGTTGATATCTCGATTAGGTAAGTGCAAGAAGATGGTAGGCGATAAACGCTATCACGCTAAAAAGAGTGATCTAAAGAAGGCCCAGAAAGCAAAGATCGCAGCATACAATGCTACTGATTCTGCTATCAAGCCGGGTGTATTTTTGCTGGATCCAGGTATAAGGGAATCAAGTGATTTGCTTGTAAACCCCATACACCCTCCCGTATGTCCTGCTCTACATACTCCCTTGATCTTTTTTCCAGGGCTTGATTCATCAATGACCACAAGCGTAATTAAAAAGTGACGATAAAGTATATCTAAAGTGAAAAAGAAGTTTTGTGTGTGTGATGACGGGTAAGATAGATTCATTTCATTAGGGTTGGTGTTTATTTTGTGTAATTTAATACTTTGCTCGATAAGAATGTTTCGTTAGAAAAAAAGAGTATATATTGTTTTAATCAAAAATGGCGTACAATTAATATCAAGAGCGATAGCATCAAAAAAACAGTAGATGTGATTCCAGATCTTTGCTAATCTCTATGTATGAGTAGTATATTTGATTTACGACAGTTACAAATGCTTTTGCTATTATGTGCCTTTGTGTTGCATAGTGCTTGTGGAGGAAGCGATTGGGATTGTGTGCCTACTTTAGAGACAAGCTCTGCTCAGACACCTGTGCTTGTTTATATGTGTTTGTCTCCAACAGGGCAAGCAAACACTCTACCTCCTGAAGATTGCTCGCAGCATATGGTTCCGCAGAGCGCTGATTTAGAAGAAGCAAACACTTCATCTCCTGAAGATTGCTCGCAAGATATGGTTCTTCAGAGTGCTGATTTAAAAAAAACAAAAACAGTAATAGGGCGATTTCAAACACTCACCATTCTTGCAAGCAACCCTCTCATTACAGAATTGAGTGCACAATTGAGATCTCAGATCACGGTGATAAAGAATAGAGTTTCTCAAGCAGAAAAGCGCTGGAAAGTTAAAGGAGCCGCACCCATCAAATTAGATATGCCCAAGCTAAATAATAGAGTGTCTCAAGCAGAAAAGAGCGTGAGCGTTAGAGTAAGCGACCCCATCAGAGCAGAGAAGCCCAAGAAATTGGGGAGAGGTGAGTTGTTGCACCTCCTTCTGCCGGAGCGCGTGAAAGTGAAGGAGAATTTAGCGCAAATTTTAAAGACAAGCCTGGAGGGAGAGCAAGTGCGGGAGAATGTAGTGCAAATGTTAAAGGAAAGTCTGGAGGGAGAGCAAGTGCAGGAGAATTTAGAGCAAATTTTAGAAGAAAGCCTGGAGGGAGAGCAAGTGCGGCGCATTCTAGATGATGAGCAAGTGAAAAAATATCTAGAATATATTGCCGTATTGAACACAGTCATTCGCAATGAGAGCGCTTTGCTAGAAGAGCACCGTGAGAAAGGTCGTGCATATGCATCTACGGCGTACTGTAATAAGCAATGCGCTGCAGAGGAAAGCGATGTGGTCGCATTGCTCAAGAAGGCAAAATTTAAAAACATAGGAGTTAGCGCATCGTTGATGCAGGATCTTTTGAGGATTCAAACACAGGAGCATGCATTTGAAGCCAATGGCCAGAAAATATATAATCAGAGTAATGAAGATTGCGAGTTAGGAAGGCGAGGTTTGATGCGTGAGCGTCTCACGCAAGAGCAGGTGAAAGTGAATAAAGAGTTGCGCATGATGCAAGTGAATAAAGAGCTGATGGTGCAGCACGTGCAGCAAGCTACGCAGAGGTATCAAGGTTGGATTGCGAGGCAAACACAGCAAGCTCGGAATGTGCAGAGCACTCTGACAGCGCAGCAGGAGCTGACAGCGCAGCAAGTTAAGCAAGCTCTGATAAATCTGCAACAGCAGCAAAATCTGATGGTGCAGCAGGCTCTGACTTTGCAGCAGGATCTAATGATGCAGAAAAGGCGATGGGAAGCGAATATTTTAGGGGTACAGAACGCTTTTTCGGTAGAGGCATATCTTAGAGCATATCTTGGAGTATTGAGTGAAGCAGTTGTCCTAGCGAGTGATTGTAAAGAGCGCGTCTCTGTAAATGATAGAAAGCGTGCGCAATCGCCTCAACACAACAAGACAGCAGAGCATTCTGCATCTGCAATGCCGTTAACGGGCGGTGTTACGACCGGGGAGATGGATTTAAACTTAGGGAATGCTTCTGTACCTTCTGCTAAAGAAGCTGGCGTAGATATACCCGATTGTCGCAGAGAGCAACCAGTCCTCAAGCAAGAACGGCGCTCGGAAGATATCGCAGAAAACAAAGGTGTTTTTAGAGAGTGGCAAAGCTGCCAGGACATTCTGAAAAGAGCAGAAGATGATTGTAAACGGTTGTGCCGCCGGGATATGCCGGAGAGTGCAAAGAGAGCAAACGAAGAAAGTTTGTTAACCCTTGCAAAAAGAAGTTTGCCAAACAGATCTGCGTTTGCCTCTGTAAATGGCGATGAAGATCGCGAGCAAAAATGGCAGTTTGACGAAACAGAAAGTTTTCCAACCACATCTTCTGATCTTGCAAAATGCAAAAAGAACTGTGTCTCGAATAGCTAGTTATCATGGGGATAAAGGATGCTTCTGTGCTTAAAGATATTCTAGAGTATTGGTATTTATATGTTCCACAGGTAAGCAAGTCATTTTATATTTGACCAAACTTAAATTCCTTTCTATGTATGAGCATCTTCTTGTTCAGTGCCGAGGAAAGAATCGATGATAAGGCCCTGTAATGCTGAATTTATCGCGTCCTGATAAAGATAAAAGAGTCTCTAATTCTGTTTGATATGGGTCACCTTAGTTTCTAGCAGGGGAGATTGAAACTTAAAGTAAAGTGTAGATGAATCGTTATACTTTTGAGAATTACTTTATGCGCATACTTTTAAAATTTTTAAGTATGAGGATATATTGAATTGAAATTTGCTAAAGTTGTTTGCGTTTGTTTTGTACTAAGATCTGCTGATCCTGCTACGATCTTGTTTTTTGTAATACTTAATTTTTATAAAAAATAATGATTAGTGCCAATTAAATTGCTTTTATGGTTAAAATGGTTAAAATGTATTTATATGCTCAATATATTTTATATACAAAGATTATTATTGTTGTTTGCGATTGTGTTGCACAGCGGAGAGACACCCAAGCAATCAGAAGGCCTATGGTACCCTTTGGAGTGGCGCCATTTGCCGCATGAGCATATTGAT
>MPNG01000037.1 GCA_002238905.1 Alphaproteobacteria bacterium bin98 | reverse complement strand
TTCTGGCCAGCTTGCTAGGAGGATGAGTAAACGGATTGCCGGGAAGAAGAAATTAAAGAGGCCAGCAAATGATCTTCATTATTATACAAGTAGTTCTGAAGATAATGGTGATGACGATGATGGGTATCGTGTATCCCCTCGTTTTGATCATATCTCTTCTGATGCTGAGAGGCGTGTAGATGATATTGATCAGCCTTCAACGTCTCAAAAGAATAGTAGAAGAGAGCGCAATGCAGTCTTTAATATGCTTCAGTTAAAATACAAAAATGGCGAAATTAGTGAAAGCTTTTGGCAAGAATTTTTGGATCTACACGCACTTTTCAAGGCAAAGAGATTTTTGCAAAACCACAGGACAAACAGCAGCAAGATACGCCCAATAGGTGTGACGAATTCTATGATAGAAAAAGCGAAACGCACGCAAATCCCGCGAAAAGCGGTGTATAATTTACTCAAAAAATGGGAAGACCGCAAGGCGCCTGTTGCTGAGATACTTATTTATGAGGAGAAAAAGTTACAGCATTACGGTCAGCGTGATCAAGATCTGAAGACAAGATACGATACTACTTATGATCAATACAAAGCAATAATAGACGCATTTAGAGATCATTCTATGAACCCTGCGCGTTTTCCAGAAAATATCCAAAAACAATATAATGCATTGAGCCTTGAAAATCAAGAGAAGGTGCAATGGGTGGCAAATATACGATTGCGCTATAGAGAGCGGAGTAAGAGAAAGAGAATTAGATCCGGTGTGAGCTCTCAACAAAAGAAACGAGGTAAGGTAAGACAGAGAGCGACAAGAAAAACATTGACTGCACAGATGGAAGACTGCATGACTGGAGAGAGGTCTCTTGTTGCAACAGATGCTCCACAAACAAGAAAGCGTAGCGCAACGCTCTGTTCCCCAGTAAAAAGGCGCACATTGACCAGAGTGAGTAGAGGTAGAAAAAGAATGCCTGCTGATATGGATTTTTCTGATTAGGTAGTGTTCAAAAGAGTAAAGACGTGATAGATTTTGAAGCACAATGCGTGAAACAAAATATCAAGTGTGAGAGAGTGCTGTAAGTTTATATGAGATCGATTGTGCTAAAGCTGCACAGGACCATGGTGTGTTACTCAAGCATCCAGGCGCTTCAGCGGCTGCGTGGATGAGTCTTCAAGAAAGGTATCTGGATATAGTTTTTTAGGATCGGTCTTCTACAGGATGCTAATAACTTTCAAAAGATACTCTGTAGTCTCATAGAGGGTGTGGATCTTGAGGAACAAACAGTCATGCCAGTATATAGTGCTGGACTCCACTTGTGAAGAAGTTGGAGAAATTGGTAAACAATGAAAGCATAAATCTTTCACAGGACTTTCAAACGATCCAAGATGAATATGAGTGCTCCCGGAGTATTTGTAGATGCTGTTTGGTCACTGCTTCTCTTCTTGCCCTTTTAGCATCGTTTTCTTTTTTACGGCGAACATCTTTTTCTCTTCTTGCCATTTATGCAGTGGAGTGCCTGCAAGCCCATACCTTGAATATAGGAGGGCAGTGAAGGAAGAGATGCTCGTACTGAGCGCATTGATTGGAGAGATTATTGCAAAGGGAGGTGTAAAGGGAAGTTTGCAAAGCCTCCTAAATTTTTGCATGAATTGCAAGAATATGAATCCAATCAATCTGCAAAAGGAAAGAAAAGTGATGTAGAAAAAGTTTCTTTTGAGGCTGAATCGGCTGAAGACTCTAGCATTGCTATGTCGCACTTTGGTATAGAAGGTACACGGGTTTTAGAGGGTGGTGCACATTTACCAAGAGTTTTGGATTCCGTTCTCTGGAGAGAGTGCGGTCATGCTATTAGCTATTAGATTGTGTGATTGAAGGAGAGTTGATTCTTCTGACTTGAATGTTTTGCTCGAAAATATTTTTAGATAACGGTATAGGTATATGCTATTATCAAGCTTGTTAAAATGTGTTAAAATTCTTGCGGAATGTTTGCTATATTTTTTATACAAAGATTATTGCTCTTGTGTGTTTTTGTGCTACACAGCGCAATAGAGGCGATAGATGGAGAGCCAGTAGCATTAGATCTGTCTCAATTGACAGCAGCACAGATAGAATATTTACTAAGCCCTACAGATTCCGTGTTAAGGGAAGATAAGAGTGTTGTTCCCCTTGAGAATTCAGAATCCCCATTGATGAATGCAGAAAATTTTTCAAATATTAGAGATCTCTTAATGTGGACAGCTGAACCTTGTGTGGGTAGCAGGATGCCTACTGATGCTCATTGTGACACACCCTCTGACTCTGAGAAAAAAAGAGAAGGCTATAGTGATGGTGCGCCGCATTCTGTGAATGAGGTGAGTAAAGTAAATGACTTTGGTGAGCATGAAGAGAGTGTGGTTACAGAAAGCACTACTATGGATGATTGTGCAGAAGAGTCTACTGTGGAAGGTATGGGAAATGTTGGAAATGAGTTGAATGAAAGTTTGTTGAGGGTATTGCCGCTTAAAAGAAGAGCTCCGCATCAGGATATCAGTGGTAGTGCGGCTGCAATAGAACCAGAGATGGATCAACAGACGAGCACGACAAAAGCTATCCGATTTATATCGCTTAAGATTCTCGAGAAAAATGCTCAATGCGTTAATGCACGTTTATTACAGGATATGCAGTTTTTAGGGGGATGGTGGCATCAGGAGGGGCTGAATAACATGTACAAGAAAAAAGTGACTTACCAGCCAGTGGATGTCCCGAGAGTTTGGCTCTATGATGCGTTTAATTTACTTGAGCGAGAGATGAAGCTATGTATAAAGCATGATCCGCAAACGGATGTTTTTGATCAAAATTTCATAGATATGGTGCAGCGCAATGCAACGCTCAGAGATCAGAGGCGCGGAATCGGAAAATTGAAGACATTGAAGCAACTTGAGGCAGAGATCAATCAGTGGTTGTCGCAGCAGGATTTGAAGCGATCTGCAGTCACAGTCACAAATAGTAAAGTATTGAAAAGCGCATTGTATGCTGAGGTGCAATTCCTAGAAAAGAGGCGTAATAAAAATCGTGCCAGAGCAGCGAACGCAAAAAGACAAAAGTGCGAAGCACTTAATAAAGAAAAAAGTGTGTTAACGCCCTCTGATGTTACAAGAAGAGGTGATGAATGTGGAAAATGTACTGCGAATAATGATGTCTTCTTGTCAGTATCAAGTATGAAGAGCGACTCGGCTGCTCTGACTGCTGATCCTCTGAATAATATTCATATGACTCAAGAAAGTGTAGTAAGATTTTTCCCAAAAGAGTCAGAAGTCTCAGGTATGCATACAGAAGATATGCAAAAGGTTAGAGATTGCTTAAATGCAGAAGCAGCGCAAGAGCATGAATCCTTTGTGCGTATGCCTCCCTCTTTGAGTGTTGATACACAATTAGATTGTGTGATTGCAGGAGAGGGTGCTGCTGATGAAGAAAAAACAGAGTCTAGTTACAGTTTATTGCGGACATTGATGCCTCAAAGAAGTTCTCCGCATCAGGAATCAGTTGCTATTTGGGGGGCAATGGCAGCACCAGAGAAGGATCTGAAGGCAAGAGAGGGTGTGGATAGGATTTGCGACCTGCTTGTGAAAACATATGGGCAACACATCTTCTGATGCTGAGGTGAACCGAGAAGGCGATAGTGCCGCAGCCCCTCTGGATGCTACAGAGTTAGAAGTATCAAGGATGAATGTAGAAAAGTTGCCAAAGATTATAGAGTGCTTAAATGAAAAAGCAAAGCAAGATCTGATGATTCTTGAACCCTTGGGAGATGGCAGCATGCCTGCTGATGCTGATTCTGACGAGGCAGGGCTGTGTTCAGCGAGAAAGAGAAGAAGGCCTAACCAGTAAGAGAAATGCGCTGAAGAAATAATTTTTAGAATCAGAAAATGAGCTGAAGAGCTTAGTAAAGAACGTAAGAGCCTTAATAAAGATAAAAAAAGGGCGTATTAATGTAGCAGCCAAGAAGATAGAGATTCAGATAAAAAAAAGAGAAAAGATTCTTCTGAGTTAGACGCGTACTCACAGTGCATATGAGAGAGGTTTTTCTAAAGTTGTAGAGGAATATTATGCGTTACTCAATAATTCAGGTACAGCTGCTGATTGGAACAGTCTTTGAGCAAGCTATCTTGCTGAGGTCTGATGAGCGCATTTGAGGAATGCTTGATTATGTAATAAAGGATGTGGATCTTCAGAAAAAACATTCCTGGGTCAGATATTTTCTAAAATCATGCGTAGAGAGAGTAACTCCATTTAGAGTGTGTTTTTTTCTCGTGTAGCGTCTGATTTTTGGCTATTATTGTCTCTATCGTGATGTTTTGTGTTTTCTGTCACCAGAAGAGCAATATTCGGATCTGCATCATCAGAATAAGAAGAGCGTTATCTATGTTCATGTCAATTTTCAGCAAAGTTAATCCCTCACTGATAGAAGCTCTTGATGATATGCAGAAACGGTTTTGTAAGTTGGCTGTAGGGCGACACCCAAAATAGAGCAAAAAGATAGAGGAGATGTCCAGAGCGTAACGCGCTATAAAATGCGTCAGTGCCTCTTAAAGAGAGATCTGACAGTGATGAATCTGAAAGTGAGAATGATGCGAAGAGAAAAAGAAGATAGAATGCCTCTTCTCGAGTGTTGCATTGATTGCTTATCACGATAGGACTTGATAAATATATTGTATTTGTGATAGATGTTTGAGATCGAACCACTCCATTGAGAAGATTTTGGTGCGCATTATATAGAGATTGCTTGGCTTTTCTTGTTGCAGTTTGACTCGTGCATTTTGGCGCATTCTATCATTTATCTTTCTTTGATTTTTAAGGTGGTCTTCATGTTTGAATCTCGGCTTGTACTTTAACAGTAAGTGTACACCCAAATGTTTATGATTTTTGATCGATTATTGGAATTGCCTCTTCCAATGCATCACCATCCATATCAGGTCTTTCTTGAATTTTGTGCAAAAAAGAGTCAATAAAGGGGCGCATTTTCTGGATTATGATCTTTAGCTTTTTGCGCCTTTCAAGCAAATCTATTATTTGTGAGACAGCCCTTTGCTTGATTCTGTTCTCTTGTTTTATGCGACTTTCAAGCCCATCTTCTATTTGTGAAGAGAGTGGGCCTCTCTTTCTCTTGGTGCGATTTGGCATCACAGAACGGGTAGAATTTTGTTGCTCTTTATCAGGTGCGGGTTGGTCAATATCTCGTGGTGCATCACAATCTGCACTACAAGAACGTTTGCTGTTTGTAGCACAAGAAGGTGTGGGTGTACGTTTTCTACTTACAGCAAAAGAGAGATGAGGAGAAGGAAAGGATGAGCTCACAAGAGCATCTCCTTCCACTGCTTTCTTTGAGCTACCTTTCCCTTGTTTCTTACTTTTCCGTTTAATCTCAGATATCTCCGCTTGAGCGCGTGTTTTAACTACCCAAACCTGATCAACTGCGAAGGCTTCTATCAATATGGACGCATCTGTGCTGTGATCGTTTTTCGCCATCTCATCCAATAAGAGATCAGATACTGCCTCGAGACCTACGCTTTGCCATACATATCCTTCTGCTTGGATTTTTTGTCTTGCAGCCTGATTTTTTTTGCTCATACTGTAGCGATCCCACATCTTCATAAGCGTGTTTATCAATTCTTGACTAACTGTTACGTTGTTTTCCTTTGCTTCCAGGAGTGTTGCAAGCGCTGCAAAACGAGGTGGTATTGTTTTCTTACGCTTTGCTCTAGAATCATTTTGTTGCGCGCCAGCTTTCCCTTGTTTCTTAGATTTCAATTTCTTGGTAGATTTCTCCCTCCTCTGACAGCTCACAGGCGTGCTTAAAACTGTTGGCTTAACACCTCTTTCTTGAAGAATTTGGGGCACTGCATTCCCAAAAGGCATAGGTCGTGAAACAAGCATTGTCCCTTGTTTTTCCTCTCTCTCCTCAGAATCATTTTGTTCTGCACCATCTTGCTCTTGTGTATTAGGAGGTGTGGAACTCTCGCCTGTTTGTGCAGATAATGTATCATCCAAAAAGGATGAAGGAAGAGGTGTATATGCCTCTAGAGTGAAGTGATCTAGGTCTACAGCACTCGACTTTGTGACAAAAGCATCAGATTCCGATGCAGAAACATCCCTATCAGTTTTTGCGTGAATGTTAAGCAAAAAAGACTCCATGAAGGTAGCCCGTTTCTGCATCATGGCCTTTTGCTTTCTGCTGCTTTCAATAAAATCTTCTGTTTGTTCAGACGTATCATCGTAAAAGGGTGAAGTAAGATATGTATCTGCCTCTAGAGTGCAGTGACTTGGGTGTACAGAAGTCGATTGTGTAAAAAAAGGATCAAAAAAATCAGGAAGCAACGTATCACCCAATTGTTCTTCACCATCCTGGTCTTGTGTATCAGGAGGTGTGGACAGATCGCTTGTGAGTGCAAAAAATGTTGTATCCCAACATTTAGGAAGATACGGATCTTCATATTGAGTGAGGGAAGTGAGAGTTACAGCAGTCCAATCTGTGCAAACAGGCTCAGAACAATCTGTATTTTGTACTTTCTGAATCTTATCAGGCATATCAGAAAATGTAAGCTGTGCGCTTTTTTGGTGTTTCTGCACTATCGATTTGCTATCATTTGGATCATCTGGCATATGATCAGTAGACACTTTTTTCCAGATAGCTTTGTCCTCATTAAGAGTTAAAGGCGATGATACCCAAAAATACTCTGTATCTTCACCTGTCTTGCGTGCGCTGTGTAGCACAAGCGCACATAACAGTAATAATCTTTGTATATAAATCATAGTGATCATATTAAATTTAGCTGTTTTTTCAAAACATGTCCATTTATTTTGGGTGCGCTATATTTTTTTAAAGCAGAATGTTTAGTACAAAAAAAGGCGTGTGATTTATATCAAGCGCTATAGCTGTTATATCTAAAAGTGATGTTTTCTAATCTTGATTTATGAACAGTATATTTTATTTACAAAATTTACAAATACTTTTGCTACTTGTGGAGGTAAGGATTTTGAATTTATGTAGAGACAAGAGCTTCTTATACACCTGTGCTTGTCTCATTGTATGTGCATTTGTTCTCTGCACTTGTGCTTCACGGCACAAAGCAAACCATTGCGCATAGCGGATGTAAGTTGGGAGTGTAATGGAAGCAAAGCATGATTTTATGAAGTAATACTTGCCTGTGATTAAGAATATTTATGCCAACAGCAACCCTTTTGTCTGACTTCTCAAAATCAAGAGCGCGTTGAGAGCTCTGCAGTGCAAATGCTTTGAGAACTGTAGTCAATGGATACGCTGAGGAAGTGGTATGGGCTTATATGGGTGATTTGCAAGACAGCGTGATCAAGAAGATGCAAGCATATCCTTAGCACCATCATGCACTTCGCAGATTCTTTTTTCTTTGCGTTTACGCTTCTGAGCAGCGCTTCTTTTTTGCAGGTGAGGCTGATGTCTCTTCTGCGGTTTTCTGCCTCTGAGAAGTGCTTCTTTTTTGAAGGCGATCAGTTGTTGTTGCTGCTGTTGCTTGCGCTCTTCTAGAATTTTTATAATCGTTTTGTTTTTGACGGAACTGCGATTTTTGCTTTTCTGTCATTTGTGCGCGGCGTTCTTGGGCTTGTTGAACGCGCTGACGTTTTTTTGTTTCTGATAGATTCTGGTACCACCTTTTACAGGACGCTCTGTGCATATCAGATTCTCTGACCATTACAGCATTAATTGAAGTAGTCGTTTTCCTTTGCTGCATCATCCTCTGAGTCACATTTTGGATATAATGCAGAGTAAAGCCTTCTTTTTCTAGATCTGCCCGCACCATACTCTTAAGATCATCTTTCATATTATCAAAGGTAAAATTTTCTCCTTGAGTTTGATTTATACGATCAATCTCATCTTGCATATAAGCAAGAAGAGTGGGGTGTTTTTGTATTATCTTGAGGAGCTCATTTCTTTTTTTTAGCCATTCTCGGTATAATCTATTGCCTGCATTGTGCTGCTCTCGCCGCTGTCCAGTTCTGGGGCTTTGAGGTTCAGTTTCCTTATGAGAATGTGTTACTGCTCTCGCGACACTAGATGCTTCATCAGAAGAAGGTGTGCATTGCTCACTATCTAGCGGCCCGAGAACAGGAGAGTCCAAAAAAGATAAAAATGTGTCTTGATGCATGAGATGGTTAGGATCGAATGGATTGTGCGGCATCAGATCTTCTGGAAAAAAAGGAAGCAAATTATCTCTACTAAAGAGATCTGTCACTAATGCATTTTTTTCTCCATAAGCAATATCTGTAGTATTAGCAATGCTTTTTTGCAGTTTGTCCTCATCATTTGATAGAAAAAATGGCTCTGTATCCTCGCGCCATATTGCTGCGCTTTGCAGAACAAGGGAAGACAAAAGTAATAATCTTTGTATGTATCTTGTTGTTTTCATTTAAGTATTTTAGCATTTTTTGGTAATTAATCAATTAATGTTTATATTTTTAAATGATAAATTTATAAAAAAACAAATACTTATCAAAAGGTTTTGCACGCATAAGATTATGATGACTATACCCACAGGATTAGCAAGGCTTATTGGGCATGATCCATATGCATTGGAGGCTCTGAATTCTTAATGATGCCTCCTGCGCTGTGCATAACAAGTGAACACAACAGTAATAATCTTTGTATGTAAACTATATTTATCATTTGTGCTATTTTAGAAAATTTTAACAATGAGAGCCATTGATATCTATTTTCTAGAGAAGAATGCTTAGTAAGAAAAAGTGATCTAAGATTGGATTAAAAGTTATAGCGATAATTTCTAAAAGAAAGAAGACATGCTTAGCGGCTTATAAGAGTATAAATGATAAAGCGATCAACAAAGATAATACAGTTGATGCTTTGGTGGAAGATGAGAGTGTGAGGAATAAAGAGTGAAATAATCGTAAGAAATTGCACCATAAAGCACTTATTTATCAATCGTCTGATATGGAAAATGATACTGATGAGGATGAATAGGATGAAATGGAGCCACTCCATTTAGAGAGTGTTTATTTTCTTGTATTCTCAGTATTTTACTGAATTCCGACTACCTTTAATTGCTATACTAGAGATGATATCTATTGACGTGTGTTGTGGGGTTTATTACAATTGAAAGATGTGCTAAATGTATTGTTCATGCAAAGCTTTTTTCTGTTGTGCGCGCTTATTCTGCACGGCGCAGGTTTTCCATATCAGAATGGATTGGCAGCATCTGCTCATTTTGTGCCTGATAAGAATGATTCTGCGATGACTCTAGCAGAATGGCTGAATGAACTTGACGGAACGGCTCTTAATGCTTCGGGGCATCAAAGTATGCCGCCATATCAGTACGCGCACATGCCTTGTGATGAGTGGGAAACACCTGCACCTCCTTTGCCTGTGCAGCAGGCTCTTAATGCTTCGGGGCATCAAAGTATGCCGCCATATCAGTACGCGCACATGCCTTGTGATGAGTGGG
>MPNG01000036.1 GCA_002238905.1 Alphaproteobacteria bacterium bin98 | reverse complement strand
AATTTATCAATGCAAAAATCGTATTTTTTATATTAGGTAGCCAAACTTTCTTCTACATCACTGCACGGATATCTTTCACTTGGTGCTTCAGTCATATCTAAAGTTTTGTTCTTTCTTGTGCATCGCAAAGGCATGACTGATTATGAATCAACCAACATGTTATAACTTTCTATTTTTTCCGCAGTTATAGGTTTTTTATACATCTAATTTATGAGATTGCTTCATTTTTTCTATTTCAACACAAAATTTTTGCTCAGCCATGCTCTCACCTTTACAGAAAAGCTCTAGAGATAATAATAAGTTGCGGCGCATCTCCGCATATCTTTCTGAAGCAGCGGGATGTTGTGCCGCAGCATCAATATCGCGCAGAAAACGAAAAACTATAAAGAAGGTTGGCATATCCAGATGAAATGCATTCGATCCATTAGTGGCCATTTTCTCTGTAAAAGTCACTATCTTTTCACCTAGATCACCTTTTTGACTCAAAGCACTAAGTTTTGCTATCACTGTATCCGAAAAAGATCTTATTTCCATATTATTCATTGCAGCATAATTGCGGCCTGCGAGCTGCGTGTACAGATCTTCTTTCAGCACGCATTCTGGACTGTTATCAGTGCTTGAAGCGCACAAAAAAGATCCATGTGCTGAAAAATAGATCACAAATATAATATTCATTAGTTTCACAAAAATCACCTTTTCCTTTTTTATCAGATGCAAATATGTTACTTTTCTGTCAATACAGTAGCACACCCAATCAGTCGGTCAATCCCTCTATACGCAGTCAGCAAGGTTTCATCCTCTCTCCAAGATTCATGAAATGGTTGAAATACTTCTTTTTGCAATACTTCCAAGGGTGTATGAGGATCCTCAGCTTCACACACAGTCTCAACCTGTCTCCAAAACATGCTATATATTGCTTAACAGCAATGAGATCTTCTCTATGATGAGCGCACAACCCTCCACAGAAAATGTCTAGAGCATCAAATAAGTTTCTGTGTGCATCTATGAGTGCATAAATAAGTAATGCCTTTTTTTCCAATATCTAAAGATAATAGACTATCAGATTTTTCTTTCAAGTAAGCAAAATGGTAAAAGAAGTGTTCCATATCACAATGAAAATTACCCGCAGCAGACTTTTTGAGAGCACATTCTTTATATTTTGCAAACTTATCCTCACATCGACAGAAGGCTTGCCGCATTACCATTTCCTCATTCGAGCCATAATAAGTTTCTGATTGCGATCGCTGCAAAGTTGATAGTATTGGTTCTGCAAAACCTCGCAATTTATCCAAATCATATACAGCCTCATGATCTTCAGGAATCCTTAGAGACTCTCTATACGGCTCCAGAAGTTCTTGAGCGTTTTTACACCATAACTGAGGAGTCAACGGTGTATGCATGTCAGATAGATGCTGCAAAAAGCAACAAAATTTTTCATCAGAGCCCCCTCGATCTTTCTGACCAAAACATTCTAAAGCGATAACTAATTTGTCACACGCTTGTTGGTACTCTCTTTTAACGTAATATGACTCAACAATGCTAACTGCTTTATAATCCTCTTCCTTTAATAACCAAGTATACTCTTCTTCTAATTGAGACAAAGCCTCAACAAATTTTTCTAGATCAAGGTGAGCGTCATCATAAAAACAAAAATTACCATTTTCCACTCTTCTGGGCATAGGTTTTCCCCTTGCAGTTGAAGATATATTTTGATGAGATGCATACACAATTGGCTTAAGAATATCGCTAACTGCTTTCATCATATGATGAACCGTGCCCAGATCATGAATTGGCACTAAAACGCACACACCATTCAAACACGGCAAGAGGGATTCTCGAATCTAATCTCTGATAGGACCCAGAAATTCTTGAGGTTTTTGCCACTCACGCAACAAAGAAGAGACAGTAGAATTTACTCTCCTCGTTACATCTAATGATCTGGAAGCATCGCTCGTATTAAGACACCGATCATCGTGGATATCCTGAATGGTCGGTCTTTTCTTATGCGAGACAAATGATGCAGTCTGTTGCAAGAAGGATGACTCCTCATCACATCTTTTTTGAGCTCCATACGCACATAAACAAATTAAAGATAATAAAAATACCATTTCCTTATTTTTCCATAGCATCACTCTATCAGCAAAACAAAACATCCCAGTGCACTCAAGGCCTAATTTCTTATCATATACAGAATCTTCCGACAGAACAGGGATTAATGTATCAATAACAGTCATGATTTGAACATAGAAAACACACCTTCTCACATACACTATCTTCAAATGCATTATCACTCTCTTCGCCTTATAGCGCTGCTGATTTTCAGGTCGTGAGCTTCGTAAATAGTCATAAAGTGATCATATGCATTGGTAGCTTTAGATTTCTTTTTTTGACAGCAATTATCCACACACAACAAGAATTTCTTAAAGAAAAATCTATATTGATACAGTTGATGATCTTTGTTTGTCTGATTAAACACGTTGGATACCTCAGCACACTCTGAAGCCATTTGTAGTATATCGAGCCCCCCATCGGGAAGGCTTTGACTCTCAACACCTTCCCTGCGTATTTCTTGCAGAATATCTATTATTGGTTTTACAAACTGCTGTAATTTTTCAACATTAGACTCATCACGGTACGTTTGACCGCCAGTTCCAGCATGAAAGCATGCCTCTAGAGCGCTTCTCTTACTATCAATCAATTTTTGAGTGTCTAACCACCAGATTTCTTGATCTTTTTCCACAGTATCATCAAAAGAAGCTCCATAAACGTATAAACAAGTGAAGAATAATAATATTAATGTCATAAATATTCCATTTCAATAATATTATACCGTTTGATACTTTTATTCTATTAGGAGCAGTGCATAGCTAAATGCTTCACAGATTCAAAATCTCTCTTATCTTGCTTGCGACAACTGGAGAGTGCCGCCTCTGCCTTGCAGAATTCTCGTAAAGTGTGCTATATCCACTATAACCCAAGGTTTTAGGGACGTGCTTGAGGTTGTGCTAATCGACTAAACCTGATACGCCAACATATTTCTTTTCATCGCCAGCTTGCCATCATGATTAAGGCATGTAGGGAGGACTGTGAGGTTCCTCTGCTCGAGTACAGTCATACAGTCAGCATATGCCGTCATAGCTTGACATTTATTTTCTGCGCAGCACTGCTCCACACATAACAAGAATTTCCTAAAAAAAGAGGCATACTTAGTATCAGAAAAAAGAAGGATGTCCGCACCACGCGTGGATTTGATCGTATCAAACGCGTTGGATACCACAGCGCTATCTGAAGCCAGGCGTACTATATCGGGCCATTGATTGGAGCAACTTGGACTCTCTATTTGTTTTAAAATATCTATTATTGGTTTGATAAACTGCTGTAATTTTTCAGCATTAGACTCATCATGGTACGTTTGACCGTCGATTCCATCCTGGAAACATGCCGCTAGAGCAGTTCTATGACCATCAATCAATTTTTGATTGTTTGACCACCAAAGTGATTTTAACTGCTCCAAGGTCGCGCTATCTTTATTAGGATTAGCAGATCCATAAACGTGTACACAGGTAAAAAATAATAATATTAAGATCATAAATACTCCATTACAGTTATATTATACGATTTATTATGTTAGGAAAAGCCCATTGAGAATGCAACCCAAGAATTGCACACACGATATGTTACCTCGATTTTAACCCTTATAACAGTCATAGCAAAGGTGACTAAGAGGCATTTATATTTTTCTTTGTTTGAGAGCCTTCTATTGCCAGAGCAAATTTTAGTATGATACAGCTCTGGTATGATGACATTCATATTATTTTAATATCTTTTTCACAAGCGCAGGCAGCCAGTCCAGCTAACATCCATACTGTGACAGATCCTTTGCCAAAACATTCAAAACCAGTGCTAAAAATACAACGTTACCCATACCCAATACACGAGAAGTAAGAACCATCGCTTACAAGGATTGCAGTAAACCCAAAAATATAGGGCTTCGTGGGCTAAGTGGGTGAAGTATGTTGATGCAAAGCTACAAAAAAATAACTCCTATCTTTAACGAATTCAAAACATCTTTTTGAGAAAACTCCCGATTGTTCTGCGTTGTTTCAGCGCACAAATTAGTTTTAATATTTAGTTTTAATATATCAATGCAAAATTTATATACACAACTGGATCCATATTTTTGTTTTACATTGGGCGCTTGCAATCAAATCTGAATATTTATCCAAGCATTATCATATCCGTTTCTAGCTAACTCTTTCTCTCCTTTGAAGTAGAACTGAAAAGATGCCAATAAATCAGAATACGGAGTGGTCCATGTGCAGTCGGAAGAGCTTGAACAACGAGCAGATTGTTCATGAAAGTAACTAAAGGTGTAGAAGTATGATTCCAGACTAATATGCCCTTTATTAGCCAAAGCATCTTTGATCACACACTCTCTCCTTTCCAGCATTTCATCAACAGATCCGTAGTAACTTTCCCTGTGAAATATCTGTAAAGTATCTAGTATTGGTGCAGCCAAAGCTCTTAACTGTTCAAGATCTCTGATAGCAAACAATTGCTCACCAGAAACTTGATAAAACTTTGAAACATCAAATTTCTCTTTATACATCCTGATCAGTGCAGTGTCTTCTAGCATCTTTTTATACTCAGACATGGGGATACAGATTTCATAACACCAGAAACACCTCAAATCTTTGACAGCCCGCATCTCATAGCATTTGCAAAAATTGCTTAAACCTGAGAATAAATTGTAAAATGCACATGTATATCTTGCTGCCATATCTAAAGATAGCAAAATATCATATTTTTCTTCCAATTCAGAAAAAAGGTAAAAGAAGGTTTCTACATCAACGCGAAATTCACCACCTGCAGCCTGTTGAAAAACAAATTTTTTCCTTTCCACCATTTCCTCAGCAGAACCATGATAAGTTTCTGCGTGGACTCTCTGCAAAATAGTTAGTATTGATTTTGAAAAAGTTCTTAATGTCTCAAGATCTTTAGCCATATAATCTTCAGAAAGTTTGCTCCACAACTCTTCTCTGTTTGAATCTCCTAATAATTGTTGAGCTGCCTCCCAGCGCAGCTCCAAGCTCAGAGGCATCTTGGTTTGCTGCATATAAAACCAAAAATCTCTGATATTTTGAGCTACTTTATTTATAGTAGAAAGTCGATCATCCCTACTATCATCTTCAATATGTGTACATAAACTCTTTAAAGCTGAGCATAATTTGCGGTATGCACTTCTGTATTTTTGTTTGACAAAGCACAAATCAGCAACGCTAACCTCTTTACTATCTAAAGCTAATAAACCGCTAGATCTTGTTGCCAATTCAGAAAAAATATAAAAGAAGCCTTCCATATCAAAACATGCGCAGAAACATTGCGATTCGTGAAGAACAATTTTTCTTCTTTCTATCATTGCTTCAGAAGAACCTTGATAATTTGTTTTGTGGAATTTTTGAAGGGCTGAGAGTATTGGTTCTGCAAAAACTCTTAATTTATGCAAATCACTAATCGCAAAAAAATCTTCAGAAAGTGTCTTTAGCAAATCACCTCTATACGGATCCATCAGTCTTTTAGTTATTCCCCACCATTCATCCAATTCTTTCTTGTAGAAGAATCTTTGATCAAAATGTTTATAGATGCTATTCGCTTCAGCAATCTCTCTCCAACAACATTTCATATCAAACATAACCTCTCTTAGATCTTCTTGATAATGCTCTCTAAATCCTGTACAAAAAGTGTTTAGAGCCTTAAATAAGTTCCTGTAGGCATTTATGTATTTTTCTTTGATATAGAATAAATGAGTAATGCCTTTTTTTGCGATATCTAAAGATGATAACCTCTCACATCCTTCTTTCAATGCAGCAAAAAGGTTAAAGAATGTTTCCATATCACAATGAACATTACCCTCATCAAACTGTCCGAGAACAGTTTGTTTATATTCTGCAAACTTATCATCAGATTGATAGAGGCCATCCTTCATTACCATTGCCTCATCAGCGCCATGATAAGTTTCTGATTGTGCTCGCTGCAAAGTTGCTAATATTGGTTCTGCCAAATCTCGTAATTTATCCAGATCATATACAGCCACATAATCTTCAGGAAGCCTTAGAGACTCTCTATACGACTCCAGAAGTTCTTGAGCGTTTTTACACCATAACTGAGGCGTCAAAGGTGCATGGATCGCAGATCGATGCTGTAAAAAGCAACAATACTCTGCATCAGAGTGCTCTGTATCTTTCTGAAAAAAATATTCTAAAGCCATAACTAGTTTATCACACGCTTGTTGGTATTCTCTTTTGCCGTAGTATGACTCAACAATGCTAACTTCTTTATGATCTTCTTTCTTTAATAACAAAATATACTCTGACTCTAATTGAGACCAAGCCTCAACAAATTTTTCTAGATCAAAGTGAGGATCATCATAGAAGTCAAAAGCACCATTCGAGCCTTTTTCAATTCTTCTAAGCATAGGTTTTTCTCTTGCACTTGAGGGTACACTTTCATGATATGCGTGCACAATTGGCTTAAGAGAATCGCTTACTTCTTTCATCATATGATGCAGCTTGTCCAGCTCATGAATTGGCACTAAAAGGCACGCTCCATTTAAGCACGGCAAAAGGGATTCTCGCATTTGATCTCTGATAGAATCCCATGATTCTTCAAGGATTTTCCTCCGTCTATACCACTCCAGAGACATATTAGCTTCCGCCATATCCAGCAGCCAAAAATTGCGGAAAGCTTGATTAACATGCTCTCTATCGGTCAGATTATTCCTACCAATATCTCCAGCATGTATACATAAAGTCTTGAAAGCTGATAGTAATTTGTGATATGCAGTACTGTATTTTTTTTTGATGCAGTATAAATCAGCACATCCAACCTCTCTACTATCTAAATCTAATAAACCACTGCATATTGTTTCCAGTTCATCAAAAACACAAAAAAAGCACTCCATATCAATAGCGGTAGCTCCATATTGCAATTCTTCAAGAACAAATTTTTTCCTTTCTATCATTTCTTCAGCAGAACCATGATAATTTTCTGAGTAGAATTTTTGCAAAACTGTGAGTATTGGTTCTGAAAAAACTCTTAATTGACCCAGATCACTGACCGCAATAAAGTTTTCAGAAAGTGTCTGTAGAAAATCGTCTCTATACGGAGTCATCAGTCTTTTAGTTATTGCCCACCATTCACAAACTGGGATATCAGGATCAGTCGCTGCCGCAGTCTCTCTCCAAAAATTTTGGTAACTGCTTATAATAAAGTTTAGATCTGCTCTATAATTCTCGTCAGATCTTGTACAGAAAACGTATAGAGCATCAAATAAATAAGCGTATGCATACTGATATTTTTGTTTGACATAGCATAAATGAGTAATACCCTTTTTTGCAATATCTAAAGATGATAAACTATCACATCTTTCTTCCAATTCAGAAAAAAGGTAAAATAAAGTTTCCATATCACAGTGAAAACCAGCATCACAAGAACCACCATCATCAAAATGATGAAACTGTCCGAGAACAAATCTTTTCCTTTCCATCATTTGCTTAGCAGAACCATAGTAAGTTTTTGATTGCGCTTGCTCCAAAGTTGCCAGTATTGGTTTTGCTAAAACTCTTAATTGATCCAGATCATAACTCCAATAATCTGCAGAGGGAATTAAGAGTGCTCTATACGGAACCAGAATTTCTTGAGCGTTTTGATACCACAACTGAGGCGTTAAAGGTGTACGGATCGCAGATAGATGCTGCAAAAAGCAACAGAACTCTTTATCAGAGCTATCTCTATCTTTTTTACAGAAATATTCCAGAGCGATGACTAATTTTTCAAACGCTTGCTGGTATTCTTTTTTGATGTAGTATGAGCGAACAATGCTCATTTTTTTTTGATTTTCTAAGTTAAATAAAGTATCATGCTTTCCTTCCAATTCAGATAAAGCATCAAAAAATGTTTCTAGATCAAGGTGAGAGTCATCATAAAAACGAAAGTCACCATACTTACCATTTTTGATTCTTAATGATGGCAAAACAGTAAATCGTTTCCTTGCACTTAAGGGTATACTGGGATGATATGCGTGCAAAATTGCCTCAAGATTATCGCTTACTTCTTTCATCATATGATGCAGCTTGTCCAGCTCATCAATGTGCACCACGATACACGCACCATTTAAGCACGGAGCGAGAGATTTTCTAATCTGCTCTCTGATCAGAGGAATCAACAATTCTTGAGCTTGTTTCCACTCTCTCGGAGAAGAAGAGAATACAGGTAGCTGATCACATCCGTAAGCTCCATCAGAGCTCAACCATGTTGCATGAGTTTTAAATGCTGCTTTAGTCCAACTTGGATCTCTCATACAGAAACCTTCCAACGCTGATAATAAACTGCACAGTGCATTGCCATATTTTTCTTTGAGATAATATTTATCCAGCGCACTTAGGAATCTAGGATCTAATTGCAATACATTACTATACTTTGTTTGCAATAAAGGGAAAGCATCATAGATGGCTTTAAGATCTGGATAATCATTATACTCGCCACTTCGCAAATCTTTGGAGCCCACAATTGGCTTAAGAGCAGAAGCTACTGTCTGCACTAAATTAAATACTGTTGGATAATCTTTTATATCAAGATGCCGATAATTTTGGAGAAAATCTAAAATTTTCTGTCTTTGCCAAGTGCTCAGCAAAGATTGAGATGCGTTCCATGTTTGTAGACATGCAAAGTCATATAATTCTGAGGAATAACATCCCACAGTACGATACTCATAACTTTGGCGATACTCATGAGTTTGAAGAAGAGCACGAAGATTCTTTCTTTCACACTGAGATGCTCCCCTCTCTGATAGCCCCCTCTTTTTCATATAAGAAGATGGTGCAGTTCTCTCATCCAATCTTTCTAAAGATCCATAAGAGCATAAACAGATTAAATACAATAGAAATGCCATGCCTTGATTATAGCAAACAATCATTCTATAAACATAAAAATATCAAGCGCTCCTCCACACACAACGCTAATCTCGACAATTGTCTCACCTGAAAATCAACTCTCACCTTGATAAAATTATGATACATCAACCATATCCGCATGACATAATTCCTGATCATACAAAATATTTTCTGCACAGATATCAGTTGATTAATATAACAGCGAATATTTTTAATAAATCAGTGCAGAAATCATGTGTGGCATGTGTGGTATAAATAAAGATATAAATTTTTTATACATCAAATCGTCACCAAGAATTTTTCCACCCAACATAAAACTCTTCCTCAGTTTTTCTTTTATATCTATAAAAAATTATCTACTCACACACTGCAGATTATCTCTACCATGTTATCCAATCAAATCTTCTACCAGATGATGAACTCACTAAGTAAAAGATATTTTCAGCACACACAAAAAAATTCAATACGTATTAAAGAAATACTGTGACTTAAGCCACATGTTCATCAGACTTAATAAATAGCTATATTCTCTTCACCAGCGTCATTGTATTTCAATTCACTTGCTCTACAATAAAATA
>MPNG01000035.1 GCA_002238905.1 Alphaproteobacteria bacterium bin98 | reverse complement strand
GCGATTTTATATTTTCTAAGATAGTCAGCAAAAGTGTGATCATGCTTCTCATCAACTTGTGCAACACTGGAAATAGATCGTTTTTAATCTTGCAGAAAGATACACCTACTTCATTGGTTAAGAGGCAGATGAATAGTACAAAGATGGCTTGCAGCATTGGCTCTTTCGGATACAATATGAATGTTGTAAGATGCAACACTCTAGTCACCCACCCTTTCTCTTACTCCTTCCACAACAGGTTTGAATCATAGATATAGTTTAATAATCATTACAGCACAATAAATTGTACAGCATTTTTAACGCTGCATTGCAGCACTTCCAGATCAACTCAATATTCACCGCAACAAGTCAAGTATGGCAATGAGTTTGCACAACTCGTATTGTTCATATTAATGTCATACACAAGATAAGTTGGCATGTCTTCTCTAAGGTGAGTAGTTTTTTTTTAGAAAAATATCCTTATCACTTATACTAGAAATAATAAAAAAATTCATACGCTCCTTGATATTTCTTGTAATGGGTGGGTATACGGGAAAGCCATTTTGCATGCATCCTCCCAAAGCTACGAAAAATCCTGCATTTTCACCGAACACATCTACATTTTTGTAATTGAGGAGAAAATAAAATATCTTGCAACGCACAGCTAGTAATATTGTCTGTAAAAACAAAAGGATAGTTTGGCATTGGCCTTCTAGAATAAGGAGGATCATCACTCTTCCATTAATGTCTGTATTTTACACAGACATTAATGGGATCGCGCAACAAACAATAAAAAATATAAATAGTTTCATCAATGCTCCGACTCTTTTCACGTTATTAGTTTTCTTCAAACCTGTAAAGTGTATTTGAATGAAAGAATAATATCGCGTGAGCACATTTCAAGCGTTTCATTTTTGAGCATTCCTTTTATGCAGCCATATCTTCTGTCAAGCGATAGCAGACGCACTCAAAATCACTCCATTCAACTCTGCGGTTGAAAACCATAGGATGCTGCGGCTTCGCATTGCGACAAATAATACCTGAAAGTTTGATCCAGCTGATGCTGAACTTTTTCAACGCTGGAAATACTATGATTCTTAAGATGCCAAGTGCATTTGAGGGCAAGGGTGTGGTCGTGCAATTCATAAAACTCAATATGCTCTGGAATCACAGGACCTTCTGAGTCATGACCATTGAAAGCAATTAAGTACAGCAAGCGATTCATATCCAGTATTTGATCATCCACAGTCATATTTGCTTCTGGCGCTTTCGCTATCAATAACCGTAGCTCGTCTACCATATTGCCAAACAACTTTGACAGAGCAAATCCAAACTCGTTCTTACTATCATGGTCAAACAAACGCATTGCTAATTGCATCGGGTCACGAGGATGTTTTTGCATACATGCACTATCGTTCAGCGTTTTATCTAACTCATCAAAGGTGGTTGAGTACTTTTTAACTTTTTTTAAATCCCATAGAGGACAGTCTAAATCGCAATCATCTGCAGCAGTACAAACAGCAGAGAATAGCTGAATTGATAAAAATAATAGAAACATATAATTCATAATGCACCTCATCTCCTATATTATAAATCAAAAATATAATTAATGCATATTGAAACTTTTTCAAAAAGGCTCAAATTTGGAACAAAGATTACTATATAACGATGTTTAAAAGAATAAAATATAGAATCGAGCCTATGAAAAAAGGTCAAATGTTCAGGGTCATCAGCTAGAACACACAGATTCCCTTTATCCATAAAAAATCGGAGCTCCGGGTTGTGTACTACGAGAGCGGCAACTACGAGCTTAATAGTATAAGTTGCTTTGGGGTTTTCTTGTACTGGCACACATCCAGTTTGCAACCAAGCCATTAGATTCTCAGATACTAGCAAATATTGTTGCGCTGCAACGACATAATCAATTCCATAATTTTTACTTCAAGATTCATCACTTTTTATCCTATAGGCCTATATAGAGCACTACTCACGCAAAATAATACAGTGTTGATTTTTTGACCTCTCTAGCAAAACATTCATCAGCTGCAAAAGAAGCGCTCATTTCATCTTAGGGTCTAATGAATGTAGAGGATGGGTGGCAATACTCAGGCGCACGTCATCATGACGGCCACCTACTTCCGGCAGACAAAGATTGAGGCGACTTTTGCAAGCATAGAAATCGCTTTCTTCCTGCTCTGTCAGTCTTATAAAACTGTAACCTGGAAGATGTTCAATATACGAATCAAAAGAGCTCTCAAGAACTTTTACAGTACAGACTTCCCACAAACGAAAAATCTGACCACCTATATTACCACTCTTGCTCAAGAAACCTCTCACACACAAATGACCCTTTTGATTTTTCTTAAATGTAAAAGACATCTGTTGCTTATCAGGCTCTTCTGATGCATGAATATCTTCTTTTATTTTCGCTTTCATCCTATCTATGCAAGACAAAAGATCTTGCATACAGTTACCGTTATATTGATTGAGTGCTGATAGTAGATGTTGGTGTTCTATGTAGTTCTTTACTCCAGCAAAATTTCTATAGAGTAACAAGTTCGTTAAATACCAATCTTTTCCTTGCTGCGCTGCTTCATCTATAGCTTTGGTTCTACCTTCTGGCTCCATTTCTTCTGCACTGAAAAATTCACTGCAAACTTCGCCTAAATCTTTTCCTTGCTTAATTGCGTCATCTACAGCGTCGAACAACTCGTCTCTTTGATGCGCGTCTGCACTAAAAGCCTTTCTTAGGTTGCCCTCAAATACCTGACATACTCTTTTTCCTGTTTTGTCCCACAACACTTCTGCTTTTCCTGTTTTGTCCCACAACACTTCTGCTTCCTTCCATGCCGCAGGGAGATTGAGTGACAAGAGTAATACGCATAACAATTTCAACATAAATAACCTTTTAAATTGACAAAAATAATAAAAACAATACATATAGCCTTTATATGAGTTTTATATAAATAATAAAGCTTGTCAATCTTTTTACTTCAAGATTCATCACTTTTGATCCTGTAGGGTAAAACAGAGCACTGCTCACGCAAAATAATACAGTGTTGATTTTTTGACCTCTCTAGCAAAACACTAATCAATTGTAGATTTCATTTCTCTTTCTTTGGTAAAAAGCTGCAACTGCAGTTTCTTACCATGGATGATACTCAGGCGCACGTCATCATCAGGGCAACCTACTTCTGGCAGGCGAAGATTGAGGAGACTTTGGGAAGTATAGAAATCTCTTTCTTCCTGCTCTGCCAGTCTTTTAAAACAGTAACCTGGAAGATGTTCAATATACGAAGCAAAAGATGGCTCAAGAACTTTTACAGCGCAGATTTCCTGCACACGAAACAGCTCACCATTTATTTCAGCACGCTGATCCAAGAAACTTATCACACACAAATGACCATTTTGATTTTTCTTAAATGTAAAAGACATCTGTTCCTTATTAACCTCTTCTGAATCATCAGCATCTTCTTTTATTTTCTCTCTCATCCTTTCTATGCAAGACAAAAGATTTGGGAGAAAGTCATTGTTATATTGATTAAATGCTGATAGTAGATGCTTGTGTGCTATGTACTGTCTTACTTCATCAAACTTTTTATTGAGGAACCAGACCTTTAAATACCAATCTTTTCCTTGATCCCATGCTTCCTTTATAGCTTTCTTTTTCTCTTCTGGCGATATTTCTTCTTCACCGAAAAATTCAATGAAAACTTCGCCTAAATCTTTTTTTTGCTTAATTGCTGCATCTACAGCGTCGAACAACTCGTCTCTTTGATCCGCTTGATCCGCGTTTGCATCAAAAACCTCTCTTAGATCGCCTTCGAATATCTGACATATTCTTCCTTTTTTTTGATCCCACAAAAATTCTGCTTCCTTCCATGCTGCAGGAAGATTGAGTGACAATAGTAAGACGAATAACATCGCGTGCAACATTTCACGCATTTCATTTCTGATCATTCCTTTGTATGCAAAAGCATGAAGACATTTTTCAGTGCTGCATTTTCAAACTATAAGATTCCGAGGTGTGTCACCCCAGAAATAGTTAAAATTATAGTCTTGTGTAGTTTGGCGTTACCACAAATAGTGCCTGAAATTTTGATTAGGATAATGAGAAACTGCTTTAACCCTGGAAACAGTATGATGCTTAAGAAACCGAGTATATTTGAGAGAAAGGGTGTAGTCTAACAATTCATAAATATCAACATGCTATGGAACCATTAAGTCTGTTTTTTCACAAAAATTTGCCATCACAAAGCGCCTAATATTTAATTGAGAAAAGGCATCACGGTCAGTCGTTTTTTATCTTGTTTTTCATCTTCAAAACATACACAACAAGATGATTTACAAAAGTTAGCAATAGGCATCATAAAACTTTGAATACGGCTGGACCAATCACGATCACTTGTACTTGAAAGTTCGGAGTAGAATTTGTGCAATTCAGGAGGTAGGTATTTTTGTAATGTCATAAAATCATACATTCTCACAACGCCTAATCTTTTAAAAGAGCGAGACAAATTAGAGTGAGTATTTGCTGCCCCCAAAATTATAACGTCTCCAATCACAAGAGAAGCTCTGACACAGAGCTCTCCTTTTGCAGTTTCAGAAAAAGTTAACAGTTTTTGACGATTAGCAAAAATAGACGGGGCTAATTCCGGTTTAAATTTCGAGAGTCCTGAAGGACCCACAAACAACTTTGGTGGATTTGTGAGAAATTCACATAACTCTGTTTTGACATTTTCCTCTGCCATCTCTATAGCGCGCAGAAGCACTCCATTATGTTTTTTGTTGAAAAGATAGAATGCTAACATCAGAGAATCACGAACATCTTTAGATACTGCAATCCTATGGTAGAAAGATGTTGACTCAGTAGAATATTCACGATCATATTCTTTACTCCATAGGATAGTCGCTGCTTTGAATTTTTTTGCGTATCTTACGCAATCTCTTGGATCAAGCTTACTGTCATGCCATTGACACGCAGAGTATATATGTGTTGAGAATAAAAGCCAGAATATTTTTTTTATCATTTTTACCTTTTCTGCGATTACAACATAACATGTAATAAAATAGTACATTTAGTATAATATATAATATATTATATATTATATAAAAAACACAAGAAAAAAAAGGGGGATAAAAACCCCTTTTTTCTATTTGAGAGATTATGCGTTCATCATGCCTACATGGTCTGGATTAGAATATTTTTAAAAACCTGTCCAACAAAAATCAAAGCAATATTTTGTAAAACACGATTTGTCATCAGCGCACATTCAGCAGAATCTAAGCGACAATACTGTTTTTAAAGGTAGTTGTATTGGGATCAAAGAATAGTTTGATGCGCCCTGTAGGACCATGCCTATGCTTGGCAATAATGACATCTGTGTCGGAAAGCATTTCAGGCGTTGCATCTTTTTGATAGTAGCCTTTTCGATAGATAAAAAGCACAACATCAGCATCTTGTTCAATAGAGCCGGATTCACGCAAATCTGAAAGCCTTGGTGTTTTATCATCTCTTTGCTCAACGGCGCGAGAGAGCTGTGAAAGAGCAATAACAGGCACAGATATTTCTTTTGCCAGCATTTTTAGTCCACGTGTGATTTCAGAAATCTCCTGAACGCGCGATTCGGGTCTTCCACCTTGTAAAAGCTGCAAGTAATCCACCACTACAAGTGCAAGGCCATCTTGCATAAGGCTTAATCTTCGGCAACGGCTTTTAAGATCTGAGACACTTAACGCTGGCGTGTCATCAACATACAAAGGAAGGGAGCTCAACTCATCTGTAACATTTTTCAAACTGCTGAGATCTTTTTCTGTAACGTGTCCTTTGCGCATTTTTTCTGAAGAAACGCGTGTTTCTGCGGAAAGAATACGAGAAGCTAACTGTTCACCTGACATTTCCAATGAAAAAAATGCAACCACACCATTTTTTTTGATTTTCTTTGCGCGGCAGTGTTTGCTTACATGAAAAGCAATGTTTGTAACTAACGCTGTTTTACCCATTGCTGGACGGGCTGCAACAATCACAAGATCAGACGGGTGCAGACCTGCCAAGATTCTGTCTAAATCGGTGAATCCTGTTGGCAATCGCATTTCATCATCAGGAGTGGCCGCTTCTCTTTGAATAGTGGTTAGTGTTGTGTCTAATAGGTGAGAAAACGGCTGAAAGAAAGAAGAACGCTCTAAGCGATCGTTTTGAAGTTTATAAAGATCTTCTTCTGCCTGTAAAATAACGCTTGAGGAAGATTCTTTATGTGAAAGAACGGAGGCTTTTGTGGATATTGATTTTCCAATATGCACGAGCTGTCTGCGTTGATAAAGATTATATATAAGATCTGCGTAATGCTCTGCATTCATAACGGTAATGAGAGAATCAAGAAGCTCTTGAAGAAATTTACTTCCTCCAGCTTTTTTCAGCAAATCGTCGGTTTCAAAAAATGGTTTTAAGGTAATATGATCTGCTATTTTCCCAGCATCAATAGTAGAGCAGATAGCATCATATATAGAAGCATATATTTTATCTGCAAAATGACTTGGACGCAGATAGTGTCGTATTTTATCTAGTGTAAGGTTGTTGTGAATCAAGGAAGCCGTTAAGGCACGCTCAGCTTCGTAATTAACAAGTTGCTGAAGTTCCATAACGGCCTACAATAATCTTAAGCTACACCTGAAGAAACGCTCTTGCAACGGCATCGCGATCCCGCTTTGCTTGCAACGACATCCGCTTCCATTCCTAGTGTTGCGCATTCTTCAACACAGTTTTCTAGTGTAAACATTTCGCTTTTTTTGTTACGCATGCCTGCTTTATTGCATGCGGCCAACCCTGCGATCATCGCTAAACCCAAAAAAGGTAATAATTTTAATTTCATAGCACTCTCCTAAAATAAAGAAAAAGGCAGATGCCTCCTACTGACCGATTGTATTGCGTTGGCAAGGCTCTGTCAACAGATATCCTTTGACAAACAAGCATTTTTTGATAGCTTTGATCATAAAATATATCAGAATTTTTTGCAGGAAAGGAAGGTTAGAAAAAGAAAAAGAAGAATTAAATAAAGGTTTGGCAACGACCGACACTCCCGCACCTTAAGATTCAGGACCATTCCTTCCCTATTGATTTCGTAAAAAAGATAAAAAATTTTTGCGCCATATTGTCTTTTCCAACAGAAAACACAAAATTGCCACCTGTAGCCAACACTTTAAATGATTGTGACCAAAATTTCCAAAATAATTAATTTTCCTGTGGATTGCTCATAACCGCAAATCCTTCCCAAACTATCACGGCTGCAGTTTTTCAATCAGTGTGTAAGGCAATGACCTCATCTCTAGATTTGCTTCCAGGCTCTCTGATCTTTTTGTTTCAGCATCTAAATTAATCAGATAAAAGCTGTAAATAAATAATAGATTACATCGCTCATCTCACATCAAGATCGCGCTTTAGCGCAAGTTGGATAAACTATATCCATCTCACACGAGTCTCTAGCTTTGCACGTATTGCATCAGATTGTTCTTGACGCCTTCTTTGGCGTCTTTCTTCACGCACTTTCTCTTCTTTGGCGCTTTCTTCATGCATTCTTCTTTCACGCATTCTTTCTTCATATACTCTTTCTTCATATATTCTTTTTTCACGCATTCTTTCTTCATATACTCTTTCTTCATATATTCTTTTTTCACGCATTCTTTTTCGCTTTTCTTGCAACAGTGCATCAATTCTTTCTTGATCCTCTACATCTAAAAGAACAGGAGGCTCCACATCATTTGTTTGCCTTGAGTGGCATGCATCTTTTATAGACATACGCGCTTCAGAAGCACCGTGAGTTTTCAATTCTCCTTTCTTTTTTTGTATATTTTTCCAAAACAAAAAAAGAGTTTCTCTTACAGAAAGCCTTTCTTTCTCTCCACCTTTATGATCACCCAGCCGCTCTATAGCGTGCTCCATTCCCATTGCTTGCAGAAAATTTTCTATAACGTTAGCTGAATTAAAAAATTTATCCCCTATAGAAGGAATTTTTATTTCAACAAGTAAATCAAGTGCTTTTTTACAAACAGAAAAAGTTGTGACCCCACCACCACAAGACACAAGATCTTTCATCATTTGCTCGCGCGTAGGCAAAATAATGCGCCATTTCCGATATTTTTCATCAAAGACAATTATTTGATCAAAAGAATCACCTGGATCAACATCTACACCATAAAGATGAAGTGTTGCTAAATGGTTAGATAAAAATTCAGATTTTTCAAACCAAAAACGAAGCGCCATCTCTTCATAGCAGCGCATGGAAATCATACTCTCCTTTGTGCCCAAAAATTGAGGCGAACAATGCATTTTTTTCAGAAAACCTTCCAAAAAATTTTGAGAAAACTTTGAAAACCTTTCCGAAAATGACTCCAGTGGCATAGCGCACATCATATCTAATGAAACACAACCTTTATAATCTGCAGGTACAGAAAAACATGCTTTATACTCTTGTGCGCCATCAGTTTCTTCTCTTCCTTCTGCTTCTATTTTTTTAAAAATCAAATCTGAAGAATTCAAATATTCAGAAAAAGAAAGTGTATGAGTCAAAACATCTAACTCTACTTCTAAAATAGAATCTTCGCCACCAAAAAAGGCTTTCATCACAAGAGTATAATTTGATTCATGCGATCTCTCCATAAACTTAATATAAGAAAGACTTGCAATTTTTTCGCGCGAAGGTCGATCTTTTTCTGAAATCATTGACTCTAATTGGGCAATCATTTTATTTAAAGCAGGGTTAAGCCACTCATTAGGATTATCAGGCGTTCTTAAAGGTGCGGAAACAAAGCTTCTGCCAAGATCTTGTAATGCTGCAGCATCTATGATTAACTCTTGCCTGCACGCAACATCATATAAAACTTTTAAATTCGCAGAATATAGATGAATTGATGAAAATAATAGCAATAATACAAACACTTAAGCCCCCTTCATGCACCTGCACAAGAATATGTAACACACAAATAGTGATGATACAATAATCACATCGTCATGGATTTTTGTCAAAAATGATACAGTTTGCACAACTGCGCTCAAATATCGTCAAGCATTAAAAAACAGAAGATATGACATGGAGACTTCTCTCTTCAATTTCAAAAAAACGTCACACGAACTGGCAATATAAATGAATGAATACTATTCTGGCAAGAAGAATTCATCACAAATAGTAGTTAGGTTTGAAAGCAGAAAAGCATATTTTCTGTTCATAAAAATATACGATATTCATTAATTTTAGGCAAAATTCAAGCAACAATACTGTACTGTTTTTAATAGTCAGGCTCATGGGAGGCCTTCTTTGTGATGAAAGGTAATATCTTTCACAGTAACTATAACAGCAATGATAAAGGTTATTCCAAAGTATTGTTTTTATAAACAAGCCATTTTAAATAGCTTTGACCAGACAATATCCGATGATTTTGGAGAAAAGGAAGGTTAAAAAAAGAAAAGAAGAAGTAAATAAAGGCTTGGCAACGACCGACTCTCCCACACCTTAAGATGCAGTACCATAGGCGCTAAAGCATTTCACGTTCGAGTTCGAGATGGGATCGG
>MPNG01000034.1 GCA_002238905.1 Alphaproteobacteria bacterium bin98 | reverse complement strand
TAATGTTTTTTTGCGATAGTCATTCTGAATAAAAATACAGTTAAGGATTGGGAGGCAGAGCCTTCAGTATTTAAAAATATACAATAGTATAGTATTGTGACATATGAATAATATATTGAGTTTACGATTATTATTTCTATTCTGTGCACTGGTTCTGCGTTGTGCTGTGAATTTAGACATTGAAGGAGAGAGAGAATTTCTGCAACCTTTGAGACAAAAGTCTGATGAACAAACCCTTCCTGATAATATGATTATATATTGTTGGAAAGTTTTCTCTGTAATACCTGATGATGAGCGTGTACGTTTTTTGCAAACTTTATTGGTAATAGATAGGATGATGCGTGAGACTCCAAAAAATTCTGCATTCTTTGCAGAATGGATGAGTTTTGTACAAGAAGGGCAGAGAAAAATGGAACTGATAAGGCATGAGGGTCAAAAGACTCCTGCACTCTTGCAAGCAAAGAGAGAGCATGGTCAAGAAGAACAGAGGAAAAAGGATTTAGTGGATCGTCAGGAGAAAAATGTTCTTGCACTCTTGGAAGCACAGATTCATTGTACACAAGTAGCAGTGAGGGAAGACTAGCAGACAATGTAGTTTGTTATGCAGACTAGGAGGGCAAGGTATTAATTTTTGTCTTGTGTACTTTGTACCATATGATGGAATCATGGCCGTATGATTTACGTAAGAAGTTTTGGTGGCGTAAAGATTCATGCTCAGATCTAGTGAGTAATATGTGATATTAGATAGTGTATCCACGTCCTGCAGATAAGCTGGTATAATGGCACATGATTGATACACATTGCCACATCACAAGCGCATCTTTTGCAGATCAAGATAAGATTATTCAAGAAGCGCTTGATGCAGGAGTGAAGCGTATGGTGAGTATTGGTGTGAGTTTGAAAGATTCTTTGTCAGTACAACGCTTGGTGGAGAAGTATGCATGCCTTTATGGTGCCTGTGGCGTGCATCCACTTGATGTGGCCGAAGAGGGTGTACCCACTAAACAAGATCTTATGGATCTTGTGAATCACCCAAAGATTGTGGGGGTGGGAGAAACAGGGCTAGATCTTTATCATGGTACGCAAGAGAGTTTACCAAATCAAGAGGAGTCATTCTTGCGCCACATTGAAGTGGCTCATGCGCTCAAGAAGGTCGTTGTGATTCATGCGAGAGATGCCTTTCGGCCCACTGAAGATTTGTTGTCCTATGCAATCAAGCAATATCCGGGTTCACGCCTTCTTATGCATTGTTTTACAGGTGATGCAGATACCGCACATAAATTTATTGAAAAATTTCAGTGTTATATATCGTTTTCAGGTATTGTGACTTTTGGAAAGAAAGCTGAGGAAATAGCAGAGGCGGCGCGTACCATTCCTTTGGAGTACCTCGTGTGCGAAACAGATGCCCCGTACTTGGCGCCGCACCCTTATCGTGGAAAATTAAATACTCCCGCAAAGGTAGCGTATGTTTATGAGCACATAGCGCGTCAGCGTGATATGTTATTAGAAGATTTTATTGATTCTGTTCAGTGTAATGTAAAGATGCTGTTTGGTTGGTCTGAATGACAGATTTTGTAGTAAAAATTTTGGGATGTGGCCCCAGCGCAGGCGTTCCTTCCATTGCAGGATGGGGGGCGTGCGATAAGGACGATCCGCGTAATATGCGTCTGCGTAGTTCCGCAATGATTGTAGTGAATCAAAGAACGATTCTTTTCGATGCTTCTCCAGATGTGCGACAGCAGCTTTTGCGAGAAAACAAAAGTAATATTGATGCTGTAATTTTATCCCACTTTCACTACGATCATATGGCTGGCTTGGTGGATATTTATTTTTTAGCGCGCGCTCAACAGAAAAAAATTCCTGTTTTTGCAAACACAGCTACTATTTCTATTCTTAAAAAACACTACCCCTACATTTTTGGTTCAGATGACTTTGGCATGGTGCCTCATGTCATCGAATATGGAGGGCATGATGTTTTGGGTTTGCCGATTCATTTTTTTTCACAAGATCATGGAAAAGTGCAGTCTATAGGTGCGCGTTTAGGTGACTTTGCTTATAGTGTGGATGTTTCTGATATACCAGAGAAATCTTTGAAGATTTTAAAGGGTGTGCGTTCGTGGGTTTTGCCAGCGAGATCGTATGTGTCTACAAAAAATCATGCTTGTTTAGCGCAAGCGCTGCAATGGATTGATCAGATACGCCCAGAGCAAGCCTACCTGACAAATTTAAGCGATTCCTTGGATTATGCAGAACTTGAAAAGTTTCTGCCAAAAGGAGTGAAACCCTTGGTTGATCAAGAAGTGATAAAAGGAAGACTTTAATTGATTATTTTTGGCGATGACGCTCAAAGATGTGCACGCTGAGATGATAAAAAAGCTCCGGAGTTAATGTTTCTGGGCGCGCAGATTCTGCGGTCTTGTGCGTGGGGAAATGATCCTTTAATACTTTGCACGCTGCTCTCGGAGATGGCGGGTTCTTGCCGCCCGAGTGCACCGACGGGCTCGTGCTAGGAGTGATTCGCTTGTCATCCGAGTGAAAAAATGGTCTTTTTCTCGGAGTGATGCTTCGTGCTCGCGCTGTTTTTCTCGTGGGTCAATAAACATTCTCTGCATTATTTTGAGTGTTTCAAGAATTTGTGGCCGGCTATTTTGTAGCCGTACCACCATCTTTTGAATTTCATCTTGCACCTCAGAAAATGTATGCTCTATTTTTGCTAGTTCTCTCTCCAGTAACGGTCGAGAAGCCTCTGGTATGTGACCAAGCGTAAATTCTGCTTGATGTTTATCTATCATCTCACAAATCCCACTTTGTATAGCGCGAAATATGTGAGGGTTACTTGACAGTAGGGGGAGAGCGATCACTGTCTGTGTGGGGATGGATTTCTCCCCAAAATACTCTGTCCTTCCTGTATTTTGTGCTGTTATTGCTTGCATCCCACTTTTGCTTCTTGCTCTTTTCCTGTTCCTGCGCTTGTATGAGTGGCGGTTTTGTAGGGGGGGAGCGATCACTGTCAGTGTGGGGATGGATTTCTCCCCAAAATACTCTGTCCTTCTTCTTGCTATTTTCCTGTTCCTGCGCTTGTATGAGATGTGGCGGTTTTGTGTGGAGAATGTGCGCCAGTGGTCGTCCTTCCGCTTGAATCTCACCTGCCTATGATCAAGTGTACCTTTCCTCTTTTCCTCTTTGGATGGTTCAGAAAAAAGAGGACTCGTGTGTTCTGGCTGGATTACTGTACTTTTTTTAGCACTAGCCACCAATATAGTGTTGTCCTTACTAATTGTTACAGGCACTGATATCAACAAATTCTCTGTTTGCATGGAAGTGAGCGACGTCGTGTCCGAAAACCTCTGAAGCTCTTGAAGCATTCGAAGTCTTTGGGTAGCAATGTCATGGAAGAAAGCGTCGCCCTGCCTGAGTGGATCAGAAGACAGATAAGGGCCATCCGAATACAGATAGTCGTTCAGTTCTTTTTCTTCTAGTGCTCTTTTTCGTGTGGCCAAGAACTCTTGGTGTCGTGCTTTATTAACATTGTTCTTCATTCTTTCGAGCTCTGCAAGAATGCGTGGCAAGCTATTTTGTGATTGCTGTAGCACCGCTTGAATATCACTTTGCATCTCAACAAATGTATGTCCTCTGCGTTCTAGTGTGTCCAGCAGTGTCTGTCTAGAGCCCTCTGGTATATGATTAAGCATAAACTCTGCTTGCTTGCTATCTATCATTTCACGAACTCCATTTTTTATAGCACCAAATACGTGACTGTTCGTGAACAGTAATGGGAGCATTTTCACCGTGGGGATGGTTTGCGCTTCAAAAGACTCTGTGCCCTCATCTGTCTGGCTTGCACCGTGTAGAACAAGCGAACATAATAGTAATAATCTTTGTATATACATTATAATCATAATTTATATTATATCTGTTTTTGAAAAATATATCCATGTATTTTTTGATTTGTGATGCCTTTACGAAGGTATTTTTCCTGGCACAAATATACATTTGTGCAAATATATAGGGTAGAGTGTGTTCATGTTAATAATGTTTTGTAGACTAAGAGTATTGCTATTGTGTGCATTTGTTTTACACAGCGCAGATGAGAAGAGAATGGATGCCCCATTGTTGCGAGTGAATTGTTCACAAACGATTGATATGGCAGAGTTCCAAAGTTATCCTTCACAGAACTCTTTAAAAAGCGAGTATGATAAATCCCAGCGGCTGGTCTGCCTCAGACAAGATGGGCTACAAGATGCGGTCAATGCTGATATGAGGTCTAGGGATCTAGATTTGAGAAGTGTTTTAAATCGTTTGCGCAGTGTGAATGGAGGTGATGTAGATGATATGGAATGTCCAGATAGTGGTCGCGTTGCTATCGCGCATACAGAGGTTGTAGGAGATAGTCGCAATTCCTGTTTTCAAGGAAATGCTATAGACTCTGTAGGCAAGGTTTGTACTGTTCAAGAATTTCAGGTATATAGGTTTGGCCAAAAAAAAAGAAAGATTCTGCACTTGCTGAAGGACAATGCAGAAAGAAAGCGAAACGTAGGGGAGTTAATGTGAGACGCCGAAAACGTAGAGGTGGGATCTAGCATTTTAGATTTAGTTTGAAAAAATAGATGTTTGGATACATATGGGCTATAATGTCTATGAATGAATAATATATTGAATTTACGAATATTATTTCTATTTTGTGTGCTGGTCCTGCGCTGCTCTGTGGATTTAGAGATTGCAGGGGACAGAGAATTGCCGCAATCTTTGAGGCAAAATTCTGATGACACAACCCTTCCTGATGATACGATTCTATCTTGTTGGAACATTTTCTCTGCAATACCTGATAAGGCGCGTGCATTTTTTTTACAAACTTACGCTTCAGTAAATGCAGTAAATAGGATGAGTCCTGAGATGCCAAATATTTCTGCACTCTTATCTGCACTCTTAAAAGAAGAGGGAGATCATGGTCAAAAAGAAAAGAGGCAAAAGGGTTTGGTTGATCGTCAGGATCCAAATATTTTTGCACTCTTTGTAGAATGGATGAGTCTTGTCCAAGAAGAGCAGGGAAAAATAGAACTAATAAGGCATGATGGTCAAAAGGCACCGGCACTCTTGGAAGAAAAGAGAGTGCATGCTCAACAAGAACAGAAGGCAGAAGAAATACAAAGTTACAAAAACTGGTGCGTGCAAAAACGTCTTGAGCAAAAAGAACAGCAGGTATACGATCTGCAATGTCACAAAAACTGGCTCCAGCAACACGCTGCAGATGCGGACAAGCATTCGCGGCCTACCCCTTTATCTAAGCGTTACTTAAATCTGTTTGAACCTGATTTTCGTAAACAATGTCTTACAGGAGCTCCTAAGGCAGAGCGTTTTCAATCGATTAAGTTGATTTCAAAAACTGATACGTCTCTTCACGCCTGTCTTCTAGGGTTGAAAGTTCAGCATAATTTATATAGTCGCGAGAGAGAGCGTCCCTCTTGTCTAAAAACACAAACCAGGAAAACGATGAGGAGTGTGAGGCGCTTTGAAGTATTAAATCACGTTACTGCTGCGCTGCCGAAGCACTTCACTGAATTGAACGATGAGGAAACATTGAAAAATCAGACAAGCTGGATGCAAGCAGTGCGCGCTGAGTGTGATTGGGTACACGCTATAAGATTGAGAGAGGGAAAACGGTACAATCCCCTGAGACAGGGGCAGTCAAATGATCGTGATTAAAATGATCGTGATGAAGAAGACAGCACCACTTCAGTGCCACCAATGATGTCAAAAATGTTTTCCACACTGGATCAGACAATGCCCTAGGGAGAAAATAGCAAGCTTGTCAAAAAGAGGAACTGCGCCTATGCCTCCTGAAGATATGACCCAGTATGTAAGACCTAACCGTAGAGCTTGACTCTGTTTCAACCTAATTTGTCTGCAAAATGTGCTAAGGTAGAGCGTTTTCAATCGATTGATTTTATTCCACAAGCTGAGGCGCCTCTTTGTAAACATCTGAGAGCACTGCGAGCGCAGCAGCGGGCCTATAGACAAGCGCGACAGCAAACGAGTGTGAAGCGCTTTGCAGTATTAAATATTATTACTGCTCATCTGTCGCCGTGCATCACTGCATTGAGTGATCAGGAAACATTGGTAAATGATACAGGATAGATGTAAGTAGTGCGCACTGAGTGTTATTGGATACACCATGTAAGAATGAGAGAGAAAGAATCGCGGAAAAAACATCTAAACCAAACACTTAGCATAAAAAAATAAAATATTGATAATACAATTAAACAAGGTAGTTAAAAATGATGATGAAAGTATATAGGTAATGAGAAACACACTTTATTTACTAAGCATACTATTTCTATTGTACCCATCTATACAATGGAGTGCGTGCCACTCCGCGGACATTGTTGAAGATACGAAATTGCAGGCAGCTTACCCGCTTCTTTTTGATGCTAGCAGCACTCCTTGGGTAGAAAAAGTTTCTTCTGAGGATGAATTGGAAGAAGGCTCCATCATTGCTATGGCGTACTCTGGTATAGACAGTACATGGAGTTTCACGCAAGAGTTAAGTTTGCCAAAATTTTGTGATGATTTTTTTCCATCTGAGAATTCCCTTGATGATCGCACGAGTGAGTTGCCAATATACTGTGCCCTGCACATAGAGAGTTCCTTGACCGACTCTCACTCTCAACCAAAGAAGAGTTTGGGTAAGAAGGCTTCAAAGAGAAGCCAAACGCAACAGGCAAGGATATTAAAAGAACAGGGTGATATTGCAAGAAGGTCTGAGGATGAATCAGATTCGGATGAAGTGAAGGTAAAGATGGAATCGTTTTGTACTGATCCTACGCGTACTCCTTGGAAACCTGATATGAAAGGGAAGTGTGGACATGCTCCTACGAAAAGCGACACGAAAATAACTAAAAGATTGTATGATCAAGTATTTCAAGCCACTGAATTACAATTGTATAAAGAAAAGAATGTAGTAGCTATATTCAGGTATCAAATAAATATTAGAAAAGATAAGGTGCGAAGATTGCAAGCAAACATTGCTAAAATGAGCTCAAAAAACGATAGTTTTCTGATAAATCTATGTAAACAAAAGGAGGAGAAATGGCAACAAGAAATAGCTGAATTGCAAATGTTGCAAATGCTAGAAGAAGCTGAAAATAATTTCAATAAAAAGAAAAGTGCACGGGAAAGGAGAAGATTAATGTTGAACGATTTCCAGTCTCGAGTTGTGACAAAAAAAAGAGCCAATCCTCGAGAAAAAATCAAATGCATAGCGATAGAGGAATTGAGAACTCTAACACAGCATGAGGTGCAAGGTGATAAGGCGGAATTAAAAAGTGCCCAGTCTCGAGTAACTGATTATCAAGTTATGGATGTATGTACAGGTGAGGAAAATCATGAGTTGCGAGATGGTGCGATGCTAAAATATCGTGATGTAGAAACAGTGTCTTCTGAGGATAAAGAATGTATGACTGCTATGATGAGCCCTGGTGTAGGAAGTGCGCGTCATTTGGACTGCTTGAATCAAGGTGTAGAAGTGGAAGGTGCGCCTACTCTTGCAAGCCCTGTCTTTGATGAGGCTGTAATCAAAATGGCAATTGTGGATTTCATGTTGAAAGGTAAAGTGCGAGTCTTCCAAGAACCCCAATTGCTTGCAAGCAGAGAGAAGATAAAAGATGATGGCCCTGACGCAAAAACTGAGCTGAGTAAGATCTATCAAAAATTGGCGAGTTACAGGCGCACTAGAAAGCAATTCCTTTTGTTGCTAATGCACGACAGAAATCTGACACTTCAGAATATAACAGATGTAATTAATAGCATGCTCAAAGAAGCGCAAGAGATAGAAAAACTTGAACTTGATAATTTGTTAAAGGTTAGTAAGGAGATGAAGGCAGAAAACAAAGGTCTTAAGCTTCAAGATCTGGCAGCAAAGGAGGATCGAGCGAGGGCAAAGCGTCGTGAATATTATGCCGCTAGGTAAAATCCTTCTGACGATGAGGTTGTGATGGCTAAAGATCAGATAGAGCAGGAAGTAAACAGCACAGAGACTACGGTGGAGAGTAAGAAGAGGACGCTTTCCGACTGATGATATAGATGATCAAAGTAGAAAGATACAGTTTGACAGGATATTGCCGAAAACATCACAGGATTCAAAAATGGATTGTGATCCAAATTCTTAAATCTCTAAATAAATATACATTTTTTGAATTATGTGCTATAATCAGATACTATGATGAATAATATCTTTTGTTTACGCAACTTACGAATACTCTTTTGCTTGTTTGGACTTGTGATTTATGGTTCTTCTGCTAGAGGGTCAGAGCTATGGGAATTTTCACCAACATTGCAAGCAAGAATGCTGCCAGTAAATCCTCTCTTTAATCCTCTTTTCAATCCTCTTTTCAATCCTCTTTTTAATCCTCCTTCTGGAGCACTTCAACCTCCAATGCTGCCAGTAAATCCTCTTTTCAATCCTCCTTCTGGAGCACTTCAACCTCCAATGCTGCCAGTAAATCCTCTCTTTAATCCTCTTTTAAACCCTCCTTCTGGAGCACTTCAACCTCCAATGCTGCCAGTAAATCCTCTCTTTAACCCTCTTTTAAACCCTCCTTCTGGAGCACTTCAACCTCCAATGCTGCCAGTAAATCCTCTCTTTAATCCTCTTTTAAACCCTCCTTCTGGAACACTTCAGCCTCCAATGCAGCCAGTAAACCCTCTTGTGGAAGAGAGCTTTAATCCTGAGGCAAGATTGTCTGATGCGGGTGATACAAAAAAAGAAAATCTGCAATGGGATATTATTCAGACTTTGAAAAACGCTGAAGGTCGCCATTCCAAGATCGACGAGGCTTTATCCAAAAATTTAAGTATTACGCTAGAAGAAAGGCAGAAAGCTCAGAAGAGACTCCATACTCACCACCGCAATAGAGGTCGCATGATTTCCAGGATAATGCAAAAGCACTCGGTCAGTTTTGAGGTGATATTTGATATGATGAAAAGAAGTGTTGGTCTGAGTGAGCTGAGAAATAAAAAGGTAGACTATGATGATGAATTGTTACGTATAAAATATGCTTATTTCAAGAGGTTCGAAGCTAAAGCGAAAAAAAAAGGATGTACGGTTAATGATTTGATGGAGGCTGAGAGTGAGAGGAATCAAGAGCGCAATAAGCGTCAGAGCAAGAGAAATCCCGCCAATGTTCAACCTCCTTCTCCACCTGATCTGTCAAATGATTGTGATGAAGATGAAGACCTCACCACTGCAGGGTCACCAATGATGTCAAAAAGCACTATGACCGGTGAGAAAATTTTTCCAGACATGGAGACTGATGCCGTTGATCAAGGATGTGCAGGAATTTCAGAATCAGATCCACCTGATCTGTCAAATGATCGTGATGAAGATGAAGACAGCACCACTTCAGTGTCACCAATGATGTCAAAAAGCACTATGACCGGTGAGAAAATTTTTCCAGACATGGAGACTGATGCCGTTGATCAAGGATGTGCAGAAATTGCAGAACCAGATTCTGCTCAAGCGAAAAAAGTAACACTTGCGTTGCTTAAGTTTTTCAAGGGCGGTAAACGACGCGCTGATCCATACCAAGAATTGATTGCGTGTATAAATAATGGAGAAG
>MPNG01000033.1 GCA_002238905.1 Alphaproteobacteria bacterium bin98 | reverse complement strand
AATTTATCAATGCAAAAATCGTATTTTTTATATTAGGTAGCCAAACTTTCTTCTACATCACTGCACGGATATCTTTCACTTGGTGCTTCAGTCATATCTAAAGTTTTGTTCTTTCTTGTGCATCGCATGGCTCCCTCCACCAAGCACTATCATATTTGGTTCTTGCTACAAATTCATTGCCTTCTAAGTAGTACTGAAAAAATGCAATAAGAAAACATACGGAGCAATCCATTTGAAGTCGGCAGATCTTAAAAAACGAGCAGATTGTTCAGGAAAGTAACTAAATTGTGAAAGTATGCTTCCAGATAATGCATTGCCATATTTTTCTTTGAGATAGGATTTATCCAGCGCACTTAGGTATCCAGTAGCGACTCTCAATATAAATAGCTATATTCTTCATCAGATTCATTGTATTTTTAATGGAATGGCCTGATCTGTTTGCACAAAAATACACTACCAACACCACACGTTTGTTACGCATAACCATGACTATGCCGTTAGATCAAAGAACCTTAAAGTTTGAAATACAAAAAATCATGCCCTTTTCCTTATAAGGTCATGATTGATTATGCATAAACCAACATGTTATAATTTATTGGCTTTGCCTATGAAGATAAACGTTTAGTGCAATAACCATGTGGACCCGGGGGCGGTACCCGGCACCTCCACCAATTATGGGGGTGAAACAGGATCGACGCGTGCTAAAAGCTAGGCCTTCTTTCGGTTAGACCACCGTAAATGGACAAAAAAAAATAAGTGCTAATGTAACAAGAAGACGTCGTAACATACGTGTCGCTAATCGCAACACAAATCGTCGTCGCGCACTCGCTGCTTAATTTAGAAGCAAGCGCGGCTGGGAGGAGCCGGTCAACAGAATCCTCCCACAATTGAGGATTTTATGGATTACAATACAATTATTTCCAAACACTTACGAAGCGCTGTAAAGGAAATGCTGCAGCAAATCAGTCACGATTCACTTTCTGGAAATCAGCAACTTTTTTTAACGTTTGCAACACAAAATCCAGGAGTTGATATTCCAGATCACTTGAAATCCACATATCCAGAAGAAATGACCATCGTTCTACAATACGAATTTGAAAACATGTCTGTTTTTGAAAATCACTTTTCTGTAAGCCTGGTTTTTGAATCAGAAATGGAACGCATCACCATACCGTTTACAGCAATCATTCATATACAAGATCCCAACAACGACCTTGATTTAGAGCTTGAACCAGTGAGCGTTTATGATCTTTCAGTCATGGAATCGCAAACTCCCGACATTGCTCCTGACGTGCCAGAAAAGCAGCGTGGCCGCATTATTAATTTAGAAAATTTTCAAGATTAATGCGCCCTGTTGTTGAAGACTACACCTACTTTGACTATAACGCCTCATCTCCTTTACAACCAAGTGTTTTGGAGGCCATTGCCCATGCCAGCAGATTTGCTGGCAATCCTTCTTCTGTACATCAACCGGGTCAACAAGCAAAACATTTATTAACAAAGTCGCGTCATGTTTTGAAAAATTTTTTACAAAGCCAAAGCGCACGAGTCATTTTCACAAGCGGTGCCACAGAAAGCAACGCCTGGATTTTAAGCCACACCTGGGATGCAGTTTACACATCACCCTTAGAGCACCCTTCCGTTTTACTCAACAGAAAACATACAGTGTGCCCTGTTGATAATCAAGGTTCAATCAACCTATCTGAACTGGAAGACATGCTTTGTCAAGACACGCGCACTCACAAATGTCTATGCGTGCAGTGGGCAAACGGCGATACCGGTATTATACAAAACATCAAAGAGATTGCCAACATAGCACACAAGCACAATACCTTCGTGCACACAGACGCAACACAAGCCTTTGGACGCATTCCTTTACATTTTGATGAAAGCGGCGTTGACAGCATGAGCTTATCCGCCCATAAATGTGGAGGTCCCAAGGGTGTTGGCGCTATTGTTTTCAAAGAAACAGGCTTCTTTCCGCAATGGACTCAGGGAGGAAAACAAGAATTTGGTTTACGCGCTGGCACAGAAAATCTTCCTGGTATTGCAGGATTTTCCGCTGTATGCCACACCATTAACTGGGCACAAATTGATCACCTTCGCACCTTACACAATGATTTTGAAAAACGCATTGAGTCTTTATGCCCAAATGCGTGCATTGCGCTTCAATACCAAAATCGCTTACCCAACACTTCGCTTATACACATGCCTCATGTACAAGCAGCAACACAGATCATTCAATGCGATCTTGCGCGTATAGCTATTAGCGCGGGCCCCGCCTGCTCTTCAGGACAAGAAAAGTCTATGAAATCTCTTTTAGCGCTTGGTTACAGCGAAGAAGTTGCTCAAGAATCCGTGCGTATTTCTTCAGGTTGGTCCACAAAACCGGAAGATTTTGATCGATTGTATGAGCAATGGATACAAATATGGCGCGCAGCAAAAAAATAACAAAAAAAAACTCATATACTCTTTTGCATTTCCTATTATGTTGCTAAAATAGTATGGGCTATCGTTGGGTAGCGTGTTTGGCGAATCAGGTCAGGTCTGGAAGGAAGCAGCCTTTGTTTAAACACCTAGGTCAGCGGTCGCCCTGTTCAGGGAATTAATGAGTCAAGCACCTTATCAACCACTCGCACGCAGGTGGCGACCCAATACTTTTGCTTCCGTTGTTGGACAGCATGTTCCTTTATCTATCTTGAAAAACGCTCTAGAGGCGCAAAAAGTTCCCCATGCTCTTTTATTTCATGGTTTGCATGGCACAGGCAAAACAACATTGGCTCGCATTACCTCTAAGGCTCTTAATTGCTTATCACCCACTTCACCCCATGAGCCCTGCAACAACTGCGAAAGTTGCAGCCTTATTGATGGCGATGCACACCCAGATGTGCGAGAAGTAGACGCAGCCAGCCGCACAGGCGTGGACGACACACGCGAAATGCTTGAAAGTTTACCTTATCAACCAGTGCTTTCTGCGTACAAAGTTTATATTATTGATGAAGTGCATATGCTCTCTAAAAGCGCCTTTAATGCGCTTTTAAAAAGCCTGGAAGAACCACCAAGTCACGTTAAGTTTATTTTTGCAACCACAGAACTCTACAAAGTACCTGCGACGACCCTTTCTCGCTGTTTAATACTGGATCTTGCACCTATTACACGCCAAAAATTAGAAGAACACTTAGGCAGTATCGCCAAAACAGAGAAAGTAGACATTGATCAAGACGCTTTATCTTTATTGTCAGAGCATACAAACGGATCCGCTCGTGACGCCGTTATGGCATTTGAAAAAGTCATGCATTTTTCCGGAAAGAAAAAAATTACAGCAGAAATTGTACAAAACGCTATGGGCGTAATATCTCTAAAATCAGCTTATGTTCTCTTAGAATTTGTTTTGTCAGGATCCTCCGATGACACACGCTCACACGTTGCTTCTTTTTATAAAAAAGGCATTACACCTCAAACTATTATTTCGTCGCTCATGAACGCTCTTTATCTTCTTATTTGCGCTTTAAAATCCCCAGATGAGTATGCGCACATGCAAACTATGGTCGATGAATGTGTAAAAGGAAAGAAAGATAAGGTTACACTGCCATTTTTATTATTTGTGTGGCAAATCATGCTAAGAATAAAAGAAGAAGTAGATTTTTCTGCAAATGCTCAGAACGCTCTCGATATAGGACTGCTGCGGTTTGATGATGCTATTTTGTTACAAGAAGCCGTTGCGGCGCCCGCACTTCCATCAACAGAAGAAAAAGCCACAGCTGTGCTCAAAGCCATTAAAAAAGCCTTTCCCGACACAGAAATTATAATGAAAAAATAGGAGGAATATATGGATCGCGATGATTTACTAAAACAAGCGGAAGATTTTCAAAAACGCATGGAAGAGGCTGAAAAAGCTTTGCGAGAAAAATCGGTAACCGCGGAAGCTGGTGGTGGCTTGATTGCCATCGAAGGTTTTGCAAACGGGCATGTGCAAAATGTCTTTGTCGACGCAGCTATTTACTCTCAAGAGTCACGCCAAATGTTAGAAGACTTGCTTAAGGCAGCCTTTAATGTATTTCAAGAAAAAGTGGTAGAAGCTGCTCGTGACGTTTCTCAAGAAGTGTTGCGCAATCAATAATGAAAGATATTCAAACATTAATTGATACACTGTCTAAATTACCTGGAGTTGGCATGCGCGCCAGCCAACGAATAACACTGCATTTATTAAAAAACACACACCTTCTCACTGAAGTCATCTCTTCCTCTTCTCAAGCCCTCAAAACTATTCAAACCTGCTCTGTATGCGGCAATATTGACAGCGTTTCACCCTGCAGTTTGTGCACAGACGCCAAACGTCAAAACGATATTATGTGTGTTGTAGAGCACATAGAAGATATTTGGGCTTTAGAGCGAACGCAAGAGTTCTCAGGACGATATCATGTTTTGGGAGGAAACCTTTCAGCGCGCACCGCCACTAAAACAATGGAAAGAATTAACGACCTCATAGAGCGCGTCCAACAACAAAACATTAACGAAATCATCTTGGCGCTAAGCAGCACTTTTGACGGACAAACCACTAACCACGTTATTATGAAAAAATTAGAAAATTGTGACATTCAAATATCACAGCTTGCTCACGGCGTACCTGTGGGAGCAGCGCTGGATTATATGGATAAAGAAACACTCATGATGGCCATTAAGGCTCGTAAACATTTTCGTTAAGAGGAAAACAATGCAAAAATGGCTTTTAAAAACAGAACCTTCTTGCTGGTCTTGGGATGATCAAATGAAGCACAATGTAACACACTGGGATGATGTCCGCAATTTTCAAGCTCAAAAGTTTATGCGCAGCATGCTTATTGGTGATGAAGCTTTTTTCTACCATACAGGCAAAGAAAAGTGCATTGTAGGCATTGTGCGTATAGTGAGCTCCCCTTATCCAGACAAAGAGGCTAAAAACGAGAACCAAATAATGGTAGACATACAAACACAACGCACACTCCCACACCCTGTCACCCTTGCCACTATCAAATCTCATCCTCAACTACAACATCTTGCGCTCATCAAGCAATCACGGCTATCCGTTGTCCCCATAGATGATCAATCTTGGAATCTTATCTTAAATCTTCCCGCGCTGTGACACTCAGAAAAAATTAAAATATCACTCCCAAAATACGCGAAACATTAAAAATTGGCCAACATTATATGCCATCAAAAGCAAAAAAAGATTCTATATTACATCTGTGATTTGCTTTACTGATTAATTGATCAATTGAAACTGGGTAATATTTGACACTAAGAATCGCAATAATCTTTTATCCACAGCAATGATCAATAAGTCTTTGATTTGTTTATCAGCTATCATTTCTGTCCATCAAGCAGATAGTCTCAAACGTCATCAATTTTCACCGGACACATAAACCTTCTGTATTGCTTGATGTCTATTGATTTCAAAATGTCTTTACTCATATCTTTCAAACAAAGATAGAATATTTTTTATTTAAATGGGAACTAAGTGATAGTAAGTTTTGTTCTCCTCCACAATTGATCCAGGTCAAATATACAAATATGCACTACCGCTTATTATTAGATATACATAATTTCTGAATGGAAAATAGAACTAAAGAAAGATGATCCTATTAAAAAGGCAGCAAAAATTCATGAGATTTCACTATCTTTTTGTAGTAATGACTTTTCGTGATATAGTGACCCTATACTTTATATTTAGGAGTATATATTCATGGCACTAGTATTGTTATTTTTAATGTTTGCAAGCGCCCATGGCGCTACAGGAGGCGGCACTGAAGATGAGTTACACGCTCAAGTTCTCACACAGGTCAGACAGATAGCAGAAAGACTTAAGCAAAGTCGTTTGATGAATAATCGGGCGCAGGCGGCTATAGAGCCATACAGACAAAAGATACTAGATAGACTGGATGATGGATCTTATCTGAAAATAACGGTACTGCGTGAATTAGTAGATTTCGTAGAACCAATCATCGCTATGCTGTACGACTCCTTATCTGTCACTCAATGGCCTGCGGAGATGTTAGAAATGAGTAGGGTTTGTGAAAAAAATGGTCGTGTTGACACACCACTTTTTCATCAAGCCTTTCTTTTCTTAAAAATCTATCTGCCCGCAAACCAAGAAGGACCCCTTTGGATTACTACAGAGAAAGAGTTGGCAAAAGACCCAAGAAACCTTAATGTCTTCACAAGCGCATTTAAAAACTTAATCGGATCATTACATTTATACTGTCAGCAGAAGCCAGAATCAGCTCAAAAAATGTATAATGTTTTTTCGGACCTACTTTCAGCAAATACTTTTTGGCAATTAGCTCAAAAATCTATAGATCCATACAGATTAAACATGCTAGATCTATTGAGTCACTCTTCCATTGACTCTGCTGATCAATTCATTCGTTGTACAACACCAATAGTAGAGATACTTAAAAAAGCCAGCAAGCACAGTCATGATTATTTGAGCGCAGATTTTTTTCAGCCTTACAGATTGCAGACCTTAAAATCACATTATCTTGATCCAACACTGTTCCTTCAGGCTTTGGACTGCTTGAGGATCTGTGCATCTTATGCGAAAGGAGGATGGGTTGCAATGGCGTACGAATCTGAGTACGTATCGAATACACAACAGAGGGACAAAGCACTGCTCTTGGATACAGAGCATATGAAGCAAGCAATGCGTCAGGCAGGTCGATTATTCTTGGCAGCCTTGATGGATTTTTGCTATGACGATTGGGCAAGCGCCGCAAAAAGTTTTGATGCGTTTTTGAAAGTAGACTTAAAGCGAAAATACATCTGATCCTATACGGTAAGACCGAAGGCGAATATACCAAAAACGACAAAAAAACTGTATCACATGATTTGGGTTGGAGGCAAGACAGATACAGGCGATGCGAATCTTCTTCGCAGCCTTACTAAATCATGCAGATGAAGATTGGGAAGACGCCGCAAAAATCTATAATGCGTTTTTGAAAGTAGATTTATAGCCAGAATACAGATCGATAAAGTATAAGTAAAATACCTTAGCTCATTATCAAAGATAATCTGATTGCATCCGTTATATTAAAAAGGGGAAATCCACCATATTCTTCACACTTTCTTCCTTCCCTCCCCTCTATGTGTAAATTTGCCAATAATGACTTTTCGCAATATAATGATTTAACATTTTATTTAGGAGAAATATTCATGGCTATACTATTATTATTTTTAATGTTTGTTAATGGTCATGGAGCGACCGCAGACTACTCTGATGCTGATTTATGGCAACAAGCACAACAGGCTATAAATCCATACAGACCAAAGATACAAGCTATACTTAATCCTCCAAATTATTTGCAAATAACGACACTAGGTGAATGCGTAGATTTCATACGGCCAATACAATATATCCTGCACCGTCACTTGCCTTATTATAGTCTGGGTTCAGAGATTGGGTTTTGTCTATCAGATGATCGCCTTAATCCATCACTTTTTTATAACGCCTTTAACAAATTAATAGCCTCTCTTCCCGCACGCAATAGAGGATTCATCTGGACTGCTAAAGAGGTAGAGCTCGAAAAAGATCCAAGAAACCTTAATGTCTTCACAAGCGCATTTAAACTTTTAATCGAAGCGTTACATTTATTCTGTGATCAGAAGCAAGAATCCGCTCAAGAAAAGTATCGTCTTTTTTGTGGCAAATTGTCAAAAGATACTTTTTGGCAATTAGCGCAAAAGTCTATAGATCGATACAGAGCGCCAATACTAGCGCTACTGAATCCTAAATCTTATAATTCAATGCGCCATTTTGATGAATTCATACATTTTACAACACCAATAGTAGAGCTACTTAAGGACGCCGCGCATAATAGTCGTTATTATTTGTGTCAAGGTGCGTTTCTGAATCGGTTGGAGTGTAAAAGAACAGATCTTGATCCACCACTGTTCCTTCAGGCTTTGGAGCGCATCAAGAGACTTACAAAGATATGGACGATAGACGTAATAGGCGAGGGAGTGGCAGTATTAGATAGAAAAATGCTCGAAAAAAAAGTGACAGAAGCCTTTCAACTATTATTGAGATCCTTACTAGACTTCTGCAATGAAGATGAAAAAGGCGCCACACAAAATCATGATGAATTTTTAAAAATATCTTTAAATCCAGAAGACTACATAGTACACGAATCTGTTGTGCGTATCGCAATAATAAAGCCTTGCTCAAAGATTGTGTGATTGCATACCTTATGCTTAAAACACAAAGTTGATCATACATTATTCCCTTCCTACCTATCTTGTAATCTTAATAATATTGTGATTTTCTTTGCAATCATGACTATTCGTGATACTATCATTCAACATTTTATTTGGAGAAATATGCATGGCACTACTATTGTTATTTGTAATCTTTTTTAACGCCCATGGCGCTGGCACTACAGACTCTACATGGCTAGGCGGCTCTGATACCAGGACATTCTCTGCATGGCTAATACCCAACCAACTCACTGCAGCTGAAACAGGCGACTCTGACAATGATGTTCAACAAGCTATACCTGACAATGATGTTCAACAAGCTATAGAGGGCTGCAGAGCAGAGATACAAAAGAGACTTGATCCTGAATTTTATTTGACAATAACGGTACTGCGTGAATTCGTAGATTTCGTAGAACCAATCAGAACTATACTGCGCGATTTATTACAGAACAATCAAAAGGATTTGTCTAAGAGTATGTTGAGACCGATCAGTATTGGCGGCAAAATTATGGTGCGCGATTTATCATGGAACACTGAAAAGGATTGGCCTGATAGTAACAGGTTTTATCACAGAGATAGTTTTGTGGACCTACCACTTTATCATGCTGCCTTGAACTCCTTGATAAGCTATCTTCCCGCAAACCAAGAAGGACCCCTTTGGGTCAAGAAAGAGGAAGAGTTGAGCAAAAACTCAAGAGTATTCACACAGGGATTTCAATTATTAATCTCATCGCTTCATGCGTACTGTCGGAAGGAAATAGCATCAGCTCAAGCAACGTATGATCGTTTTTCTGATATGTTGATACCAAATAATATTTTTTGGGAGTTAGCTCAAACATCTATAGATCCATACAGAGTGGAGATAAAAGCTATACTGACTTCGGAAGATTATTCTTCAATACAACATTCTGATGATTTTATAGCTTTGACAACACCACTAGTAAAGGTACTTGAAAACGCCACAGAGCACAGTCGTGATTATTTGTGTACAGCTTCTTTCCCAGAAGATAGATTTGAGACCGCAGTGTTACATTTTCTTGATCCACCAATATTCCTGCAAGCTTTTAGCCGCCTCCAGCATCTGGCCCATCATGATACAGCTAAAAACAATCAAAAACTACGACAAGCATCTCCCTACTTATGTGCAACCTTGTTAGACTTTTGCTGTGACAATCGGGCAGGCGCCTCAAAAAGCTATAATGCGTTTTTGAAAGCGATTTAAAGCCACAAATACAGACCGATAAAGTATATCAGTAAAACACCTTATCTCATTATCCAAGATAGTGTGATTCCATCCGTTATACTTAAAATGAAAAGCCCAGCATATTCTTTGCACTCCCTTCCCGCTTGTGATTTTGATATTTTTTTATTTAATCATTATTTTGTATGATACAATAATTTAACGTTATATATTCAGAAGGTAGATTCATGACACTAGCATTGCTATTTTTAATGTTTTTTAACGCCCATGGAGCTACAGGAGACTACTCCGACAATGATTTATGGCAAGAATCTCAAAAGGCGATAGATCCA
>MPNG01000032.1 GCA_002238905.1 Alphaproteobacteria bacterium bin98 | reverse complement strand
ACCCACCTCTAGATCAGCACGACTTTGCTCCGTTCCGAGCACCACTGCACTTTTTAATAAAAGAAGAGCTTCCACAGCTTTATCTGCATCCATCTCCATACCCACCGTTAGAGCAGAGCCACCTTGACTGCCCCTCCATTTTGCATAAGCATCGCTCTGTGCAGCACTATATGGCTCTCTCCAGTCATCATCCGCTTGCAGTGCTTCCTGCAACACTTCCATCTCTGTTCTACCATCGTTTTCCCTGATCCTTTGACGTAAGAGATCAGATATTTCATAGCGACCTACTTCCTTTACATCTAGGTCTACAGGTCTTATGATTTTGGTATTATAATATGACTTGGCCAGCTGTGATCGTATCAATTTATCCTCAAGCTCTGATATCAATAATGGATCAACTTGGCGCCTGCCTTCCTCTGCTCTTAAGAGAACGCCTAGCGCTGCAAAACGGAGTGGTATTTTTATCTCACCCTTCACTCGCCATCTCCTTTTCCAATCAGCTTTCAATGCTTCTTGCAATACTGCCTCCTCTGTAAGGCCATCGTTTTTCTTGATCTTTTCCAGTAAGAGATCAGATATTTCATGGGGACCTACTCTCTTGCCCTGTTGTGCTCGACACAATATATCCTCAATTTTTGAGATCAATACTGGATCAACCTGCCTCTGGTTTTGCCCTTCTCTTAGGAGAACGCCAAGCGCTGCAAAACGGTCTAGTAGATCTTGAGAATTTTTTCTCTTTAACCTATTCTGTGCCTTAGAGGCTGCCCGCCTATCTATCCTGATTTGCTCTTGTTCTTTTGCTTTCTCAACATCTAAACTAGTGGCTTTGAGAATAGCCATCACTGCATATTTTGTAGGCTTCTTTGATGCAGCAGCAACATCTTTTATCACTTGTGGAAGAGATGTCAATATTTCGCGACTCTGCAAATCCGTTGGCTTACCCGCCTCCTCCCGTAACTGTTTCTTGAGCTCCATGAGTGCTGATTTATTTCTTCTTCGTGCACTTACAAGCTCTTTTTCTTTAGCACTAGCCTCAAACAACTCTGAACAGCGCAAGGATAAAATCTCACGCCAATCTTCGCTCAATTCTTTGCCATCACAGATCAAACCTACATCAGTAGACGGCACCTGCTCAGCCGTAGGAGGGGGGCTGATTGCATCATGCTCACCTATCACATCATGTAGAGGCAACTCTCGGATTGATCCTTCACACTCCTCATCTGATGATCCGTGCAGCACAAACGCACACAACAGTAATAATCTAGGTATGCAAAATATCTTCATCATATTAAAATTATATTATCACTTTCTATCAACACACACAATTAAGTATCACTAGCATTTTTCTTGAAAAAATCATACAACACCCAAAATATGGATATGTTAAAAAAAATCGCTAATGAAAACTATCATTTATACACAAAAATTATTACTGTTGTGTACACTTGTTCTGCACGATGCAAGCAAAACAGGTGAATCTACAAACTTTTTTGATGAGAGAAAAACTAGCTGGCAAATAATTTTTACTCCTACGGAAAAGAAAGATACCCGCCTAATGATAAAACACCGGCGAACATTTGCTGGTATCAAAAATGAGATGCATAGAATAGTATCGGCACATGCGCGGCAAAAGGTAATACAAGCCTCAGGAGATAGCTTGCCAAACTGTCTTGCAATGCTAAAAAAGTTCGGATAGATTATTTGTTCAGACACAATTGCATGAGACAGAGAGACTGCCGAAGGACGATTTTTCCGCGCCATAATAGAATGATACTGATCAGTCGACAGGGTGGCGGGGAGCAACACCTGTGTGCGAAAATGACAAAAATCCATCTGCATGAGTGAATATCATTATAAAAGTATCGTGTGAATAATTCTTTTCATAAGAATTGTTCTCAGAATAAAACGCATTACAGGAAAAAACACACCGCAAGGAGTGTCTCACAATTTGCATTCAACAAACACTAATGTAGTAAATAAGTAAACCCTCAACTAAAGGACTAAGCCAGAGAAAATGCGTACTCTCTCAGATGATAGAGCAGAAAGAGCAAGATCGACTTTGTCTTTGCAGACTTGTGCAAGGCGAGAGCGTGTCCCATCAATCGCTCTTGCCTCCAATGTGTGGATTCTCTTATGGACTTTTTTTGTACGCGATTTTTTCAAATTAAAATCTTAAGATTTTCTCTTGCGCTTTACCATATGCCTACACTCCCATATCAACTGCTCTGCAATTGAAATATTTGCCTTGCGCGCCGAATCTCTTATCTCAACAACCGCATCTTTCAGCGACTGCAGTTCAGAAGCTATTGCGGCCTCTTGCTCGTGGGCATCATATGTGATTTCCTGAGACTTCCTGCTCAAAATCTGGCCAATTGAATATTCTATATCATCAAGGCAGCCATCTTCTTGTATAAGAATAAAAGCAATCGCGCTCCGTCTCTTGTGAGTGAAATACCACGTAGGCCTCTTCTCGACCGGACTCATCTTTGTTTGATCTGCAATAACTGCTCTTTTTTTTCCCGAGTTTACCAATTGCATCACGCGCTTCATAATCGACTTTTCTAAGCTAGCAGAAAATAAACTAGATAATTGAGTCGCACCAACCACATTTCTCTGCTGCTGAAGTTCAGAATCTATTGCTTTTACGTAAGATATAATCAAACTGTCTACGCTACTTACCTTATCAAAGTGATGATCTGGTTGATCTATCGCCATTATCTCATTAATCACATTTTTCAGTGCCTGCAATTCAGCATCTATTGCGCCCTCTTCGTCACCATATAATGCTGCCTGAGAGTGCCTGCGCGCCCATATCCTGTCAATGGCAAATGTGAGATTAAGAAGCGAGGGGAACTCTTCTTCAAGAATACTAACAATTCCGCGCACTCTTGTTTGTGTAGCACACAAAAATATCACCTTGTCTTCCGCAGTCATGCTTGCTGCATATTCAACAACTACTCTTTTGAATCTGACATGTCCCATTACGAAACATATAATCAATGATTCCAATTTGGTTTCCGGAATTAAATAAAATTGTGGACAAGAGTATGCAGAAAAATCTTGAGGAGTCGCACAAATTAACGCTTGCATCGCATTTTGCAGATTCTGAATTTCAGAATCTATTGCTGCCTCTTCGGAATTTGTGGCAGCATGTGTCTGCTTTTTCCTCTGCGATATATGTTCAATTGCACATCGCACCTCAGCAAACGAAACATTTTCTGATTGCATAAGAGTGGTAATCGCGCACATTCTAGTTTCCATGATACGCTGCTCGCTTACATCTGCACGCTTACGCGCTTCCGTAGTGCTAGTGGCACCGTTAACCGCACTTGGTTTTCGGCCTTTTACATACCGCATTACAATCTCCATAACAAAACTTTCTAACCTGAAAGAAGCAAATTGAAAGGCTGATTCCGTCGAATCAACCGCTGTTTCCAGTTTCTGCAGTTCAGAATCTATTGCTGCCTCTCTTACGGCATTTTTGACAGCATGTGTCAGATTTTTCCTTTCCTGCACTATCGTTGAAATTGTAGATCTTATCTCCTTAAGTGAGGCAAATGCTCTAAGATCGTTAACCCCGCGCATTCTAGTTTCCATGATACGCCGCTGGTTTCTCTGTACACGCTTGTGATCTTGCGGATTCATGGGAGTTGAACCTGCAGCAACGCGCTGGCCTCCAGCTATTACATACCGATTTATGAGCTTCATAATCTCCTTTTGTAGTGCTTCCTTATCACAGGAGTCAGCAAGTTGCACGGAATGAGGATGCATGGCCGGACTGCAAAATTGTTTCTGCTTGTATCCAGCAGGAGTCTGAGGAAAATCCCATTGATGATGAGGAGTGGAGGGCGCTCTTTTTACACCACAATAAGCTCCCGCAGTATAAATCCCCTGATGCACACAAACAGTATCCGAAGGCTCAGCCGGTTGCTCGAAAGCAGGAGGCATGACCTGACTGTGAGAGTGCTCCCCACTGTTGTATCTAGTCTGATGCAACATAAATGGATTGAGCTCAAAGGATGGTGCTCTTTCAGTCACACCACAAGCACCCTCAGTATAAATATCCTGATGCACAGAAACAGTACCCGAAGGCTCATCCGGTTGCTCGAAAGCAGGAGGCATGCCCTGACTGTGAGAGTGCTCCCCACTGTTGTATCTAGTCTGATGCAACATAAATGGATTGCGCTCAAAGGATGGTGCTCTTTCAGTCACACCACAAGCGCCCTCAGTATAAATATCCTGATGCACAAAAACAGTATCCGAAGGCTCAGCCGGTTGCACGGCAGCAGGAGGCATACTCTGGCCGTCATATTGTCCCATATTGCTTCTATAGTCAAATTCAAGCATAGCAAAACAATTCGAATCAATATCGCAACTAGCAGGTTTTTGGGCGCCAAGCAAATATGCGCCGTGCAGAATCACCGTACATAACAGAATCAATCTGCGTATGAGCAAGATATTTATCATGTATAAAAATACTATCATACTCCACAAGTCATATCATCTATAGCTATCATATTTTACTTGTAATACTGATTATAACGCTGAATCACACGCATTATTGTCTAGAATTGAAGGATACGATGATAACAAAAATTACTGCTGTTGTTTACGGTTGTTCTGCACAACGCATGCACATTAGATGACCATGAAATAAATCGTATGGTATTAGAGACTTTACAAGTTCTTTCTGATCGTGCACACACAACTCAGCAAAATGAATCCTCCCTCCTACTCTAGCGAATTATGCCAATGCACTAAAGCGCAATAAATCTGATAAAAATCAGTGATATCAAAAAACTAAATCAATATTACTTAAAGAAAAAAATATAACAGCTCTTCTTCAGTACGACTCAGCGCTTAAACACCAGCAGCGCTTCAAGAGAGCAAAGAATGGTTGGGAGCCTCATCCCTGCGTCCTTCTTGCTAAAAAGGGAACTCAGTACCGCATCCTCCCTATTCTGACCCAGATTTCGCGCAACTGCGCTCGCAATAGCACTTATATCTTTAGGCACAGGACCACTTACACCCTCAATATGTCACAACAATCTACCACGACCATATGTTTCTTCCACATCAGCACTTTACAGCACACATGCACATAATAGGCAAAGTATGTAAATTTCGTAAATAAAATGTATTGTGCATAAATAAATCTTAGCAAATATCTGTATCATATATTGTTTACTTTTAAAAATTACATCTATCACTCTTGAAATCAATCTTACGCAGATTTTTATTCACAAAAATATAGCACACCAAAAATGACCATATGTCATAAAACGTGCTAAAATCAATGATGTTAATACAAAGATTACTACTTTTGTGTGCACTTGTTCTTCACAACACAGGAAAAAGCGCTTCTGCCGAAAAGGAATTTGAGAAAGCGGATAAGGAATATAATCGCTTAATCAAACTGGGTAGCGCCAGCACAGGTGCTGATTGGGACAACCTTCTGGAAAATTGGCGCAAGCTAGACAAAAATACGCAGATCAGTGCGGACGAATACCTATACCAGGTATTATGCAATGTTCAAAGTGATCAAAAAAGTAATAATCAAAACTAATAGCTATCTATTCGTCACAACTTAGTATCTATATTTTTTTTGAATCTTGATCAGATCACCCTTAACACAATAATAGTTAAGAAAAATGAAAAAATATAAAACAAGCGTTAGTTAAAGAACAAGAGAGAGACTTTAGTCGACGAAAATCAGCGCATAGAAGATCACAGAGCGTCGGCACAGTAACAGAGGACGACAAAGCGCTCAAAGTGCAGGCGTACACAACAACACTGCTAAAGTAGATAAAGTATACAGCAATGCAACTATGCAGCCCGGATACATCTTCCGGTTTACGACTAGCGTTGTCAGATTCTCGGATTATTACCACACTAAATGTCGGGACACCTTCTTGCGCTTGCTTTCTGCTCTTAAAACACTTGATAAGTATAGTGGTGACTTTCTTGGCGTAGATTGTGTTTTCTTTGATACTCCCACCACCTCCTCTTATATGCGAGAATGTAAGGTTCTTATGCCTTACGGCATACAGGAGCAACAAGTAGTTAATTTGCATTACCATCATCCCATAAAGGATATGCCTTCCCATGCTCGCCTGCACTTGTCCAGCGCGGCACACAACAATAATATTGAATAGTTGCGAACCACATCAGTACCACATTGCGTCTTCTGTACAAGTTTGCTAACTAAGCATTCTACATATAAATTGAATTGTTCAAAGTTTTGCACTATAATTTATATATGTCAACTATAATTATACAAAAATTATTACTGTTGTGTGCGCTTGCTCTGCACGGCGCAAGCAAGATAGATGAGGATATAATGTCTTGGGAGGCACCTCCTCTTGCACAGCCTCTTTTAGACACAAGCAAGTCAACACACTCAAGGCCTCTTTGCCCAACACCCAAATCCCTAAGGGAACCAAAAGCTCTTATAGACATGTCAAAAAACCTTTACGTATTTAATTGTATAAAGGATGGGATTCGTGCAATGCTAAAGGCAAAGCAAAAAGAATTTAGCCCTGATTATATACCAAAGGATACTCTACTGATAGTGCAGCGGAAGCTAAACGACATAGGGTGCAAATTTTCTGATATGCAAGATGAAATTCATCAGGTAGTACAGCTATCACAAGAAAGATTTGCAATAGTTTGTAGAACGCTAGAACAAATAAGCGACGAAGGACGCGACCAGCCAGTGGAAGAAATACCCTGGCCATCAACAAAAATCCGTCGGCTATCCAATGAAGCAAGAGGACACCAGAGATCAATATCAAATGCAGCAAGACGCTTCATATGGGAGCAGGATCTAGCAAGACAGGAAGCAAGACAACGCCTACAAGAAGAAGGAAGGCTCCAGGAAGAGGAAGAAGCAAGACGCCTCTTGGAAGTGGAAGAAGCAAGACAACGCCAGAGACGGGATCAAACAAGACGCCTCTTGGAAGTGGAAGAAGAAAGACAACGCCAGCGCCAAAAACGATATGCAAGACTCCGCCAGAGACGACAGCACTGGGCACTAGCGGAAGCAAGACAACGCCAGGAACGGCATGAAGAAAGACACAGCTGGGAAATGATGGAATCAATACAACGCCAAAAACGGTATAAAGAAATGCACCTCTGGGAAGAGGAAGAAGCAAGACAACGCCAAGAACGATATGCAAGACGCCTCCAGCAAATGGATGCAGAAAAGCTCCAGGAGGCAGAAACAAGACATCTCTGGGAAGAGAAGCAAGCAGAAATCCGCCAGGGACGGAATCAAGCAATGCGCCTCTGGGAAGAGGAGCAAGCAAGACTCCGCCATATGCGGGATCAAGAAATACGCCTCAGGGAAGATAGGCACGCAGGACGCCGCCAGCAACCAGTAAGGCTCCCAACCGGATAACGTAAGGCTCCACGCTCCTGAGCAACCAACACTTGTGTATAGATCCTATGACAGGTCAATGCCTCAATCACTGAGTCTACATGTGCTTCGCCAAATTGGTTGGTGTTTATTTTCCTACACTACCGTTTGTCATGAGAAAAATATTTTATTTGTGAAAGCTAATTTTCCATGTGATCCAAACAGACAGCACCACTTCATGAAAAAACATAGTATACTTCTGGATATATTTTAGAAAAATCTCACAACAAAAGTAATATATCTATATTCTATCTTCTTAACTTCTTAGGAAAATAAGTATGCCTCAACTGGTAGCGTTTTTCCCCATTAATCTATCAGATTCGCTGATTTTGACGCCACCTCTCCATCTCATTCCTCTTTCGTTCCTTTTCGATCTCTCCACAAATCCTTCGCCAGTCTCGGATATCACACGCTGCCTCTTTGCTACAGAAGAAATAGCATACCAAACATACATTGACATTTTTCAAAAACATCACTATTCTTTATATATGTCAACTATAATTCGTATACAAAAATTATTACTGTTATCTGCCTTTGTTCTACATAGCGCAGCAACAGATGATGAAAAGGAACGTGCAGCTCTTCACCTCATGAAAAACCACTGTTGCGTGCACAGTTATATACAAAAAATGGTGGTTAAAAACGCTGCAAACAAAGAAATGTTTACGTTTGATATGTCAGATGATATTCATGTGCAAGCAACGCTGAAAAGAAAAAATCTTACATTTAATGATATGCAAAATATCATTCAAAAGATGAGTGCGCAGCAAGGCTTACAAACATGGTGGAACCATCTAACAAAAGAGAAAAAGGAACAAGAAGAAAGACGCCACCAGGCACATCGTGCAAGGGCAGAAGCAAGGCGTTACCTGGCAGAGGAGCTAGCAAGGCTCCGCAGGGAAGATGAAGAAATATTCCGCTCCATCCGCCAAACAAGAGGCACCTTTAGACGCCTCTGGGAAGAGACGGAAGCAAGACCCAGCCCACCAGAGGAGCAACCAATACTTGTGTTAGATCCTATGACAGGTCAATGGATCTAGGAAAATAAGTATCCCTCAACTGGTAGCGTTTTTCCCCATTAATCTATCAGATTCGCTGATTTTGACGCCACCTCTCCGTCTCATTCCTCTTTCGTTCCTTTTCGATCTCTCCACAAATCCTTCGCCAGTCTCGGATATCACACGCTGCCTCTTTGCTACAGAAGAAATAGCATACCAAACATACATTGACATTTTTCAAAAACATCACTATATTTATATATGTCAACTATAATTCGTATACAAAGATTATTACTGTTGTGTGCGCTTGCTCTGCACGGCGCAAGCAAGATAGATGAGGATATAATGTCTTGGAAGGCACCTCCTCTTGCGGAGCACGCAAGCCTGGAAGATGAGCAAGCAAGGCACCGCAGGGAAGAGGCGCAAGCAAGGCACCGCAGGGAAGAGGCGCAAGCAAGGCACCGCAGGGAAGAGGCGCAAGCAAGGCGCCTCCTGCAAGAGTATCTGGAACGGAGTGCAGCTCGCCGCAGGGCAGCGGGGCAAGTAAGGCTCCACGATCCTGATCAACCAACACTTGTGTTAGATCCTAAGACAGGTCAATGGATCTAGGAAAATAAGTATCCCTCAACTGGTAGCGTTTTTCCCCATTTGATCTATCGATTCGCTGATTTTGACGCCACCTCTCCGTCTCATTCCTCTTTCGTTCCTTTTCGATCTCTCCACCAATCCTTCGCCAGTCTCGAATATCACACATGGCCTCTTTGCTGCAGAAGAAGAATGGTGTGCTGACATCTAATTACTGCAATTGATTTAAGTTTGGCAAAGTTGTTGTTCCATCGCCTTGAATCACTCTGGCATTCGTTCGAATCTCTTCATTACCCTCCACTATAAGGAAAAGCAACATCCTTTTTTCGAATCATCAGATTGAGAATCCACAATGTTTGTGTGTAAAGTAAATTTATTATCCACCTACTTTTCCCCAATTTCAGAAAATTGGAGGACCATTTTCTTCATTTCAAATTGACATACAGCCTCTACATTCCTTCTTTGCGCTTGAGAAAGACCTATGCCTTGTGAAGCAGAAGCATGTGTTTTGAGCAATTCATTATTAATACCTAACAGACCTAAAGATGATCGGGAATCATTAAAACCTGAAGATAGAGGATAGCTATCTTCATCACTCTCAAATCTTGCAAAACGCTCAAATCTTGAATATGGGTGGTTACATTTATAAACTCTATCTTTGCCTTGATATTTTGCTGGCACAGATTGTTTTAATGGTTTTTTTGGAACATGACCTAAAGAATCTTTCTCTTCTGCTAATTCACTACCTTTTGCGTTGTGCAGAACAAGCACACACAACAACAATAATTTTTGTATATAAAATATATTTATCATCATTGCATTGTAACAAGTTTCTAATATAGAGCAATTTTTATCACTATCGCAAACAACATACAATACAAAAAAAGAAACACGACCTCAATGAGATTTACTCAGACTATCTGTTTGCATTAATCAGGAAATCATAACAGATAAAATATCTTTGTCATTACCCAATCAGGAGGAATACCTCCCTTTGGAGTGAAGGGTTCTAGGGGCACAGCAGTCCTTTTTGTTAAAACAGGATCAGAATAATGAGGAAGCAACGTATCTTCAGAT
>MPNG01000031.1 GCA_002238905.1 Alphaproteobacteria bacterium bin98 | reverse complement strand
ATCTATCCTTTCTTCCTAAGATGCATGGCTATATTGCTAGACATTAACAATAAAGATCAGATCTCAATCGTTTTGTGTAATCAATTTTTGTGCCAAAAAAATTTCAGATGAATATAGATTCAAAAAGGGTGCACCGCAACTATTTTTATTTATTGATATACATATAGCTATGCTTCATGATAAAATGACTACGGTATCTGTATAGATAGTATGGATGGGTGGCCGAGCGGTTGAAGGCACCGGTCTTGAAAACCGGCGGGGGTGAAAGCCTCTCGTGGGTTCGAATCCCACCCCATCCGTGGAAGCGCCTATGAAACAGTCTTTGCGTATCAACATGAATGATCCTCAGATTTTCGCAAAAGTATATACTTTTGATGCCTCACCCGATGACTGTGCTTTGTTTGCACAACGCGCTGAAGCACAAACAGTGCGGCACTTTCGATTAAAAGCGTCCTGCGCTCCAGAAACAAGCACTCAACCCACATGCATAAACGTTTATATTGATGCGCTTTTAGAGATTCTGTCACCTCTTTCCAACGAAAGAATACCGCTTTCTTGTCAAAAAACACTTCTGCTTTTTGTACATCCACAGCCCACAGACGGCAGTCTGGATACAGAGGATGTGGAGCATATTCATGCAGAAAACGATGCAATCCTTATTTCTGAAATCGCACAACAACATGTGCTACTAGCCTTACCTTCCGCGATCACAGAAGCGACACCAGACACAAACACCTCAGAGCCAAACACGCAACAAAAACCGTTTGCAAACCTTAAAGATCTTCTTCAGAATTCTTAGAAGCCTCGGAAGCGTAAGCTATCCTTCTTCTTTTTCCAATTCGTGGACTAAAAGCATCCCTCGTTTCCGCAATCTTATTGGGCTTTTTCGATTTTTCCTTTTGCATGCTTGCTTCTGCCATCTTATTTTTTGCCTCACGAAGCGATTCCGGATTCACAGCACATCTATCCACGCTCTTACACTCAAAATACTGATCGCCTGGATGATATACACAACCAAATTGTGGCACAGATGGCTTATTGTAACCTCGCAGAAGTTGCGCACAATCTGACTGCAACAGCCAAATGTAGGCCTCTGGATCACAAGGTGTTTCGTTAAAAAGCTCCCATTGATTATAAGCGTCTAAACGCGACACCACACCATAACAGCGCACAGCGTCGTCCGGCAGCTTCGTGTTAGCATACATCACAAAAGCACAAAGAAAACTAAAGCACTTTATCCACACAACGTGCCTCCAAAAATTGTCTAACATAAGGATCTTTACAGGCGTCAATATGGTCAATGGCACCTTCCCACAGTATCCTTCCTTCATACAACATCGCCACACGATCTCCCACACGCTTAGCGCTGATAAGATCGTGTGTAATCGTCACAGACGCGGCCTTCAAAGAGCGCACATTATGCAAAATCAAATCATCAATCAAACGGCACATTAACGGATCTAATCCTGTGGTAGGTTCATCAAAAAAGATGAGTGATGGCTGTTGAGCAATAGCACGCGCCAACCCGACACGTTTTTGCATACCACCTGATAAGTCAGTTGGGAAAAGCGATAAAACGGAAACATCTAACCCTATCTTTTCAACAAACTTTTTGGCAAAATCATAACCTTCTTTGCGAATAATTTTTTTTGAGGCAATAGCGCCAAAGGCGATATTTTCCCACACTGTCAAACTATCAAAGAGCGCTGAGTGTTGAAATAGCATGCCTATTTTGATCATCAGCGCACGCCTTTCTGCATCAGAAATAGCAGAAATATCTTTTCCCCAAAGAAAAATAGACCCTTTATCAGGCTTAAGCATACCAAGAATAATGCGTAGCAGAACAGATTTACCACAACCGGATCCACCCAATATCACTAGTGACTCTCCTTCCATAACAGAAAGGTTAACGCCTTGAAGAACATGCTTTGAACCAAAAGATTTCCAAATATTTTTAACTTCCAACGCTATCATTTTCACCTAACAAATAGTAATGAGGTCAGGACATAATTCATTAACAGCACGGTGATCGAAGAAAGCACAACAGCACGCGTTGTTGCTTCTCCCACGCCCTGCGCACCACCGCGTGCATAATATCCTTGATAACAACTAATCGATGCTATCATCAACCCAAAAACTGCTGCCTTGATAAGGCCACTCATAACATCATCAATGCGTAAAAACTCAAATGTTTCTCGTGTATAGAGTATCCAATTAAAACCCAGAACAAAGCGAGCTATACACCAACCACCAAACACACCAATAGCGTCTGCACACAGTACTAGCAAAGGCATGCCAACCACAAGCGCTACAAGGCGTGGAACAATTAGGTAGTTTGTTGCGCTCACACCCATAGTCCAAAGCGCCGATATTTGGTCACTTACACGCATCGATCCTAGTTCAGCAGCAATAGATGCTCCTACACGACCCGCCACCATAAGTCCGGTTAACACAGGTCCCAACTCACGCACAATGGATAGTACAACAACGGTAGCAATAGAACTTTCAGCAGAAAAGCGAGAAAATCCTGTATAGCTTTGAAGAGCCAAAACCATCCCGGTAAAAATAGCAGTTAAACCAACAACAGGTGCTGATAGAAAGGCAATGTGAAAAAATTGCTTACCCCACTGTCGCCAATAGATCGGCGGGCGCACTACAGAAAAAAGCGCGCGACCGACAAAAAAAACCCACTGCCCAAAAGCTTGGCTAGCTTTAAAACAGGTATTACCCAGTCCTTGAAAAATATTCATCCCTATCCCATCGTATCACGATCTTCCGCAACGCAAAACGATCATACCATACGTTCACGCCTTCCATGCGAAAAAACAAACCTTTGATCAGCACTATCCTCTATTGCACGATCGTTGGTGGCCAACAAAACATCGAATCCTTTTTGCTCCTATTCTATAACAGAATTTATCACTCACATTTCTATGGACAGTTTGGGCTTCCCAGATCCTCTTCCATACTAGATTGTTCTGCAAAGAGTAAGAAATATCTTGTAAAAATAGTCAAAAATCTCCTTAAAAGCGATGCAAATTTAGCACATTTTGTAATCATCGCAGACACTCCTTCATCCGAAATAGGTTTAGAGTAAAACAATCTTAAAAAGATATAGGGCCACACTCCCGACAAAAAAACGCAACCCTGTAATAATGCCTATCACAGTCCAAAGCATCGTATACGTGAAAAAAATTTACATTCAAAAAACAATAATGTAGCAGATAACTGATCAAATATGTTAACCGCAAACTAAAGGACACTACGCCACAGAAAATGTTTAATCACTCAGATGATAGAGCAGAAATCTCCAGAGACGCTCGGTATTTGCGAGTTTTTGCAAGGCGAGTACTTTTCCTATCAATCGCACTTTCCTCCGTGGGTGCCGTTCTTTAGTTGTTCTTTGCAGAATCCATCTTTCTAATCGATTGTTTTAAATTAGCGCCAGGTGCTCTCTTGCGCTTTCCCAGCTTCTTACACTCGCATATCAACTGAGTGCCAACTGTAGTGCGTTTCTTGTGCGCCACAGACTTTAGCTTCGCAATCGCACCTTGCAGCCCCTCAAGCTCCAGATCTATGTTAATATCCTTTTGTGTTGTTATCGATTTCCTTCCCTCAACTATCGCATCAATTGCAGCTTCTATCTCTTGAAGATCGCTACCTTCTTGCAGAACAAGAGAGACAATCCCCAGGATTCTAGTTTGTATGCCATTCCGCAATCTTTTAGCTGCACGCTTCTGACTGTCCTTAGTCATTGCAACTTCATCGTCATCAACGGCTCTCTTTTGGCTCTTTCGATATAAATATGACTTTATGTGCTCCATAACCGCATCTTTTAAGCTGCTGCTCACCTCAACAACGGCACTAGCTGATGGAGTCGCATCAACCACCCTTTCCTGATCCTGAAGATTATCATCTACCATCTTTATGAAAGATATAATCCAACCTTCTTCTAATTTCAACAAATCTTCTGCGGCGCTGCTGACCGGAGGGCAGCGACCAACTGATTTAGCCATCAACCTTATCTGACGAGTCACTTCTTTCAGTGCCTGAAATTCAAAAAATACTTTGTCCTGTAAAGCCTGTGCGTCACCATTTGATGTTTCCTCAGGTTGCCTCCGCCCAATCATATTGTCAATTTCTCTTTCTATATCCTGAATCAAGGAGTTCTGTTCTGCAATAATAGAAACAATCCAGCACAGTCTAGTTTGCGTGGAGCGCAGCGATATTACCTGCGCAAGATTCGGAGATATCACTATTGTTTTATCTCTAACAACTACTTTTTTTACATATGGCTCTACGAAATTTGTAATCAGCTCTGCTACTCTGCTTACCCGATAAGCGCAATTAGAGGATAGCGGCACCTCACTTGGCATCAATCCCTTAAAACAGGAGGCCGTCGGTTGACTCGCCTGAAGTGCCGAATCTATGCTGGTCTGTACATCAGAATCATCTGACATTGCCACAGCTTTCCTTTTCCGATGCACTATACTGTTTGAGGGTGGCGCATCGTTCCTTTTCAACTTATCCCTGTCCCTTACTGTACCGTCAATTTCATATTTTATATCAGATAGGGCATATCCTGATTCAAGAAGACGAGCAATCCCGCTCATTCTAGTTTCCAGGGAAGCAAGAGGCCTGCCCGAATCGCAATATTGCTCCCCACGGTATACAGTAGTCTGAGGAAACATCCATGGATTGTGAGCAAAGTCTGATTCACTTGCAGATACACCAAAATATCCCTCAGTATTAAAAGCCAGATTCACAGGAAAAGTATAAGGATCAGCAGGTGGAAGGGAAGCAAGAGGCCTGCCCGAATCGCAATATTGCTCCCCACGGTATACAGTAGTCTGAGGAAACATCCATGGATTGTGAGCAAAGTCTGGTTTACCTTCAGGCACACCCAAATCTGGCGCAGTATTCAAATCCTGCGCCTTCGTCACAGCAGAGGGGATCAATAGTCCAGTAGTGCTGTCAATATCAGCCAGCAAGCTGTGTTTCATCTCATAAGATATGCACGGATCAATATAAAAACCATCAGGCACTTTGATGCCATACTTTTGCTCCCACTCATTCTCTGGCTGTGGCTCCTCTGGACAAGATGCACCGTGCAAAACCACCGTGCACAACAAAAGAAATCTTTGCATGAGAAATATATTGATCATACTTAATAAGTATCTCACACCACACAAAGCATATCAACAGATATCAGATATAGAAATCATATTTTTACTTTTCATCTTGATACTATAGCGCTGCATCACACACATTTTTATCTAAAATTGCAGGGTATGGTGATACATTGTTCATACCAATATTTCTTCTTTGTACACAGTGGTTCTGCATAGCGCATATACATTAGATCACCCATAAATTGTATGGTTTTAGAGACTTTTCCAGTTCTTTCTGAGCGTAAATGCATCACTCAGCAAAATGGATCCCTCCCCTACTCAGGCAAGTTATGCCAATACACTAAGGCGCAATAGATCTTCTGAAAATCAATGATATCAAAAAATATTGCTTGGAGAAAAAAACAGCACCACTCTTCTTCAGTACAACGCAGCCCTTAAAAACCAGAAACACTACAAGAGAACAAAGAATTGCTATTTTTTGTTTAAGCGCCACAACTCTCTTTGTTGACTAACTTAATATAGTCTTATTCTTCTATTTATCTGCGCACTCTTACCTTTTCTATCGCGGCAATAAGGCAATCTCTTCTTTGTTCAAACCCAACATTCTCACAGATGGATTACCAGAATAAAAGCGTAAAACAGGCATCACAGAGGACTCCTTTGCAGCACAAGATTTATCCCTTTTATCAGAATACTTCATCAAATCAGAAGTTTGTCTATTGCTTTTACGTGCATGTGAAGAGGGGGTCGCATCTCTTATTGCCTGCGCCAAAGCGCATCTATCACGGAACTAAGGCGCTCTCCTCGCACACATTCTCCAGATGAATTACCAGCAGAAAAGCGTAAAACAGGCATCACAGAAGACTCCTTTGCAGCACAAGATTTATCCCTTTCATCAGAATGCTTCATCAAATCAGAAGTTTGTCTCTTGCTTTTGCGCGCATGTGAAGCAGAGGGGATCAGCACTCCTGAAGATCCCTCTTTTGGCTGAACCAAATCTGATCCTTTGCATACAAGAGCAGAGTGTATAGGCGACTTTGATCCTCCATCTGAATTGCCCTCCAATGGCATACTCACACCCTGACCATCCCCTTGCTTCTGGTTCATACTTGCGCCACTCTTAGTAGCAGCAGGTTGAAGATGCATGCTCTTCTGCGTGATATGATACGTTCGAGTCGTGGCGGCATTCTTCTTAGATCTCTCCTGCATCTTCTCCATATGATGTTGCAATACAGTCTCAAGACAATCGTTTTCGCATATCTTTTGAGGGCTCTTTCCCGCTTCTAAGCATTTTGTGAGTAAAGTTAATAGTTTTTTCCTTTCAAGAGTAATTCTTGAATTTTCTCTTTTTTGCTTAAATTCCCCTGACTTAATCAGCCAATCGGCTTCCTCTACCAATGCTGTTGAAGTTGAAGTTGAAGTTTTTGAATTCAAGCGAGCTAATAAGGCATGCAGTACCTTGGATTCGTTTACGAATTCAATGAAGCACGCATGTTTAGATTGGAAATCAGCACTCCCAAAGAAGTCTAGAAGCGTTTTTTTCGGTGTTGCTTGCTCATCCAAAAGCGTTTTTTTCGGTGTTGCTTGCTCATCCAATTGCTTAGCCATTTTCAAATCCATCAATAAACGCCGCTTGCTTGTGCGCTTATCGTTGCCTCTTTGTTGCATCTTCACAGCCATCAATAAACGCATCTCTTCCGAATTTTTTCCAACCTGTTTAGACCCTGATTGCGCTCTTGTCTTCGGGACTCGCAGTCGGGTTCTCCCTCGATCAATTGGTGATCTCTCCTCGCAGATCATAGCTGAACGATCAGCAGAAGATGGAAAATGAAGAGTGGCGGAGATATTGTCCACTGGAGTTATGTCATTTTGCGATGCTGCAGGCACCCCTCGCGCTGCAGGTGGCAATGCATCGCCCATTAATCTAAGCTTTTTGGCTGGTGGAGGAAAGTCTGTTGGAGGAAATTTTAATCCTGGACAATATGCGCCCATGGCATTTGCACCCAAATCACTAGGAGGCAGCATTTCAGAATCACTGCCCTCTACTAGACTACTAGGCGCAAGACGACACCACATATAGACACATAGTGGTGGAGGAAAGTCTGTTGGAGGAAATGGTAATCCTGGACAATATGCGCCCATGGCATTTGCACCCAAATCACTAGGAGGCAGCATTTCAGAATTACTGCCCTCTACTAGACTACTATGCGCAACACTACACAACATAAATACAAATAATAAAAAAAACATTCGTTGGATCATTATTATGAATTGTAACATTTATGTGAGCAAACATCTATATTTTTGAGATTGATACTATAGCGCTGAATCTCAATCCTATACCATTTCGCTTTCTGTACAATTTGGTGCAAAACATAAATCGCGCACACTACACTGCTCTATCCGATTATCGAGCAATGCTTTTGCTCATTTTTCTTTGAATATCACACGCGTAAGGTTCTTTGCGATGGCATTGTGATTTTTACTTACAATCATAAGGATTTATGCATGCGGTGAAGCAAAATGGAGGAGCGCAGTTTACATTTGATAATATGTCAGATGATATCTGGAAATAATAAATCGATATATAAAAAAAAGGGTTTGCGCTTGATGATTTTGTCATGAGAAAAATAGAGATATAAATTTCTCTCATTGTTCAAATTTGCTAAAATACGATAGATGATAAAGATAATTTACATACCTCAATTATTCCTATTATTTACATTTGCTCTATACAGCGCATCAGGGACAGATAATCCTTTATTGTCGAGTTCAGCCATTTCTTTTCCTAGGAATACGACTTCTTTTGCGCCTCTTTTAACAGAATGGACCTCTCTAAACCTCGATCACTTCACTACAAAGAAGGTAGATCGTTTTACTCCACCCTTTTTTGAGGAGACATTAGCTGCACTAACAAGAGATTGGCCCATACTTCCTAAGACACGAGAGCAAGATGGATCAGAACAAGAGGCATATACGTATTCTCTTGATTTTTTTGATATTGTTACAGAAAAAGCAGAAAAAAAGGATACCGTAGCGCAAACTCTCTTGACTCAAGAGGAATATACGTCTATTCCTTCATCCTTTTTGGATGATAAATTTTGTGAGTTCACAAGAGAGCCATCAACACTTCCTAATACACGAGAGCAAGATGGAGCACAACCAGATGATTCTGACGAAACAGAAAATGAGATGGATAGCATATGCCCCGCAAGAGCAAAGTCTACGCAAAAAGTTTCAAATCGTTTTATAGCGCTTCAAATCCTCATAGACGAAAAAAATGCAGGGCGCGTAGTTAGTGACGCATTGATCACAACACTTACGAATATGCAGAGGCAACACAATCAGAGCAAGTCTCAAAAAGCCAAATCCCAACCAGAACAAAAGTGGAAGCCAGTATGTCTCTATGAAATATCTGATCTCTTAGAACAGGAGATACAGCAAGACAATGGACTCACAGAGCGCACAGTATTAGACGCAGCTCTCGCGGCTGATAAGGCTTGGGTAGTTAAGCATCAGAATAAACAGAGAAGGTATCAAAAAATATGGCGCCAGAGCAACCCGCAAGGTGAAAAAATATGGCGCCAGAGCAACCCGCAAGGTAAAGCAGCACCAATGGACAGAATATGGCATTTGGTACACCCCCCATCAGAACTCAAAAAAGCAAGAGAAAAATTTCCAGCTCGCTTTGCGGCGCTTCAAGTCCTCCTAGACGAAAAATATGTAGGGAATGACGTTGATCCCGACTTGATACAAACACTTAGACGTATGTTTGAGACAAGCAAGCATGTCAGGCGCAAGGGGCATAAACAATCCACAGACCCAAAAGTAGTCCACGCATGTCAGGGGGTAGGTACACATGATATATCTGATCTCTTAAAACAGGAGATAAAGCAAAACAATGGACTCACAGAGATAACAGTATTAGAAGCAGCTCTCGTGGCTGATCAGAAGTGGGTAGATAAGCGCATTCAGATAAAGGAAGATTCTAGACAAAGGAGAACAGGTAGAACACGAAATCAAGATAAAGAGCATCCCAGAAAGAGAAAAAGAATACGTACAAATAGGAAATGGAATGGACAGATAGGAAATGGAATGGACAGAATATGCCCTGAATGCGCAGAGCAAGAACAGTGTACGTTTGATCATATACAAAAAATAGATTAGCAGAACAAAAAGGATGTGCAGATATTTACAAACTCAAAAGGATAAAAGACCAGCACCTTCATTTAAATTAAGCTGTAGCTCTTGATATCAATTTTACGCCGTTTTTTCTTAAAACTATATATTATTTTTTTTCTCACTAAGTTTTCAAAAAAATATAGCATACAAATCACATGTAGACATGGAACGGTTTTGCCAAAACAGTTAAAATATAGATATGTTCAATATATTTTGTATACAAAGGTTATTACTATTGTGTGCGCTTGTTCTACACGGCGCAAGCAATACAGATGATGAGACACTATCTTGGCAAGGAGTTGCTACTCCTATGATAGATCGTGCTACAGTAATTACAAAATCAAAAGGAGCCCTCGAGGAGGCGAGACAGGCAATCAAGGAGGCGGGACAGGCAATCAAGGAGACGAAACAGGAATTAGCACTTGTAAAACAGGCATTGGCACTTTTTCAAGATCACAATGCAGAGGAAGAAAGACGCTTATCACTTAATCCGTTCAAGTGGGTGATACCTTTTTTGCGCCAATTCAGAGATTGAGTCACCTCAATACACAACCAGCACTCTCCATAGGGTTGTGGGATATTCATTCTCAAAAATCTTCTCTGAAGTTGCCTGAACTATACACTCTACTTCGCGCATTCTGACAATCAAGCAACAAGTGGCTCCTCTCTCATTTAGACGAGTTCTTGCAATACACCAAGAGAAAACAGGTAAAAAAAGGCGCGCATGCCTTCACTACATACACATGAGAACAATATATATCGAGAGCGAGTCCCACACCTATCTATTTTTGTGACGGAAGATTCCTTAACTTTTTATGCTTGGGTATGGCGCACTCTTCATTCAATAGAGCCTCAGCGGAAAAAGTGGTTGGAGCACCATCCTTATCTATCTCAACATCTGCAGGATCAGCAGGTGTGCTTGCAATACTACTTACTTCTTTTTCAGATCCCCCTGGTGGTTTATTGCGTTTAAGGCGCCCAGCTTTAGCTCTCAGTCTCTCTTTATCACGCCTCGTTTTATCTCTCTCTCTATCTTTCGCACGTATTGTCTCTCTCCTGTTATCCTCAGCCTCTACTGCTTCAACCAACACCATATAATGATCAAGTTTTTGTTTGTTTTTTTCTGTCAGCTCTTGTTTTTCTTTTTCAATCAACCTCTTATAATCCTCAAGGAGTGCTTGGTTTTCTGGTGTCACATCTTGTTTTGCTTCTTCTGCCTGTTCTTTTTTCTGAAATTGTGGATTATTTTTACATAGACGCGCCTTCTCCGCGAGGATGCGATCAAGTTTTGCCAATTTTGGATCATCTTGCAACAGAGAGCTCTTCTCCGCGAGGATGCGATCAAGCAGAACGCTTCGCAGGACTCGGTTGGCATTCGGCACTCCACCTTTCTTTCGCTCTGCATCAAACCAATATTCTCTTTGCTGCATATTTATAAGATCTGCAAGCAATGCTTTATAAAGATCGTTGGATTCATCATAGCCTTGTGCCTTGATGATCTTAATCGATTCATACCACTCCACGCGTTTAGACTGATTCATATATGGGTAGTGCGCTAAACAATCAGGGAAAGGATCTAGTGTAGAGAAGGGCTCTGGCATAGGTGTGGGTAAAAGCGCTAGTGTAGGAAACACAAACATAGGTCTGGATAAAGGCGCTAGTGTAGGTGGAAGCCCAAACGTAGGTCTGGGTAAAGGCGCTAGTGTAGGTGGAAGCCCAAACGTAGGTCTGGGTAAAGGCGCTAGTGTAGGTCTGGGTAAAGGCGCAAGCACAGCCCCCTCATTCGGATGGATCACACCTTGAAATTGAGATTGCAAATCTTCATCACAATACTCCCAAGGCCTCCAGGGCTTCCTATCTTGCTCTTTGGCACTGTGCAGAACAAATACCAAAAAGAGAAAACACTTTCCTAATTTTCGTAAATCAAATATATTTATCACATGTTGATCGTATTACATATACACGACAATGTCTAGTTTTTCTACGCATATATC
>MPNG01000030.1 GCA_002238905.1 Alphaproteobacteria bacterium bin98 | reverse complement strand
AATAGATCACACTACACAAATTTATCGATATGCAAAACAATCTGCCTGCCATAATTTTTTTTAAATCAATATATCCTCAAATTGTATAATTTAGAGCAAAGATGACTTTTTGGCAGATATAACAAGAAAGGAGGCTGTTTGATATATAGCCACACATTTCTGCCCCATTCACTCACCTGTTGCGGAACCTTGCTGCACAGCCAACTCATCCGTTGCACTCCATAGAGCCGGATCCAATGCTATATCCAGGAATATTTCATCCGCACCAATAGATAAAAGAGGATAAGTCGACAGACCAGATACAGGAATCTCTTCACCCATAAAACTATTATCCATAACCAAGCCATCTATATCTAGATCGTCAGAGCCAGAGCTACACAGAACACGTGCACTCCTCTTTTTAACCCTTTTCCTACCTCTCTTATCTTCGGACCTCTTCTTTACTTTCTGAAATTGACATTTCAGCACCTCCTCACGCAGATCCTCTCTGTCTTGCTTCACATGTTCTTTCGCTGTGTTTACCAATGCTTGCAACACTTTTACAGCTCTCTGCACAGAATCGTCAACCTTTTGTGCATCAGAATTTTTTTTACAGCGCTTCTTGTCACTGCTCTCTTGACTATGCATGCGCTTATCTTTTCCCCTCTTATCTTCCTTCCCAAGATGAGATGTAGGTGTACCCTCATGTATCAGATCCCTTTCGGTCTTCTTCCCCCCCATTTGTGCGCTCACTTCCTCACGTATCAAATCCTTCTTTGTCTTCTTGAGCATTGCTGCCACTTTTTCTTTCACTGTGCATGCCGTTGGATCTCCCACTTCCGTGAGCACTGCTGCATTAACTGGTTTCTCCATTTCTATTTGCACGCGCTCTATCACTTTTTTTGCCAATGCTTCTGCCACTAATGTTTCTAATTTCTGTGACAAACCTTCATCAAAAGAATCCTTAACACTAGAAAAAGCATCCGACCAAGTCATCTCACTTTCACCCCCTTCTGGCTCTGCTTTCTCTTTGATTTTTTTCAATAAATGACTCATATCTGTGCGCCGCTTATCACGCTCGCGTTGGGCTCGCTTGATACGTGCGTCATAATCCACAGCCCATTTCTTCTTTTGGATATCGTCGCCGCAACAACTGTTTCTTATCTCAGTGCGCAATTCTCGCGATTGCACTGCTTTAGGATGCTGACTTAAAGTTCTCATCGCAGTATCACTCGACACAGATACTGTACCCAACGCTTGCGCTTTAATCTCATCACTCAAATGTAAAGCGGTAGACAATTCTGAGAATCCTGTAGAATTGGAAAATAACCAGGGATCCATAATAGCAGATGGACTCGCAGAGTCAGGCAATAAAATCGAACCAAATTGCAAAGGATGCCCAAGATCAGATGGTCCTGCAGGATTCTGTTCACTGGGAGGCTGTGCGCTGTGAAGAACAAGCACACTCAACAATAATAATATTTGTATATAAAATAGAGATATCATATTAAAATTTTATCAAACTTTAACAGCACAAACAACTTATAATACATCTCACTAACTAGCACTCTTTTTAAGAGAAACAGAGAAACATAGATGCAGGAAAATCAAACGATTTCAGTTGTCTAAATATGATCAAAGCAGACATAAGGTCCTATATATAACAATGCAAACATATACCACAATTTATTTTTAGGACGACTTAGTTTTCATGTCTCATCTACACATATAAGATAGAATCAATCCTGGCGTATTTATTTTCCTATATTGAATGTTTCTGCCAAAAAAGATAGGCATGCTAGACATAAAGTGCTCTGCTTATGCAAATTTCTAAAATACAGTTAAATGATGAATATAATGGACAAAGTTTAAAAAAAATATGGCCATGCATGTATATCTTTTTTTAATTAAGAGTTTTTCTCAGTCTAAACTCTCACTGCTTCTTTAAGAGCTTATATATTCTTGCTCACTGACGCGCTAATTACTTGTGCATACTCTTTAAATAATACAGCGCGCGCACCGCGTTGCGGGTTTACCTTCTTGTGCGACATTACATTGGCCTTTTCCGAAACTATTGCTCATAGTGAAATTTCTCACCCTCGGCTCATTTGCATTAATAACAAGGCCGTTTTGGTTGTGAAACTTCACGTATCCTTGCATATTGCGCAGCATACTCTTGTGTGAAAGGGAATTTTTTGTCTTGAGGATTTGGTTGTTTTTCAGCATCTTGAGATACGGGCATTGCTATGTCCTCAAATGGTGGTTCAATAACTAACGGAACATCTTCGCCCACTTCATCCTCTTGGCAAAAATATTCCTGACTTCCTACATTATCCCGAAAAGATGAACTATTAGAAGATGAACTATTAGAATTAGCACGGGAAGGGCGCGCCACCGCCGCCTCTACATGTTGTCCAAAATCATCTTTTTCAAACTCATAACCTTTGGAAGCGACCCCTTGTTGGCTTGCTTCCGCACTTTGCGATGTTTTATTACTCTCCCTCGATACTTGCTTCTTAACCCGCTCTAGCCTGCGCTGCGTTAATATCCAACCATACTCAGTGCACAATGCGCGCTCCAATACTGTCCGAGCTTTTTCTGAAGCTTCTGCAGGAAGATTTTTTTCTGCCAACAAGAGGCAATCAATCATTTCATAGCGACCTAAACTCTGAACAGTCAGCGGCCTGTCTAGCGTTCCTCTCCGTTTTTTGTGTTTTTCTCTATCACACTGATGCATCCGATCCGGCATACCTTCAAGATCCGTTAGCAGTTTTTGATAAGCGGTCGGAGCCTCCTGCGAATCCGTCTGTCTCCATTGATCATCAAATGCAGTTTCCTTGATGGCGGTCGGAGCCTCCTGCGAATCCGTCGGTCTCCATTGATCATCAAATGCAGTTTCCTTGATGACAGCAATCGATGCAAAACGCTCGATGCATGTATCGTTTAGCGCATCAGCCGGAAAATGTTTATACCATAGACAATTCAAAAAGTGCTCCTCCTCTTTACTAAGTGTACGTCTAATGTTACGTTTAGGATTCGCTGGCGCACAAATTCTAATATTACGTTTAGGATTCGCTGGCGCACAAATTCTAATATTACGTTTATTACGTTTAGGGTTCGCTGGCGCACAAATATCTATCAATCCTGCCCCACCGCCAGACGCTTTTTGCACAACAGAATCCGGATCCGTCTGAGATGGATAATAGCATACAAACGCAGGTATCACATATAAACAACGCGGTGAATATTCTGCCTGGATCGGCTGAGCGCTACGCAACACAAACACACACAACAGAAAAAGTATATTAGTAATCATTTGAACACAGTCTAGCAATATTTAACAATAAAAGCAATTATACACACCCTATCTTCCTTCTCAAGCAAATAAGCACACCTCAAATGCAGCTAATTTTCTATTCACTATTTTCTCTCCATAAGAAAATGAATGCCTTCTCATGGATTCAGAGGCTATACTCTCGTCATTGCTTTTATAATAGAGTCGCTTAGGACGCGTGCTATTTTTGCTTGTTTGCTTTTTATCATATCCATCTTTTTTTAATCGCATATATCATATCTTAGAAGACATTGTTTTTGCGGCTTTGAATGCCCTCTTGCTAATGCAAAATCACATACATCAACTGTTTTTCGCATTTCAAAACAAAAAGTATTCTTGAATCTAGACTTTTTGTGTATTATGGCTTCTTGTGTGCTTCGATTTGCAAGAAAACCTATGATTTTTGAGGATGGTTTGACTCTTTCCCTTGCTGCGCTTTGGCATCACAGAACGAGTAGGGTTTTGTGTCTTCTCAGCAAGTGTGCTTGAGTCAATATCTCGTAGTGCATTATAACTCTGCACTACGAGAGCATTTGTTGTTTTCAGCGCCAGAATCAGAAGATGTGGGTACACGCTTTCTATTCACAGAAGAAGAGGTCTGAGGACAAGTAAAGAATGAACGAACAAAATCATCTTTGAACACTGCTTTCTCAGCGCCTTTAGTTCCTATTCTGGCCAGATCATTTTTTGTTGCGTCAGAATCTTCTGGTTGTTCTACAGCTTGCTCTAGTCTATGAAGCACACTATAGTCATCTCGAGTGAACAGCTCTCTCCCTAAAGCAATCCATTTTGTTGCAACAGCACTATCCTCCGTAGGAGAAGAGATTTCTTGCTTCACTGCAGAACCAAATAATGCGCTGTATAGAGCAAATGTGCACAATAGGAGTAATCTAAGTACGTAAACTACATTTATCATCTATGGTATTTTAGCAAATTTTAACAATGAAGAAATTGATATCTATTTAGCATGCGCGATTCGAGAGTAATAAAAACGTGCCACAAAATTGCTAGTGTTGCGATAGAAAAAATAAAATATAACAATCAAGCAACTGATGCCCAAGAGTCAGACGCTACATGAGCAAATAGAAAACATCAAAACAAAAAATCCGAGATACGATGAAAAGAAAGTCTACTCTCCTCAAGACAGTCAAAGACCACTGGCATATACTGCATTATATAGTCAAGTAGATAGCAGTAAAGCAAAATGGAGAAGCGCAGTTTACATTTGATAATATGTCAGATGATATCTGGAAATAATAAATCGATATATAAAAAAAGAAGGGTTTACGCTTGATGATATAGTGGCAGATGAGATTTTGTCATGAGAAAAATAGAGATATAAATTTATCTCATTGTTAAAATTTGCTAAAATACCATAGATGATAAAGATAATTTACATACCTCAATTATTCCTATTATTGACATTTGCTCTATACAGCGCATCAGGGACAGATGATCCTTTATTGTCGAGTGCAGCCATTCCTTTTCCTAGGAATACGACTTCTTCTTATCCTCTTTTAACAGAATGGACTTCTCTATCCATCGATCACTTCCCTTCAAAGCAGGAAGATCATTTTGCTTCACCCTTTGTTGAGGAGACATTAGCTTCACCCTTTGTTGAGGAGACATTAGCTGCACCCATAAGAGATTTCACCACACTCCCTAAACCAGTTGAAACACAGAGTCTAGAGCCAGAAGGCGTAAAAGGGAGCGCTCGTTTAAAAAAATTGCATAATGAAGGACAGAAATGCGAGTTCCTGCGATACAGAATTGCCCTTAACAAAAAGCAATTTCTCTATCGAGCGCATTCGTGCAAACAAAGGGGTATGAGTACATACTCACGTGAGATGCAGAATTTACAAAATAAGATAGATCGTGATACACGTGAAAGAGCACTGCTGAATCAACAATCGATCCTCAAGCGCGCCGGCCAGAGTCCTGCACACTGGAAAACCAGCAACTCTCAGAAGACAAAGCATTCACAAGCGCGCCTGACTCCAAATGAAATCAACCTTCTTCGCATAATGCTTCAACGCAATCAGAGTGTAGCAAAATGGACAGAACATATAAAAAAAGAAAAAGAAAGCGAGAGAAAATTGAAATCGAAGAAACCATCGTTTTCTTCTGCCCCATTATCAGGAGTTCTTTCAGAATTAGGATCGCTTTTACCTCCAAGATCCAAGGAGTAACCATCGGTGTTTTCAGTCATACGGCCCTCTGGAAGAAAAAATATACCAGAATTGGGCTTGATCATATTTTCCCTTTTTTGCACAGAATCAGGTGCAGGAGTGCTTTATTTTCTAATTGTGTGTAAAGCATTTAGCTCCTCTAAAGGTGCCTATTCTTTTCCTGCGCTGTGCAGAACAAGTGCACACAACAACAAGAATCTTTGTATGTAAACTATATTGATCATTCAACCAATCTCTAACAAATTCTAGAAAGTATGGCTATACCTTTTGTGCTTTTTTTAAACAATCATGATGCTCGGAAACAGCATTTAATACAAAAAAAGAAACACATCTCCAATGAGGTTGACCTATCTTATTAAGAAAGGCAAATCATCACAAATAAAATATCTTTGTATTAACTATATACTTTTAATAATAACTTCCTACGCATGTTTTTCTTTCTATATCTGACGCATATGCAGAACTACGTGCGCAGAGAAAAACCTTTTAACTGCATCAGAACCCAGACAGCAGGAAGAGGAAAATACTACAAATGAAAATCACATCATTAACAGAAAAGAGTTATTATTGCTTTGCAGGGTGAGTTTTACGGTATTGGTAAAGCATCCCACTCCCTATCTGATTCAGCTGCGCCATCAAAATAGGTTGATCGCCCTCTGCAACTGCATCATACTGGGATCGAAAATCTGCTGAAAATTGGCCCATACTCTCACTGAATGTGGAATATTGCCCCGTTGGCAGCATTGGTTTTAATTCTTCTTTAAATTTTGCTATCAGTGCCTCACAATCAATTCTCTTTCTGCCATCTCTCAAAGCTTTCAAGCGCACTCTATCCCTCTCGCAATAGCTCTCCAACTTCTGATGCTCACACATCCATGCTGCCTCAATATATATACAAGATGATTTTGCTTTTGCTGCTTTCAGGATAGCTCTCATTTCATTGCGCATTGATTTTTTTTTGTTCTGGCAAGCATGTTTCTTTTGCATCTCCTGCGCAATTATTTCCTTTTGCTTTCTTATCTTTCTATTTGCATATATCTGAGTAACGTTCTCTAGCAGTTCTTGTGGTATCGTGTGTTTCGCTTCTGCCCCTTCCTGGAGGATCAAACGTATAGCAAACTTTTTTTGTCTCTTTGATTCCTGATCGCATCTTTCTTCTTGAGAACTTTCATCATCTTCAATCAAACTATTTTCAGACGCTTTCAGCTTCTGATTGATCCGTGCACTCACCCTTGTCGGATGCACAACTGTCGGATACACAGCAGGTGAAGAATTAGAGAAAGGTTCCAAAAATCTATCAACTATACTTGCCACACTTTCCAATTTCGTCTCTGAATTTTTGCAAGCAGGACAGATGCTTTTTATTGCGCTTTGGCCTTTGCTTTTTCTTCTTTTAGAAAAATGAGCACTTTCATCATCTGCAGTCAAACTATCTCTAGATGCTTTCCTCTTCTGAGCGAGCCGTTCGCTCACCCTTGTCGGATGCACATCCGGTGAAGAATCAGCGGAAGATTCAACTCTATCAACTATACTTGCCTCATGGTCCCATGGCGTCGGTGGCTTGTCGCAAACAGGACTTCTTCTGTTTGCAGACAAAAAGGAGAGAACAGACCACAATTTTTCCGATTCCTCCCACTGATGCCCCTCCCTATCGAAGGATCCACTTAACTCATCTTGAGAAGATGCGCTGTGCAGCACAAACGCACACAACAGTAATAATCTTTGTATACAAAATATCTTGATCATAATAAACGTATATTAGCAGTTTTGATCAACAAAAACAATTAACAATAGCTATATCTAACTCACTAGCACTCTTTTCAAGAGAAACATAAATGCAGGAAAACAAAGCGATTTGAGTTATCGCAATAGGATCAAAGCAGACATAGTCTCGTACTATATATAACAATAAAAAAATATACCGTAATTGATTTTTTAGGTCGACTTAGTTGCTCTGTGATTCACATTTGAGGAGTGTGTATCATGAAAAAAATATAGATATAAATTTCTTTCTTTAATTGTTAAAATTTTCTAAAATACCATAGATGATAAATATCATTTACATACCTAGATTGTTACTATTGTTTACATTTTCTCTATACAGCGCATTATGGAGCAAGAGTCCTGCAGTGGAACAAAAAAGAACTTCCCCTATGGATGAGATCTTTGTAGAGCAAAGTCTGTTCACAGCATAAGAAAGGCTTCCCTCTGCATCCGTTTTTGATCTCACAAAAGATCCATCCAGACCTAATGCACGAGCACAAGATGTACACAATCAGAGGATACTGACGCAATAGAAAGAGTAACCTACCCTCCCACAAAGCGTAGAAGATGTGCTGAAAAGTCACAGCATGCAAGAGGACATAATGCACAAAAGTACGACCTTCAAGGACACTTTTTGGATTAAAATACAAGAAACACTTGGCATGGGCGCTGCTGCATTGCAAAAGGCAATGCAAGTGATGAAGCCGCAAAGAAGAAAAAAAGTGTCTGCTTGGCAAGAGATTGATAGATGCGATTAAAAATATGGATGTGCGAAAAGAAAAGTAATATCTAATATTACATTTATTCTACTTTTTCTCCTGGCGTGACTTCTTGCGTTGAGAGTAATTTCTTGAATTATTCATCTCACTCTGACGAAGAGAGGAGAGCCTACTATTCTCAAGGTTCAATGCCGTTAGCAAAACCACAACATCTGTCGATATAACAGAATTTTGAAGAATATTGCGCCGCTCATGGAGGAGGAGGTCCAGCACGGCATAACGATCTCTCATGCGCAGTGCCTTTGTTTGATGAATCTGCACGATCAATGCTTCATTCACTGTCTTATTTTCGAACTGTGCTTGCTGGAGCACTGCAAGCGCTTGCACACCCCTTACGCCTTGAGATTTTTCAAAAATAACTTGCGGAAATATCCTAAGAAGACAAAGAAAAAAATATGTTTGTGAAGGATTCTCTACTTGATCGGAGATCGCATAATATCGAAAATGCTGTATCTCCTGCTCTGCTGCAAAAGTAACTTGTGGAAATACCCAAAGATGCGCACGAACAACAGACTTCATCCAATTCTCTCTTGCTAATTCAAAAGAGAATAACCGGCAAAGCCTAATCGCCTCAGTCTTTTGTGGATCTTGCTCTTCTCTGCCTGAATCAGCAGCAGGCAGAACAAACATAAATAATAGAAATAATATTCGTAAACAAAAGATACTAATCATAACTATATTTTATCACACATCTTTGAAAATAGATTCTTATTGAGAGAAAAATGCAAATTAAATATCTGTATACCTGCACAGAGAAAAAATAATACCAAAATATACATTGATATACTTTTAAGTACCATATATGATTTAATGTGTTCAATATAATTTATCTACAAAGATTCTTGCTATTATCTGCCTTTATTCTACATAGCGCAGCATCAGGCGATGAAAAGGAAAGCACAGCTCTTTTTCTTATGAAACACCACTTTTACCTGCACATTTACATGAAACGAATGGTGGCTGAAAACAAAGAAATGTTTACGTTTGATCTGTCAGATAATACCATTGCTCAAAAAGAGCTAACACGAAACTATCTTACCTGTGATGATATGCAAAATATCATTCAAAAGATGAGTGCGCAACATGGCTTACAAACATGGTGGAGCCATCTAACAGAAGAGAAGAAAAAGGAGCAACATCGCTTACAAACATGGTGGAAGGAAATAAAAGAAGATACGGCAAAGGAAAAGGATCAACACCGCTTACAAACATCGCGGATAACAGAAGAGCAAGCAAAAGAGCAACATGGCTTACAAACATCGCGGATAACAGAAGAGCAAGCAAAAGAGCAACATGGCTTACAAACATCGTGGAGCCATCTAACAGAAGATAAGAAAAAGGAAGAAAGAGCAAAGGTAAGCCGCTTATCTCACATTTTGCTTCTGCAAAAATTGCGGCGTTTAGCGAAAGTGCTGCGTGATACTATTTGTTGTTGTCAATAATCTATTGGTTTATCTGTACTTAATACCGATCCTTTTGCACACCACAAATAGATTCTGCCTTTCTTAAAGCATTGGCGCCCTTCCTGTGTGCGATCTCTTGTATTCTGCAGGAACTGCATCAATGATGCACTAACTTTTTTCCAGTCATCCTTCTGTCGACTTCTATCGTGCGCACGCATTGTCTCTATCATTTGAATCTCAGATTTTTCTGCTGCAACCAACACCCTATAACACTTAAAGGGCTTTAATGCCTCGGCGTTTGATGTACAAGTTTGCTAACTAAGCATTCTTCTCGAAAAAAAATATAGCATACCAAATATACATGGAATTGATATGTTTAAAAAGCTAGCTATAACTTGTTATGGTAACTATAATTTATATAAAAATATTATTACTGTTGTGTGCGCTGATTCTACACGGCGCAAGCAAGATAGAGAATACAGATTATTGGGAGGCCCATCATTTTTCACCTCTTGAGTCGCCTCCTTTAGATACAAGCCAGCCAACACACTCGATGACTCTTCCTGAAACATCCAAATCCCCAAGAGCATCCAAAATTATCACCCATATGGCAGCGTATTTGAGGCTATAAAGAATGGGATTGATAGGATGATAGATGCAGAGACAAAAGTGTGTCAAATTCGTTATATACCAAAGAATGTTCAAATGATAGTGACGCTCAGACTAAAAGAAATAGGGGCTACATTTGATAATATGCAAGATGAAATGCATCATGTGGTACAGCAATCAGAAAAAAGCTTCGAAAATGCTTATAGTGCTAGACGCAATACAGAGAGAAGCATACGCACACCTCCCGCAACATGGTCAATCAAAACGCCACCGGCAACCCGATGAAGCAGGAGGGCAGGAAGCAGTACCTAACCCGCCAGATGATGAAGCAAGGCGCCGCTGGGAAGAGGCGGAAGAAAGATACCGCCATCAAGAAGTAGAAAGGCTCCATCAAGAATCAGTAAGGCGCCAGTACGTACGCTCATCTTGGGACAGGACGCGGCGCGAGCCCCAACACTTGCACTAAATCCTATGACAGGTCAACCTCTCAATGACAGAGATGTTTGATTTGTAATAACTGAGTTTACATGCGCTTCGACAAATACAGAGTATGCGATTTCATTTGGTAAGTGTTTCTTTTCCCACACAACCTTTGTCATACGAAAAATATTTTATTTGTGAAAGCTAATTTCCCTGTGAGCTAAGCAGATAGGATAGCGCAACCCATGAAAAAATATATTATGCATTTGGATATATTTTAGCAAATTTTCACAACAAAAGTAATGTATCTATAGGCTATCTTCTGAGGAAAATAAGCATGCCTCAACTGGTGGCGTTCTTCCTCATTGATCTAAGATTCGCTTCTTTTTAGTGCTTAACGCAACCTCTCTGTATCATTCCTCTTTCTTGTATTGTCGATCTCCCCCCCCACAACTTCGCCAGTCTCGGCTCTCACACACTTCCTCTTTTCCGCAGAAGAAGTGATGGGAGAACCATCCTGATCTATCTCAACATCTGGAAGACCAGCAGATCTAATTGTAACACTACTTTCTTCTGCTTGAGATCTCTCTTGTAGTATGCTTTGTGTTTTGTTTTCCCTAAGTCTCTTCCTCTTCATTCTATCTGTATCACGCATTGCCTCTACCCTTTTACGCTCAGCTTTTTCTGCATCAACCAACACCTTATAATGCTCAAGGAGTGATTGGTTACTTCCCTCGTCTGCTAACTTGGCTACTTCTGCTTTTTCTTGTGCAACGCAATTGTTATAACGTATAAGGATGCTTATTTTTACCGCGTCTTTTGCTTGCTTTATTTTGTCAGCCAATTCTTGCTCATCTTGCTCATATGTAAGCATATCTTCCTTCTCCAAGAGAAGGCGATCAAATACTGCCAATCTTCTATTGTGCAAAAGGGCTTGCTTCGCCGATAAAATGACTCGGAGTTCATTCAATTTTTTATCTTGCAACAGAGAGCTCTTCTCCGCGAGGATGCGATCAAGCAGAACGCTTCGCAGGACTCGGTTGGCATTCGGCACTCCACCTTTTTTTCGCTCTGTATCAAACCGATATTCTCTTTGCTGCATATTTGTAAGATCTGCAAGCAATACTTTATAAAGATCGTTGGATGCATCATAGCCTTGTGCCTTGATGATCTTAATCGATTCATACCACTCCACGCGTTTAAACTGATTCATATATGGGTAGTGCGCTAAACAATCAGGGAAAGGATCTAGTGTAAAGAAGGGCTCTGGCATAGGTGTGGGTAAAGGCGCTAGTGTAGGTGGAAGCCCAAACGTAGGTCTGGGTAAAGGCGCAAGCACAGCCCCCTCATTCGGATGGATCACACCTTGAAATTGAGATTGCAAATCTTCATCACAATACTCCCAAGGCCTCCAGGGCTTCCTATCTTGCTCTGTGGCACTGTGCAGAACAAATACCAAAAAGAGAAAACACTTTCCTAATTTTCGTAAATCAAATATATTTATCACATGTTGATCGTATTACATATACACGACAATGTCTAGTTTTTCTACGCATATATC
>MPNG01000029.1 GCA_002238905.1 Alphaproteobacteria bacterium bin98 | reverse complement strand
GAATGCCCTCTGGTGCAGCAAGGGTGCCTCCTCATCGCATCCTTCCAAAAATCCATAAGCACACAAACAGATTAAGCATAATAAAAACACCATTTTTCATGGTACCATCGCATCACTCTATCAACAATGAGCAAAATATCCCGATGGTTGGAAATCACCCTCCTCACACCCAACGTTAAAAAAGAAGTTCTCATATCAAGATGAAACTAATCAAACTCAATAACTACCATTCTCCTTGCATAAATCCTTCGCTCTATAGCCATATATTCTTATCTAAAAACATTAAGTTTATTCTTAACGATATCTAAAGCGGCCTTTATTCCCAATTATTCATTACAGAATAATTTCTATCTTTGATGCGCTTTAAAATATCTTTTTTAGATAGTGTTTCTTCTTAAAAGCATTCTAACTCAAGGCAAATTTCGTACAAGAGGTAAAAAATGGCTATATGCTTCCTCAGCTTTATTCTTATTGCCCAAACAGTAATGGCGCAAAGATTCAAAGAGATATTGATATGCACCTATACTGCTTTCGCGATTGGATTCAGGGAATATCTCAACTGTTAGCACTTTCACATACAATAAATGCAATGCCCAATATAAAATCTCTAAAGAAAGATCAACCTTATAAAGCATTACCTTTTCGCTTGGGAATATTTGAGTATCAGATCGAAATTGCGCATCCAGATCTTCTGAAAAAAAAGCATGGTGTTTTGTTCTGTAAAACTTACCCAAAACAATTTTGATTGGTGTTGCAACACTCTGCAATTGATCAGTGCTGTTCATTTTCATATATTTAGCAGGTGTGAGATGCTCGAGAATATTTTTGAGAGTAGATTGTTCCCATTCTAACATGATAGGAGTGCCTTCTCCTGTTTGTGCAGATTCCCCACTCATCAAATACACCTCTTTCACAGCGGCTTTAAGTGTGTCGATATGGGTATGCACACAGGTTAAAAAAAGTAGTATCAAAAGTAGCATCAGCAATCCTCCAGCAAGGATACCATTTATTTTGTAAAAAAAGTTAGTTATTGAGAGCTCAAAGTCTAAGAGTGCGCAAAAAAAACATATCCTTGATGAACATCGGGTTTTGAGTAGGATGTTTCCTCCAAATCTGTACACCAGCGGCACTTTTTTTGCAAAAAAAATTGTCCATAATCTAAGACTGTTGCAGTTTCAGGATAGAGCGCTCTTCACGCACTGGGCTTTCCACTAGCTATATGAAGCACAGTATCATCGGTGATTATAAAATATAATTAGTTACTAGGTTTTCCGTACTAATATATGTGACTGAGTTTGTCTATGCTTTCTCTTCTTTAATTTCATCTCTTTCACGCAATAAGCGAGAAGAAGCAATTTAGCATACCTATACCGTCGTATGCAAGAGTAAAGTCAATACATTTATATCCAGCCTAATGTAGGAATCTAAAGTATGAAGCCATGGTATCGTAGCTCACAAGATAGCTAATACATTCATCGACAGCTTGAGATGGCTCTTTTTTTGCAGCAATACTCTATACAGCACAAGAATTTTTTAAAGCAAAAGACAAAGTCCCCATGAGACAAAGGAACGTCTTCCTTATATCCATTGAGCTTATCAAGCAATCTGGATATGTCATAGCAATATGAAGCTAGTTTGTGTATATTCGGAAAAGTTTCATCATCAGGATCTTCCGCGGGCGCTCTGCTAGCAAGCATATATATTATTCTGCCTGAAAACTGTTGTAATTCCTCAATATTACACTCATCATACTGCTTTAAACGACTGAAGTATGAATTTAGAGCGCTTCTGTGATCATCAATCAATTTTGGAGTCTGTAACACCAGCGCTCTTTTTCTTCTACAGGGAGCTCATAAGCTCCATAAATATGAAAACAGCTAAAAAATAATAATATAAATAACATGCGTTATTTTATCACCGTTGTTTATTTTAACAAACTACATCAGAAAAAATAACTTTACTCTACTCTAAAACTTTTTTAAGTTTTAAGATAGAGCGCTCTTCACGCGCTGGCTTGTCTGCAAAACTACGACGCTCTCCACCTTCGGATCTTGGTGAAAACCCTCTTCTTTCTCCGCCTCCAGGACCTCTACTAAAGGAGCTACGGCGCTCTCCACCTTCGGATCTTGGTGAAAACCCTCTTCTTTCTCCGCCTCCAGGACCTCTACTAAAGGAGCTACGGCGCTCTCCACCTTCGGATCTTGGTGAAAACCCTCTTCTTTCTCCGCTTCCAGGACCTCGACTAAAGGAACTGCGGCGCTCTCCATCTTCTGATCTTGGTGAAAATCCTCTTCTCTCTCCGCCTCCAGGACCTCTCCCAAAGGAACTACGACGCTCTCCGCCTTCTGATCTTGATGAAAATCCTCTTCTTTCTCCGCCTCCAGGGCCTCTACTAAAGGATCCGCGACGCTCTCCGCCTTCTGCTCTTGATGAAAACCCTCTTCTTTCTCCGCCTCCAGGGCCTCTTCTAAAGGAGCCGCGACGATCATCTGAAGCATGACTACGATCTTCGCCTCTTTGGTTAAAAGATTTATCAGAAAAAGGGCGTTTCACACCTTCTTGTCTCGCTTTTGGATCCGCATCTTCGTTTGCGTTCTGCTCTTGAACCTCAAGCAATGCTACATCATCACTCTCTGAAGATACTAAAAAGTCTTCTTGTGGCTCTTCTTGTAAGCCTACTGCTGTTTCTTCTGAAGATTTTAATTCTTCATCACTATTTTCTTGGCTTTGGATAACGTCATCAGTGCTTGTAAGATCTGTCGAGCTTTCTTCTTGTAAAACAACTTCTGTTGCTTCTGTGCTTTCTAACGCTTCATCGGCGCTTACACTCTCAGCGCTCACAGGCTCTTCTGAGCTGTCTGATTCCAAGGCTGCTTCTGCTAAAGCTGCGGCTTCTGCCGCAGCCGCTTCGGCCTCTTCTTCAAGTATCTCTTCCTCTTTTGCAAAAGGTCGGATATATTTTGCAAGAGCATCCACAAACGCTTCTTCACCAAAAATTGTGTATTTTTTAACGTTTCGCACATCATTGTGGGATGCTCTGAGGATGGATAACATTTCTGTGTGCAGAGTATCGCCCAAAACCACAGCAGCGCGCATACGAGCCGTAGCCACATAAGAAACGGCCGTTGCTGTATCGTGTATGCTGTACACACGCCCCACACCTTCTGTCATAGGTGGAAAAGGCGCCTCCCAAATGTAATGTGGTGATTCGTTTTCGGGCAAACCTGGTTCAACACGTGACCCCTTAAAGATTTGGCATGATCCACCATCTTTAGCTCCCAGCAATACATCACCAATAGGCTCAAAAATAATAGTATGATCTAACGTATCTTTGTAGAAAATACGCATAATAACAGAGAAAAAAGGCAATCCACGCATAAAGTTATGCATTCCCTGAAGCGTCACAACGCATGTGTAGCGTGGTGGATCTGAGCACTCACGCCACTGTTTAGAAGACATGAAAGCAAACGGCAACGCAGCTTCTGACTGGTGACGTTCAATGATTTTCTCCACAATCATCATAGTTTTGCTAGCAAAATCAAATGGTCGTGATGTGTCTTTTTGTAAACTGATTATTTCAGAGTAATCACGTTTAATGTGAGCGCTGATTTTAATAATAAGCGGATGCAACTCCGCAATGATTGTATTTGTTGCTTTTTTTGTCATTTATTTTATTTAGCTTTTTCTAAGTATTCGCAGGTATTAGGATTGACCAGAATCGCTGCACCTGCCTCTATATGTGGGGGGACTTTAATATTTACGCCATTTTCAAGAACAGAATTTTTATAAGAGCTGGCCGCTGTTTGCCCTTTCACGACAGCATCGGCTTCTTTCACAATAACCTGAATACTGCTGGGAAGCACAACACTCACAATTTCTCCCTCATAAAGCGTTAGCGTTACAATCATACCTTCTTTAACGAAGATCTTTGCATCCCCTAGATACACCTCTGGCACAGTCGTTTGTTCGAAGGATTCTTGATCCATAAAAACATAACCTTCTCCATCCCGGTACACAAATGTGGCTTGACGTTCATCCAAAATAGCACGCTCCATTTCTTCACTAGAGCGAATACGCTTAATCTGCTTTGTTTGATCAAGAACGCCACGGAGCTCCACTTGAAAGTACGCTCCTCCCTTACCAGGTTGTGTGTGCTGCATACGCACAACAGACCATAGTTTGTTGTTTTCTTTCACAACGTTTCCAATGCGTAAATTGGATGGTAAAACCTTCATAACAGCTCCTGAACTAACTCGTATAATTATAGCACATGTATGATCATATAACTAAAGTCATTCAACAAAGCTTGCATCACTCACCCTGCAATCCGGCGTCCAGACTCAAAAAAGCATGCAGATGCCCCAGGGTAGTATTCAGAATTAGCTCTATTTCACACACAGACAGAAATTCTGCACACAAGAATAAATGTATGTTTCTTTCTTTTGATTCCTCCATGTCCCAGCATTCTATATACATTTCCGGTTTACAGACTTTGAAAGAATATGCAATAATGCCACAGGATTACATTATGAATCATATATCTATTAATAATAGCACTGTACAGGTGCATGCAACTATTTTACTTTCATCAGCATTGCTAGCCGTATCAGCGCAAGCGTGCATTCCTTTTGCACCTGTTCCCTTGACTGCTCAACCCGCAGCACTTTGCCTTATTGGGCTGATGCATAACACACGTCTGGCTATTCTCTCTGTATTTACTTATCTTTGCGCAGGCGCTATTGGCCTTCCTGTTTTAGCACACGGATCTGGGGGATTTCATCACTTTATGGGGCCAACAGCAGGTTATCTTTTTGGATTCATTCTTTGTGTTTATGTTGTTTCAAGGGTTAAAAACCTATCATTACCTCATGCACCATTGATAGCGTGTGTTTTAGGTTCATTGGCGACTATTGCATGTGGAACGCTATTTTTATCAACCATTATCGGCTGGAACAAGGCATTCTTTTTCGGATGCGCCCCTTTTATTGCTAAAGCGCCGCTAAACGCGTTACTTGCAACAAGTGGGTATTATTTTTTAAACAAAACAAGAAACTAAATTTCAAGTTCTTCATCTTTTTGACTCGCGCTTTCCTTTTGCTCTGAAAACGCTCTTTGCGCATCTAGAAGCCAATCCGGCTTCATGCGCGCAGAGCTTAGTTGATCAGATGTTTGCGCGTAACGCGTTTCAGACAAGTTAACATCCACCGGCTCAGATTCCGACCACCCTTCATCATCTTTATCAACGCTCTTATGCTTAGGTGAAGCTATAGGCGCTCTTTTGGAAACAGGAGGAGCAGATTCTGCAAAAGGGTCACTTGTATCGCTCCATGACAAAGCACCACTTCTCATCATGTTCATACCAGCCGGTTGCTCTCTAACAGGCATAACTTGCCCCTGAGGTTGCATGGGCACATTAAACAGTGGAACATCTATCCCTTGAGCAAACACAGCGCGTGATTCCACTACATCCATTTTTTGCTTCTTGAGGCTTATTTTGTGCTTTATAAAATCGTTATCTTCATCTTTTTCTGTCCAGATATTTGCCACATAAACCCCCTGTGTAAGCAAAAAGTGTAAAGCCACGTGTTTCGGAAGTTGCTGCACATAACAACCTCGCACGAAGTCTCCTTGGCAAAGAGGAACATGGGAAGCAAGATTGCTGTCTTGAGGCAAAATTATCACCACTTCTCCTTGTTGCTTTTGAACATCCAACGTTGTTGTTTGCAACGCTGAAACGACAATATTAGCGCGACTTTCAGAAACAGCACGAATAAATACAGACTCAACGTCAGAAGATTTTTCTTCTTCATGTTGCACAATCTTTTCTGCCACAACAAGCTCAACACTTTCTCGCACTACACTGAACGATTGCAGCTCTATAGGCGTAGAAAAGGTAATAAAAAACCTCCACCCTGAGGATATTTGTTGATGGGTTACTTCTACAGAGTCGACACGCCCTTCAATTCCCATGAAAGAAAACTGTGGAAAGTCTTCTCCATCCACCTCAAGAATGCATGTTTTGCCATCGCAACTCTTTAATCTCCACAGTGCACTGACATTAAGGATCTTAAAGCGGTGAATTTTTCCTAACAAAGGCTTTTTCTTTTCCGTCTTTTCAGCATTTTTCGATGCTGATTCTTCCACAATAACACCACCATCAAACAGACCACCTTCATCAGTCAACACATGTGTTTCACGGTCCTTTTCTTCCTTTCGATCTTCCTCATTCATCCAACCAAACAGGCTCTGATCTTCAGTTTCCTTAAGAACATAATGCTCTTTTTCTTTCATGAGCTCTTCTTTTTTACGCTCTTCCATAAAAAAAGCCTTTTGAGATTCTTCTTCTAAAACATTAGCGCTCATAATAAACGTCAATAAGAGATTGCACAATAATATGTAAGCCATACCCACCCTATCTTAAGATTCTCAATTCACGAAGTGCAGGTCAATATCTTAAGCTCTCAATAAGTGCAGTTTGCGATCAATAACGGCTTTTTGGGACAAAAATTCTTCATAATCTTTACCTTTCAGAGCTTCAGGGGGCAGTTTATTCACTTTTTGCGGATTCACGCGCTTACCTTTGATGCGCACTTCATAGTGTAAGTGAGGGCCTGTGCTCAAGCCCGTACTCCCCACATACCCAATCACAGATCCTTGCTCCACACGCGCGCCTTGTTTTAAGCCTTTCACAAAACTATGCATATGGGCATAAAGTGTAGAGTAGCCCTTATCGTGCGAAAGCAAAACCGTATTGCCGTATCCTTTTTTAGAGCGCGTCAATTTTTTCACAATGCCATGCCCTGCAGCCAAAATAGGCGTGCCAGTACGCGCCGCAAAATCCACACCGGGATGAAATCGCGTGTATCCACGAATAGGATGTCTACGACGCCCAAAAGAAGAAGAAATATGCGCACCACGAATAGGTGTCACCAAAAGTTCCCGATGCAACGGGTAGCTGCTTTCATCAAGGTACATTTCGACTTTGCTACGGAAGCTATGAACACAATATGCAGAGAGCTTTTTATGCTTCATTGATATCTCAGAGTACAACAACCTTGTGTTACCAATAAAGCCAGTTTCCTTGTCGTAAGATTTCTCTGCAAGAATTTGAAAGGAGTCTCCCTTCCGAATCTCTCTTTGAAAGTCTAAAGCATGCCTAAAAATCATCATGCTTTTTTCTATCAACGTCGGATCAATGCTACATTTCTGCGCATCGTAGTAAAAATTCTTTTGCACAACACCTTCATAAAGCTCAACCGTTTTTGCCAAGTCTTCAGGAGGAGATTCTAGCACAAACTTCTTATCTTTTAAGCGTAAAATCACTTTTTTCATGGAGGGTGTGAAGAAAACAACACGACCACATACAGGCCCACTTTCTTCAAAAGTTTGAAAGATAAAAACATTTTCTTTTGCATGACAAATTGCGGATTTTTCTGTGCGCGCAAAATAATGGATTTGACGCACAATTTGTGCCGCATGATCGCTGGGAACAGAGTGACGCATGAGAGCGCTTAGTATTTTTTCATTTTGGCGTGTTTTAATCTGCAACCAAGCAGATTGCATGTTATCTGCTGAAGACGAGAGGGTAGATTTTGCAAAATCTAAAGATAACGCACGCTCTGATTGGTCACGCTCTGCCTCCAAAATTTCTTCTGTCACTTCTTCCAAGCGCAGCGTTGCGGCTAATTGATTTTTGCGATAAATATCATAGAATACAACAATCAGCCCAAAAAGGAAAAAAAGAAGAGCAAAACCTATTTCTTTGGATAAATAACGCCTCACTCCACACCTGGCACCCCAACAGCGGTTGAGTACGCAGAGCGAAACACCTTGTCAGGATATACGTATTTGTAAATATCCTGCGCAGCATACATGGCTTCCGAAAACCCCACAGCTATTAATTTGCGCTTGTTTTGATAGGTGTTAACATCACCCACAGCGTAAACACCCTTCAAAGACGTTTGCATCGTTGTAGGATTAACAATAATGCGTTTACCTTCCAAATCAATGCCCCACGTAGCCAATGGCCCCAAATCTGTTGCAATACCAAAAAATGGTAAAAGATAATCGGCTTTTAGTGATTCTTGTTTATCATCAAAATCCTTAATAATCACTTGACTCAGCTCATTACCTTCTCCTTCCACTCCGTGCAATACAAAAGGAGCTTTCACAACAATGGTGCCATTTTGAATGGCTTCTTGTAATGCAGCTTGCGTAGACTCATGCGCACGAAACGTTGCGCGTCGGTGAATAAGCGTTACTGATTTTGCAATATCTTTGAGAATAAGCGCCCAATCCAAAGCAGAGTCACCACCACCGGCAATAACAACATCTTTGCCAGAAAACTGCGCACTTTCTTCAATAAAATAAAGAACTGTTTTTCCTTCAAAGCGATCTATATTTGGCAAAGGTGGTCTATTAGGCACAAAGGCACCAGCACCCGCAGCAATTAAAAGTGCACGCGCAACCACTTTTTCTTGTGTTTGAAGCATAAGCTCGAAATCATCATCAACATTTTTTGTCAAACTCATAACGCGTCGAGATAAAATATATTCTGGTTTAAAAGGTTTAGCCTGCTCTTCTAAGCGCTCAATTAAGCCTCCTCCTGTCACAGTGGGAAGGGCTGGAATATCGTAAATTGGCTTTTCTGGATAGAGAGAGGAGCACTGACCGCCTATCTTGTCCATGCCTTCAATCACACAGGTTGCTAATCCTGCCATACCTAATGCAAAAACTGAGAAAATCCCTACAGGCCCTGCACCAATAATTGCAACATCCTTTTTGGCTCGAACCTCACTCATCTCTTTGTATATTAACACACCTCTTGTTAGAAAGGTGATATACACAATAAAAAAATCTAGTGTGCTACAATTTTTTTCACAAAATCCATTCCCCTTATCACAGAATAATGAAGAAAACCTTTTCTTGCGCGTCTATCACTGCTAACATATACTGTTAGCAAGGCGAGCCCCCATCGTCTAGAGGTTAGGACACCGCCCTCTCAAGGCGGAAACACGGGTTCAATTCCCGTTGGGGGTACCAGATATGAACAAAGACACGTCATCCATTTTGCTATCATCTCAAGAACAAACAGAGCGCATAGGCGAAACTATAGCAGGGTTGCTAAAACCTCATGATGTCATAACTGTATCAGGACCATTAGGGGCAGGAAAGTCTGTTTTATGCCGAAGCATTATTCAAACATTATGCCCAAACGTCACACATATACCAAGCCCAACGTTTTCTATCATTAACACTTACAGCGCAAAACACTTTTCGTTATTTCACATGGACCTTTATCGCATTAAGAGCTCATCAGAACTCACGATAATTGGTGTAGATGAAGCGCTTGGGGATACCACTGTATTTTTAGTGGAATGGCCTGATCTATTTGAACAAAAATACATTACCAACACCACACGTTTGTTACGCATAACCATGACTATGCAGTCAGATCAAAGAACCTTAACGTTTGAAACACAAAAATCATGCCCTTTTCCTTACGAGAGCATGATTGATTATGAATCAAACAACATGTTATAACGTTTTGGCTTTACCACAGCTATAGTTTTTTTGTACATTTCATCATCAAGAACAGAGGATTTCCAAAACATGTAGCAACGAAAAAAAGCCAAACAAAATTAAGCAATCAGGTGTGTGAAGCAAATCTATATTGCAAGAGTTTAATTTTTTACTATCTCCCACACACAAACTTTATCCATCCTGCACATCACCGCCACTTTTGCTGTGCATCTCTATATAGAAAATAAGTTTACTAAAAGCGTACTCTTTTCATTTTTTTTACCTCAACACATAATGCTTGCGCATCCGCAATTTCTCTTTTTATTTTTTTTACCCCAACACAAAATTTTTGCTCAGCCGCAATTTCTCTTTTTATTTTTTTTACCCCAACACAAAATTTTTGCTCAGCCGCACTTTCATCTCCCTTACAGAAAAGCTGCAGAGATAATAATAAGTCGCGGCGTACCTCTGCATACATTTTTGAACAAGAGAAATCTGTTGTCAAATCATCCACATCTCTCACAAAAAGAAAAGCCATAAAAAAGGTTCGCATACCAAGGTATAATTTAAAATATTCAATAATCGCCATTTTCCTTGTAAAAATTTCTGTAATTCTATCTTTCGCCATATCGTCTGGCATAAAAACAGAAAGTTGTATCATGATTCTATCGGAAAAGGATTTTATTGCCAGATTATTCATTACAGAATAATCATTGCCTTGGAGATGCGTTAGAATCTTTGCTTGAGAGCATTCTAGATTGTCGTCAGTTATTGCAGCGCAGAAAAGGGGTCCATGGACTGAACAACAAATTACAAATATAGCATTTATTCATTTCACAACAATCACCTTTTCCTTTTTTCTCAGATGTTAAAAAACATGCTTTTTATGTATCAATAATCATGATAGCACAATCAGTTTGACAAACATCCTATACTCATTACTGCACAGCAATCATCAGAAATAGTCTCCTACAATCAGCATTCTTTGTAATCAATATCATCACTATCCAAACACCCTCAGGTTTCTGCCATCACTACAATCTAAAGCTTTTATTAAGTTTCAAGACGGAGCACTCCTCACGAACAGGCGTACCGGTAGCAACCCTGCCCTTCAACTTCTGACTGCGAGTTAAAAAACAAAAAATGAAATTCTGCACAGATTCAAAATATCTCGTATCTTCTTGCTCAAACTTGAGAGTGACGCCTCTGCTTTGCAGAACTATCGCAAAGTGTTATATATCAAGCATATACTCAAGACCTGATTCTTTATCAACAGAATCTTTGTCACACAGAGATTCATACATCACAATAATAATGATTTTAACATAGAAAACACACCTCCCATACACTCTTATTTCACAAACATTATCGGCAAATGTATTATTTTTTATCACAGGTGCGTTTGAGGGCGTTCTTTTTGAGTGCAGCCATCAAGGCAAGAGATGCTCTGCTAGCTTGAGAGTGATTTTGTTTGCAGGAGTGCTTCACATATAACAAGAAATTCTTAAAAACAGAGCTATAGTTATCAAGATAACGCATTGAGTTTTTGTGACAATCGCCCTTTATCCAATCAAAATCGTCGGATATCTGAGCGCAACTTGAAGCCATTTTACGTATATCGGACCAGACTAGTATATCGGGACAGTAACTGGGTGCTCGTTGCACAATATCTATTATTGGTTTTACAAACTGCTGTAATTTTTCAGGATCACAGTCATCATCGTACGTTTGACCGTCAATTTCAGCGTCGAAATATGCCTCTAGGATATATTTGAAATCGTGCTTTTTGAGTGCATCCATAAAGTGAAAATGTTCAATGATAGCTTGAGATTTATTTTTGTTGCAGCATTGCTCCACACACAACCAGAAGTGAAAAAAAACAGAACTATAGTTATCAGGATCAATCATTGATTTTTGGTGACAGGCGCCCTTTATCCGATCAAACGCGTCGGATATCTTAGCGCAATTTGAAGCCATTTCTCGTATATCGGACCAGCCTAGTATATCGGGCCAGCTTTGACTGGGTGCTCGTTGCACAATATCTATTATTGGTTTTACAAACTGCTGTAATTTTTCAGGATCACACCCATCATCGTACGTTTGACCGTCAATGCCAGCATAGAAACATGCCTGTAGATCGATTCCGCAATCATCAATCAATGTTTGACTGTCTGACCACCAGAATGCTTGTGCATCAGAATCAGAAGCGCCATAATCGGAAGCAGAAGCTCCATAAACGCGTAAACAGGTGAAGAATAATAATATTAATGTCATAAATACTCCATTAGCATAATATTACAGTATTTATTCTGTTAGGAAAAGCTTAACACTTTATATATTTTCCATCTGAATCTTCAGTCAGACCTATAGGTTTTGTTCTTTTTTTTGCATCACCAAATCAAGCAGCATGATATTTGGTTGTAGCTACCCCAGTAAGAGCGCAAGTATTCGGTGGCGTATCTGACATGCTCTTTGCAAAAATTTCTTAAAGCTAATAATAAGCTATGATATGCATCTATGTATTTTGGAGTCATATAGCGAGCAATGCCTTTGTTTGCGCAAACATCATATTTTTCTTCCAATTCAGAAAAAAAGTAAAAGAAGGTTTCCATATCACAATAAAAATTACCATCGCTAGAAGCCCTGAGAGCATTTTGTTTATCGCCCTCAAACTGATCCTCAAATCGATAGAAGGCATTCCTTCTTATCATTACCTCATTAGAGCCATAATTAGTTTCATCTTGCGCTCGCTTCAGAGTGGCTAGTATTGGTTCTGCCAAACCTCTTAATTGATCCAGATCATTTGTATCCAAAGAAGCTGCAGGAAGAGTGAGCACACCTCTATACGGATCCAGAAGT
>MPNG01000028.1 GCA_002238905.1 Alphaproteobacteria bacterium bin98 | reverse complement strand
GCTGTTCCAAGAAATGCCTTAGTTTTGTTTGAAAATCCTCGAGTTCAGACATATTCCGCACTCGAAAAACACTCTCAATACTCTCAAAGCCGTCACTTACGCCTGCACTGTATGCTGGCAACACAAGCAGTGCAAGTATCATGATATTGTTTATTATTTTCATGATTCATTCTACCATATTTTTTGAAATTGAAAATAAAATACAGTATCCACAAAGCGAAAATCTTTCCTTCACTTTAAACAAATCATTACCTTCTTCTCGTTTATCTTCTTTTGCGCTCTACTGTTTTGATAATTAAAACAATCTAATAGTTTGCACTTTTGCACTGCTATTCTTTTCTATCAGGACATTCATCTACTAAAGTACGTTCAACTGTTTTATCACAAACCACATCCAACAAAACTTCTGTGTAAAATCATTTTTTGGCGCCCCAGAAAATGAATTTCCTAAAAAATGACATCATACGGGATGGTTCGGGTTCTATCATATACCCTATACGGGATGGTTCGGGTTCTATCATATACCCTATACGGGATGGTTCGGGTTCTATCATATACTCTTTTACTTTCAAAAAATCTGAAAACTCTGAAAACACAGACAGTTGTTTACCTACCATCTCACGTCTCTCGTTTTGATCTCTGACAATATATCCTAATCTTCTTTTTAGTTCGTCTATATAAAAAAATTGATCTCCCAAAGTAGCTTCAGCCGTCTGATCGCACACCACACCGTACAAACTTCTTTGTAAAATCTCTTTTTGCCGACTCTGCCTTTCTTCCCAATACTGAACTTCTTTGAGTATTCCTATACAAAATTTCAAATTACCGCACAAATCATTTTCTTGCAAATCACATTCAACCTGTACAGGTGGCAACACGATATCGCCATCAGTATCATGCAATCTCTTCTGCAGTATGACAATATGTAGAAAATTCTCCGTCGATCCCATCCGAAATAAACTCTCAGCACTAATAAATTCAGTTACTTGCTTTTTGAGCACATTCTCATACCAATCAGCATGCGCGACGCCTAATTGTGGCAAACATCTGACGTGTTTTTCAAAATCATACTCAATAAAAAAAGGCGCACAGGCAGCTGATTGCGCTATCCGAGTACTTATTTCACGCTCCATTTGCATAAATTCATCCAGATTGTCCCTCACATTCTTAAGGCGCTCTTCCAAATTTAGGTGTGCACATTCTTCTTGTAACACAACAAGAGGGTTCTCTTTACTCCTAAAAAACCTCTTTAGCTCAATACTTTTTGCTAATAACTTTAAGAGTTGGGAGATCGGTTTGCTTAGACTCATTACCATGGATACCTTATATTCTTGAAGACAATCTGTTAGTTTAGATTTTTCACAAAGTTTGGATAAATCACTCCTGCGCTGATCGTGAGACACCTCATACTGGTCAATAACTTCAACACTTCTTTGGCAATCCAGAATCGATACAATGTGCTCGTCCAGCAAACGCTTAGTTTTTTTGAGTGCTTTCAGAAAATTTTCCCAACGGCACATTAAGTCATGAGGAGAAGGATCTTGAGATGCATGATCACACACCACTTTATAACGGCAACCTAGCGAGTCATCATCCTGCAAGGAGCATACATCCTCTCTATAGCTGCCATTCAAAAACTCATCAACTAACCTCAAATTTTTAATGTTAAGGTTTGTTGAATGGCGGGGATCATGGCAAAATAGAGAGCAACAATACCGCAATGAGCGCACAGCATTTGTCAGACAATATCTATTATCCTCATACTCAACGACACGCACCTTACTGTATTCCTCACCCATACTGTCAACAAATCTTTGATCGAATGTTAAACCTATATCTCCAATAAGATCTTCATTTTCAGGATTACTATTAACAAAACAGTTATCGTCCCCAACCAAACCCTCTAGACAAACTCGAAGTTCATACTTCTGTTTTAACACATGCCTTAGTTTTGTTTGAAAACCCTCGATTTCAGCCTGATTCCGCACTCGAAAAACACCTGCAACACTCTCATCACTTAATTGAATGCTTGCACCGTATACCTGCAACGCAGTCAGCATACAGAATATCATTCTATTGTTTATTACTTTCATGATTCAAAATACCATTTTATTAAAAAATTCACAACAATAAGGAAGCGTTGACCTCTATCATAACGCAAAAAGTTGAGTTTCATTACGCACCCATAGAGCCCTAAAGCGCAGCTCTCTTTGCAACACTAAAAGATGGCAGCGCCTACAATCCTCTTAAGACGTCGATCTAGGTTTCATATACTCTTTTATTTTCAAAAATTCTGAAAAACAAGACAATTGTTTATCTATCAGCTTACTTCTCTCGTTTTGATATCTGATAATATTCCCTAGCAGGCTTGCTTGCAGTTCTTGTATATAAGGAAATTTATCTCCCAAAACATCTTCAGCTGTCTGATCGCACACCACACCGAACATACTTCTTTGTAAACTCTCTTTTTGCCGACTCTGCCTTGCTGCCAAACCCTTAATTTCTTCGAGTATTTTGATACAAATTTCCAAATTACCGCACAAGTCCTTTTTCTTAAAACCACATTTAAAGTATATAGGTGGCAACATGAGAGCGTCTTTACTATTATGCAATATATGCCTAACGCTGATAATACGGTAAAAACAATCCCCCATCGCCCTCTTCCGCACAAGCTCTTCAGCATCAATAAATTTAGTTATGTGCTCTCTTATCACACGATCATACCACTCAGCATGCTCCATGCCTAATGGTAGAAAACGTATTATATCTTCTTCAAATTCATACTCTTTAAAAAAAGTCGCGCTGCGAGCTAATGTCTCTAGCCGAAAACTTATTTCACACTCCATTTGCAAAAACTCATCCAGATTGTCCCTCAAATAATCACAGCGCTTCTGTAAATCGAATTTTGCACATTTTTCTTGTAACAGAACAAGAGGGTTGTCTTTCCTAAAAGACCTCTCTCGCTCAAAACATTTTTCAAAGAAATCGAAGGCTTTGCACATCGATTGTGTTAGATCTAATTTCACGAATATCGCATAATTTTTAAGACTATTTATTAGTGCAAATTCGTCACCAAGGGTGGTGAAACAACTCCCTTTATCATCGCTAGAACCCTCATCTTGAACCATAACATCAACATTCTTTATGCAAGCATAAATCACTGTGAGATGCTCTTCCACCAAACGCTTAGTATCTTTGATTCTTTGCAGAAAATTTTTCCAACGGCACATTAAGTCATTAGGATCAGGATCTTGAGCCAGATGAAAACAAGCCTCTGTCAGATCGAGGCCCTTAAAAAACTCATTAACTAAGATCAACCCCCGAGCCTCAGTGATTGTATTATTACGAAAAAGTCGAGACAAACACATCTGCAATGAGCCCACACCCCTTCTCAGTTCATCTCTATCACCCTTATACACAACGACATTCACCCTACTGAATTCCTCGCCCATACTGTCAACAAACCTTTGATCTAATGTTAAGCCCATATTTCCAATAAGATCTGCATGTTCAGGATTACTGTTAGCTAAATAGTTCGCTTCCCTCATCAAACCCTCTATCCGCTCTTGAACTTCATAACGCTGTTGGAACATTAGTTCTGTTTGACTAGCCTCGCTTGCAGACTTATGCCGCACTCGAAAAACACCTGCAACACTCTCATCACTTAATTGAACGCTTGCACCGTATACCTGCAACGCAGTCAGCATACAGAATATCATTCTATTATTTATTATTTGCATAATGCAATGTACCATTTTGTTAACAAACTCACAACATGAAGGAAGCGTTGACCTCTATCATAACGCAAAAAGTTGAGAGGCATTACTCCCGCTCTCCAGCACAGTGGGTCGCACGACAACTATCATCTTCTGCATAAGGATTTATTGGTCATGGCTATGCCTATCCACTGATCCGATAGTTCTATCAAACAGACAGCGATAAAAATTTAACAGATTCAAAAATTCTGAACATGATTCCAAGAAGCATGCTATCATCTGACTTCTATCGTTTACGCTTACACAGTGAGAATACACGATCAGGCGCTGTTCTTCTTGTACTATATCAGAAAGCCTATCTCCTAAATTATATTTAGCAGTCGGATCACAAAACACAGCATAAATATTTCTGTTCACAACTTTTCTTGCACTACACAGATAGCTGTCCAAATTCTGAATTTCTTTAAGCCTTTCTATAAAATTTTCCAAATGGCTGCACAAATCATTAGTATCAAATGATTTATAATCGCTCACCTGTATAGGTGGCAACACGCTATCGTCCTCATTGTCAGAACCACTGCAAAGATCTTGAGTATCAGGCTCTCTCCTGCTTCCCAAAGGATCATCTATAGGGTGCTGTTGAGCATAAACCGCTATCCTTCGCTGCAATGAGCCCTCAAAATCAGTAAATTCAGTTACGAGACGATTTAAACGCCTACCCCACCACCCAAACCATTTAGCATCCTCCCGGTTTAATTTTGGAAAAACGCTGTTATATTCTTCAATATTATCCTGCTTAAAAAAATGCACGCAGCCAGCCAATCTCTCTATCCGAGTGGTTAGTTTGCACTCCTTATTCCAAAAATCATATAGGTTTTTCTGGAAATTAGCATAGTGTGTTGATAAAGGTTGTGCTGCACATTGTTCTCGCAACACAACAAGAGGGTGACACCTAAAGCAATACCTAAAATAACTCTCTTGCTCCAAATGTTCTGGCAATAACTCTAAGACTCTACATATCTCTTGTTCTATAGAATTTACGCACCTGCGATAGCCTTTAAGATTTGCCTTTAGTGCATCTTTTGCAAAAAACTTAGCAAAAAACCTCCCAGGGCGAAAGTCTGCAACACCCTGCACCATAGAATCAACACTTTTTTTACAAGCATCTATTGATAAAATATGCTCTTCCACTAAGCGATGAGTATCTTCGAGTTTTTCTCTAAAATTTTCCCAATGGGACATTACGTCCTGATGGGCGCCTTGATCAGGGTGCGAAAAAGCCGCTTGGCTTGCGCCATTATGCAAATATACATCAGCTTTGCGTAAAGGATTCATAACACTGTCTGCCTTGCTCAAAAATCCATCACACCTAGTACGAAAGTCTCGTAAAGTCTGCACCATCTCCTCTCTAGTACTCTTATACTTCTCTACCCACTCCTTGCTCGATGGGAAACCCATATTTTGCATCAGAGTGTCATCTATTTCAGTAAGATTTGCACAGTCAGGATTACTTTCAACATTGCTTTCAACAACAAAGTTCGCAAAACTTCTCAAACCTTCTATCCGAGCGCAAACTTCATGGTCCTGCCGCACAAGATGTCTGAGGAGGTGAGTAATGATTTCTTCGCTATCTATTGATGATGCGCTTTTTGCTTGTAACGCAATCATCACACATAGTGTCATTATATTTTTTATTATTTTCATGATTCAATTGTACAATTCATTCAAAAAAATCATAATATATAAGCAGCATCAAAACTTAAAGAGTGAACATCTTTCCCTCACTTTAAACGCCGCTGGCACCAGCTACTTCTTTTTTGATCTCCCTCCAACACATCACAAGCCACGAAGGTCTTAAAAATAACTGTAAGAATTTGTACATCTCTTTTGATATATCTACACAGCCAGATGGACATTCCTCTTTTGCCAAACTAGCAGTTTTGTGGAGCAGTTCTATAAAATTTTTCCAATTGAATATTATGCATTTAGGATGCTGAATTGTAACATCAGGATGAGACTCGTTAGCGCGTGATTGCTGCAGAAATTGAGTACACTGATCAAGAAATGCACTCGCATGACTTGCCATCACAAATGAAGAATACTTATAAACTTCTCCAGAATACTTATACTTCTGACTTTCAAGAAGATTTGCATCTTCAAGACTCCTTTCAACAAAAAAGTTCACATAGGCAATCACACCCTTTATCCGAACATGAAGTTCAACAGTATTCATGAATTCCAACAGTTTAACAGTCTGTTTGGGTCTTTGGTCGCCTTCCTTCCACATTTGCAAAAATTCCTTCACCGTCTTAACCGTTTTTCTGGGGTGAGCAACTATTTCGTCGAAATCTGGTACTGTTGATTCTGCACCGTGTACCTGCAGCGATGCCAGCACACATACTATGATAATATTGTTTATTGTCTTCATGGATTAGGGTACCACTTCATTAAAGAATTATAAAGCCGTAAGCATCTTCTAGTTTATCTTCCTTTTTCAATATATCTTCCAGAGAGATTCTAACGATTTCTTTCTCCTATACATATGATATTAATTTCCATAGATCACATACCATTACATTAAAAAATTCACAATATTTTAGACAGCATCAAGACTTCAAGCAGTAACAATCTCTCCCTCACTCCCACTCACCAGCACAGTGGGTCGTAAGACAACTATCCATCTTTTCTGCATAAGAATTTATAGGTGAGGATTTATCATAAAACACCGCATAAATTCACAGATCTTTCAGAATCCTCAACTGTTTAGTACAGCACTTAACGGATTCCTCAAATAAATTTCTCTTGTTCAAAAGGTCTGAAAATGAATTCAAGAAGCCTGCTATCACCCGACTTCTATCGTTTACGTTTACACAGTAAAAATACACTCTCAGGCGCTGCTATTCTTGTACTATATCAGAAAGTCTATCTCCCAACTTATATTTAGCAGGCGGATGATAAACCACAGCATAATAGTTTCTGTACACAATCTTTCTGTCGACACACAGAGCGCTATCCAACTTCTGAATTTCTTTAAGCCTTTCTATAAAATTTTCCAAATTGCTGCACAAATCATTAGAATCCAATACTTTATAATCGCTCACCTGTGTAGGTGGCAACACACTATCGCCCTCATCGCCAGAACCACTGCAAAGATCTTGAGTATCAGGAAAGGAGTACTTTTTAGTGTAATCCTCTCTCCTTCGCATCAATGAATCCTGAAAACCAGTGAATGCAGTTGCTAGACGCTTTAAACGCATAACCCACCACCCAAACGATTTAGCATCCTGCTCGTTTAATTTTGGAAAAACGCTGTCATATTCTGCGACATTATCCTTCTTAAAAAAATGCGCGCGGTCAGCCAATATCGCTATCCGAGTGGTTAGTTTGCACTCGGTCTCCCAAAACTCATGTAGGTTTCCCTGAAAATTAGCATAGTGTGTTGACAAAGGTTGTGCTGCACATTGTTCTTGCAACACGACAAGAGGGTGACGCCTAAAACGCAGTTCTCTTTGCGATACTACAAGATCACACACGCGCCCACGATTCACAAACGCGTTCCTCCTCAGATAGTCTCATTTTCAAAAATTGTGAGAATGAATCCTCGAAGTTGCCTATCATTCTAGATCTACAGCCTTTATTGTTAAACAAATCTGATAGTGATGACAGCAGTTTTTCTCCATTAAGAGATTCTTTGCGCACATAACATACAACCTCCTCCTTACACTGCCTTGCGCAGATAGACAAATTATTTTCCAAATCCAAAATCTCTTGCAGTCTGTTTATCAAATTTTCCAAATTGCTACACCAATGCTTAGAGTCAAATGCAACCTGTATAGGTGTCAACACGCTATCGCCATCATTTGCACGCAAACACTTACCACAGACGCAAAGAGCTTGCTCGTTAAGCGCGCTCCTTTGCTTCAATGTATTTTTATCATCAGTCAATCCTTGTGAGAGCACGCCCAAACGCCTTCCCCACTCCTTATACCATTCAACATACTGCGCTCTTAATTCTGACAAATCGCTTAATTTCAAAAAAAATATGTCATCTTCAATATTATGCTGCTCAAACAAATTTGCGTAAACAGCCACACCCTCTATCCAAGCATTTATTTTAGAGTCCAATGTCACAAAATTATCCAGCTTGCCTTTGAAAAGAGCATAACTATCTTGTGATTTGTCATCCCTTGACCATAAATTTAAGAGTTGGCACATCTGATATACTCCTGGCGCCTCCCTGAAACAATCACCATTTTCGTCATCTAATTGTGCACCGTGTGCCTGCAACGATGCCAGCACACACATTACTATAATATTGTTGATTGTCTTCATGCATTAGAGTATCACACAACAAAACCTCTAGTCAGCATCAAGCACTTAAAAGGTGTGACTATCTTTCCTGCACTTGCAACACCTCTTAGTACCTTATATCTTCGTTTTTGGCCCTCCCCCCCCAAGAGAACTATAATCTTGCCCAAAAAGCAGCTCTCTAAGGGCTGACACACCTGCGCTTGCTGAGCGGCTGACACACCTGCGCTTGCTGAGCGGCTTCCACCACACCATTTCTCGTGTTCAAAAAACCTAAAAATGCATACAAGTATCCATCGATTTTCTTACTTCTACATTCTATCAGGTTAAGATATTCTCTTAGTCTGCACTGCTGTTCTGTTGAATCAGGAATTTGATATCCCAAATCACGCGCAGCACCCTGATCCTTAAGTACCTTAAAAACACTGCTGTCTAAAAGATTTCCTTGGCTACACTGCTTGGCTTGCCAATTCTGAGTATCTTGCAGGATTGCTATAAAATTTTTTAAATGGCAGCCCCAATCAGTAGTGCCACATTCGTTAAAATCACTGTCAGCATGTTTGGCAGGTAAACAATTATAACCTCTGAAACGATAGCGCATACGCCGATATTCAGCGCCTTCAGCGATAAATTGATTTGCCAAACCAAACAACTGGATTGCCCACTTCTGATAACATTCAACATTTGGCGATCTTAATTGTTCCCAAAGAATGTCATTTTCAATATTATGCTGCAGAAAAAAAAGCGCGCAGCCAGACAATCTCTCTATTCGAGAGATTACTTCATCCTCCATTCGCAAAAACTGATGCAGATAGCATATCACATTATCACAGTGCTTTTTTAAAACAAGAGGATCTCGCATAAAAGCGGTATTTTGCTCCAAATATTTTGACCATAAATCTAAAAGTCGCAAAATCTGATCTTCTGGGCTCTGATCTTCTGGGTTTTGTAAAGTTTCTAGTGCAGATATTAATTTCCAAAACTCTGAACACACAGACAGTAGTCCATCTACCCTCTGACCTCTCTCGTTTTGAGCGTCGACAAGATCCCCTATCAGGCTTCGTTTCATTTGTTGTATATAAGGAAATTGATCTCTCAAAGTAGCTTCAGCTGTCTGATCACACACCACACCGAACACACTTCTTTGTAAACTCTCTTTTTGCCGACTCTGCCTTGCTTCCCAGAGCTCAATTTCTTTCAGTATTTTTATAAAAATGTCCAAATTACCGCACAAATCATTTTTTTGAAAATCACATGTAACCTGTATAGGTGGCAACACGATATCGCCATCATCATGCAATACCTTCTGAGCTTTGACGATATCTGAAAAATTCCCCTCCGCCAAACGCCTCAATAAATCCTCAGCGCTAATAAATTCAGCGAGTTGTCTTCTTAGCACCTGGTCATACAAATCAACATAATTCATGCCTAATTGTGGAAAACGTCTGACGTATCCTGCAAAATCATACTCTATAAAAAAAGGCGCGCAGCGAGCTAATTTCTCTAGCCGAGTACTTATTTCTCGCTCCATTTGTATAAACTCATCCAGATTGTCCCTCACATTCTTAAGGCGCTCTTCCAAATTTAGGTGTGCACATTCTTCTTGTAACACAACAAGAGGGTTCTCTTTACTCCTAAAAGCTCTCTCTTTCTCCAAACATTTTGTAAGCATATTTAAGCATTTGCACATCTTTCTTTCTAGGCCTTCTACCACGATTCTCCCATAACTTTTAAGATTATTTTTGAGTACAGATTTATCACACAGTCTGGACAAATCACTCCTGAACGAAGAATAAACAGCACCCTGGACAATACCATCAACGCTATTTATGCAAAGAGAAATCGATGTGAGATGTTCTTCCGCCAAACGCTTAATATCTTTGATGACTTCCAGAAAATTTTCCCAACGGGACATGAAGTCATGAGGATCAGCATCTTGAGCCGGGTAAGAACAAACCTCTTTGTCCTTGCCGTTCAAAAATTCATCAACTACAATCAAATCATCCACCTCAGGGCCTTGCATGCAATTTAGAGAGAAATAACCGTTTAAATCTCTTGCGCACCATACCAGATCGTCTCTAGCCCTTTTATACGGAAGGATAGGAATCGCCCTAAATTGCGCACCCATACTGTTAATAAAATTTTGATGTAATGTTAAACCTATGTTTCCAACAAGAATGTCTCTTTCAGAACGAGCGTTAGAAAAAAATTGCGCATGTTCCTCAAAAACCTCTCGCCGAGCCCGAATTTCAGAACGCTGTTTCAATAAATGCCTTAGTTTTGCTTTCAAATCCTCGATTTCAGCCTGATTCCGCACTCGAAAAACATCCGCAACACTCTCACTTAATTGAACGCCTGCACCGTATGCCTGCAATGCAGTCAGCACACACACTATCATTATACTGATTGTCTTCATGGCTAGATTATACTAATTTCCTTCACTTTAAACACATCTATATTCTTCTCGTTCACCCCAAAGTACGTTCAGCTGTTTAATCCACCACACCGAACAAACCTTCGGCCTAAAATCATTTTTTGGCGCTCCAGAACATGAGTCGGCTCAAAAGTGAGACTGGTTCAGGTTTGGGTGCTACCATGTACTCTTTTATTTTTAAAAAATCTGAAAACGCAAGCAAGTGTTTATCTATCATCTCACGTCTCTTGTTTTGATCGCTGATAAGATTCCCTAGCCTTCTGCTTTTCAATATTTCTATATAAGGAAATTGATATTCCAAAGTAGCTTGAGCTGTCTGATCGCACAGCACACCAAACACACTTCTTTGTAAACTCTCTTGTTGCCGACTCTGACTTTCTTCCAAAGCCTGAACTTCTTCGAGTATTTTTATAAAAATGTCCAAATTACCGCACAAATCATTTTCTTGAAAATCACATGTAACCTGTATAGGTGGAAACACGATACAGTCATCTCTCTCATGCAAAACTCTGAGAATATCTAGCAAATCTGGTCCATAACCAGCAGTGAATTTCTCAGCATCAAGAAATTCACTTACTTGCTTTTTTACCACCTTCTCATACCAATCAGCATGCGCGACGCCTAATTGTGGAAAACGTCTGACGTCTTGTGCAAAATCATAGCGAATGAAAAAATGCGCGCATCCAGCCAATCTCTTTAGCCGAGCACTTATTTCACGCTCCATTTGTATAAACTTATCCAGATTTTCCCTCACATTATCACGACGCTCTTCTAACGTTAATTTTGAACTTTCTTCCTGTAACAAAACAAGAGGGTTTTCTCTAATCCTAAAAGACCTCTCTTGCTCAAAACTTTTTTCAAATACATTTAAGAGTCCGCACATCTTTTTTGTCAGACATGCGACCTGGCAACTCCTATACTCTGATATATTCTCTCTGAGTACAGATTTGTCACAAAGTCTGGATAATTCACTCCTGGGCTGACCGCGGACCTCATCCTGGTTAATAGATTTAAGACTAACTGTGCACTCAAGAATCGATATAGAATGCGTTTTCAGCAAACACTGAATACCTTTGATTTCTTCCAAAAAATTTTCCCAGCGGGACATTAAGTCATGAGGATCAGGTCTTTCTATATCCAAGGCGCGTACACCTAGATCAGCTCTATTCAAAAATTTATCAACTGACATCAAAGCCCTAACCGCAGGTGTTTCTGTATAACTGCGACCGCGAAAGCAAAAATCCCTTAATGCGCAGAGAGCAACTGTTAGCTCATCTCTACTATCCTTATACACAGCGGCATTCACCTGACTGTATTTCTCACCCATACTGTCAACAAATCTTTGATCGAATGTTAAGCCTATATCTCCAATAAGATCTGCATTTTCAAGATTACTGCTATCAAAAAATTTCGCTTCCGTAGCCAAACCCTCTAGCCGATCCTGAATTGCACACCTCTGTTTCAACACTTGTCTTAGTTTTGTTTTAAACGGCTCGAGTTCAGACTTATGCCGCACTCGAAAAACATCTGCAACACTCTCATCACTTAATTGGACGCCTGAACCGTGTACCTGCAACGCTGCCAGCACACACACTATCATTATATGGTTTATTATTTTCATAACTCGAAAATACCATAAAAAAAATCATAACACAAATACTGTATTACTGTATCAAGAACTCAAATCAGTAAACATCTTTTCCTCATTTCAAAACTTTTTCATAGACTGTAAAAAGTTGCTCACCTCTTGTTTTATATCGTCTGCTTTCCGCATATACACTCTTACCCCTTCATAATCACAATTCCAGAATATAGGGACAGAACGGCTCCAGAGACTGGGGGGTGAATGCGGATATTGAAGCGGATCTCCTATCAAACAAGGAATTTCTTTGAGTGTTTCTATAAAACTTTTCCAATTAGATACTAAGTCACTAAAATCAAGATCGTCAGCAGGATAGGAGCCAGCCTCTTTGCTACAGTGATTATTCAACTCTTGATCAATACAGCAGCACATTGCGATTCCATTGCGCAGATAGCGAACACACCTCTTACAAAATGCGACCATCCGCCCAAATTTTCTAGAAGCCTCTTTGCTACAGCTATTATGCAACTCTTTATCAATACAGCGGCACATTGTGATTCCATCGTGCAGAAAGATAATACACTTCTCACGAAATGCGACCGTACTCGGTCCAAGTTTTCCAAAATACTGATACCCCTCACTTTGCAGAAGGGGTGCATCTTCAGGATTATTTTCACTAAAAAATTTCAGGTAGACAATCACGTCCTTTATCCGAGCAAGCAGTTCTTGGTTCTGCTGATCGAAAAGTCTTAGTGTTTGAAAATGCTCTGTTTCACTCTGATTCCGCAATCGACCAGCAGGATTTGCACAAAAATCATCAACTGATGGAACCTTTGCGCCGTATGCCTGAAACACAAGCAGTGCACATAGTACCATATTGTTTATTTTTTTCATGACATATTTTACCATATGATTCAAAAATGAAAGATCTGTTAACTTTGATCATAACTCAAAAAGTTGAGAGGCATTACGGACCTGCTCACAAGACAACTATAACCTTCCCCAAAAAGCAGCGCCCTGTCTGACACACCTGCGCTTACAGAACGCATACCACCTCACAATTTCTCGCTTCCAACAATTGTGAAAATAAAGACAAGTGTTGGTAGATCTTGGCACGTCTACTTTTTATCACGCTACGATAATCTAATAGACTGAACTGCTGTTCTGATGGATCAGGCAATTTATCTCCCAAAGCACGTTCAGCAGCCTGATCGCGCCACATCTCCAAAGCACTGCGGTATAAAATCTCTCCTTGGCTAGCCTGACTCTCCTCCCAATCCAGAAGACCTTTCAGTCTTTCTATAAAATTGTGCAAATTGCAGCCCCAATCATTAGTGTGAAATGCGTTAGCTTCACAGTCAGCCTGTGTGGGTGGCAACACGCTATTGGCATCATTTGCAGGCAAATATTTATAACCGCTGAAAAGGCCGTGCATACGCTTATATTCAGCACCTTCAACAATAAATTTATTTGCCAAAGCATACAAATGGCTTCCCCACTCCTTATACCACTCAGCCTTCTGCGGGCTTAAGTTTGGCCAAAGG
>MPNG01000027.1 GCA_002238905.1 Alphaproteobacteria bacterium bin98 | reverse complement strand
CTTTTCTGCCAAAACTCTCGTGATCGCAGCCGTTAGCGTTGTCTTACCATGGTCCACATGTCCTACTGTTCCAATATTACAATGCGGTTTATTTCTCTCAAATTTCTCTTTTGACATTCTCTTACTCCTTTGATTGTATCTCAGTCAAGACGTGTGACGGCACCGCCTCGTACTGCTTGAATTGCATCATAAACGATCCTCGACCTTGCGTCATAGACCGCAAGCGATTCACATAGCCAAACATTGAACTCAATGGCACTTCCGCCATCACTACAGCCTGACCTCTTTTAAACTCCTGTTGCAAGACACGACCACGACGACTACTCACATCACCCATCGCATCTCCCATATTTTCTTCTGGGACAGAGATTTCCACCTCCATGACCGGCTCGAGCACTCCCGCAATACCCTCTTCCTTCATAGCGTTTCTAAATGCAGCACGCGAAGCAATCTCAAAGGCCAAGGCGCTTGAATCCACCTCGTGCGTGTCCCCATCTAAAAGGATACACTTAAAGTCGACAAAAGGATAGCCTAAAAGCGCTCCCGCTTTCGCTGCAGAGGCTATTCCCTTCTCAACAGCTGGAATGTACTCTTTTGGAACAGATCCACCAACAATTTTGCTTTCAAACACAAAGCCATCGCCCCTTTCTAAAGGCTCAAAGGCCAGTTTAATACGCGCGAATTGACCAGCACCACCACTTTGCTTTTTGTGGGTGTAGTCAATTTCTTTAGCGCGAAGAAGCGTTTCTCGGTAAGCAACCTTAGGCTCACCCACTGAAACCTCCACCTTAAACTCACGGCGCATACGGTCCACAATAATCTCAAGGTGCAATTCTCCCATACCACGAATAATGGTTTGCCCAGATTCTGGGTCACTTTCCGCAGAAAACGAAGGATCTTCCGTCGAAAGACGAGAAAGTGCCACCCCCATACGCTCCTGATCTGCTTTTGCTTTTGGCTCAACCGCCAATTCAATAACAGGTTCAGGGAACTCCATACGCTGCAATAATACTGGATTTTTCACATCCGTCAGCGTGTCACCGGTACGAACATTCTTCAGACCACAAAGCGCAACAATTTCACCAGCACTCGCCTCTTTAATTTCTTCACGCTCTTTCGCGTGCATCAGCATAATACGACCAATACGCTCCTTACGACCTGTTGCAGCCACCAAAGCTTCTGATCCACCGCGCAAAACACCTGAGTACACACGCACAAAAGACAATGTTCCAACAAATGGATCGGTCATAATCTTAAAGACTAAGCCAGAAAGAGGCTCATCTTTGCTGTGCTTACGCAACACAACTTTTTCTTCATCTTTCACATCGGACCCCTGAACAGGCCCCAAATCTTCTGGAGAAGGAAGATAATCAATCACAGCATCCAATACTGGCTGCACACCCTTGTTTTTAAGAGAAGACCCACACAACACAGGAAAAAGTGTTTGAGAAATTGTTAGGCTACGAATAGATTGCTTCAAAAGATCAATAGGAACATCTTTGCCTTCCAGCATCATTTCCAAAATTTCTTCGTTGTGATGCGACAAAACATCCAACATGTGAGCACGCGCTGCATTAGAAGCGTCACGCATATCTTCAGGAATTTCCACTTCCTCAAAAGATACGCCCTTATCTTTGTCCCAAATCAACGCTTTCATCTTCACAAGATCCACAACACCCGCAAAATCCGCCTCAATACCAATAGGCAATTGCAAAGGAAGCGGCTCAACTGAAAGCCGCTCCACAAGAGAATCACAACTCGCTTTAAAGTCCGCACCTTGGCGGTCCATTTTGTTTACAAAACAAATGCGCGGCACATCATAACGATCCGCCTGACGCCAAACTGTCTCCGATTGAGGCTCAACGCCCTCCACACCATCAAACACAGCTACAGCACCATCCAATACTCGCAAGCTACGCTCAACTTCAATTGTAAAGTCTACGTGACCAGGGGTATCGATAATGTTAATACGGTGATCATTCCATGAACATGTAGTCGCCGCCGAAGTAATCGTGATACCACGCTCCTGCTCCTGCTCCATCCAATCCATGACTGCTGTACCTTCATGCACCTCACCGATCTTGTACGAACGGCCCGTATAAAAAAGAAAACGCTCTGTTGTCGTAGTCTTTCCAGCATCAATGTGCGCCATGATACCGATATTTCTATATTTGTTTAGTGGAATTTGTTTCGACATAACCTATTTACCATCTGTAATGAGCAAACGCTCTGTTAGCATCCGCCATTCTTTGAACATCATCTTTTTTCTTTACTGCGTTACCACGACCAGAAAATGCATCCAACAACTCAGAGGTCAAACGCTTTTCCATAGACTTTTCTTTACGCGAACGCGCCGCCTTTACAATCCATCGCAACGCCAATGCTTCTGCACGAATAGCCCTCACCTCAACAGGAACCTGATAAGTAGCGCCACCAACACGACGAGAACGCACTTCAACAGAAGGACGCACAGTTTCTACAATAGCTGCAAAAGCTTGTGCAGGATCCTGCACCCCTTCTGCTTGACTCAAGAAAGATTTGAAAGCTCCATAAAAGAGACTTTCTGCAACCTCTTTCTTACCATCCCACATCAAATAATTGATAAAACGAGCTATAACAACATCTCCGTACACCGGATCTGGACTTACTTCTCTGCGCTCTGCTCTACGTCTACGTGCCATATCTTCTATTCCCCTTAAGCGTCCTTACGCACACCATACTTGGAGCGCCCTTGCTTTCTGTTTGCAACGCCCTTTGCATCTAAAACTCCGCGAATCACTCGATAACGCACACCTGGCAAGTCCTTCACACGACCTGCACGCACCAAAACAACTGAGTGCTCTTGCAAATTATGCCCTATACCAGGGATATAAGCTGTCACATCCACACCGCTCGTCAAACGCACACGCGCTATCTTACGCAAAGCCGAGTTCGGCTTCTTTGGCGTTGTCACTGTTACACGCAAACACACACCTCTACGTTGTGGGCAACCTTTTAGCGCCGGCGCTTTACTACGCACCACCGCTTTTTTTCTTCCATTTTTTACCAGTTGGTTAATCGTTGGCATATCTTCCTCGATTCTTACGATATATCATACCTTACACACTCCCCTAGGTCAACAAGACATGCTTGGACCCTTCTCTCTTACGCAGTGGGAGTAACCTGCGCATCTGCGTTTTTATCCTTATATTTTTTAAACCACAATCCTGTTCCGGCTGGAATTAAACGCCCAATAACAATATTTTCTTTCAACCCTTGCAGGATATCACGCTTACCTTCCACAGCCGCTTCTGTCAAAACACGCATAGTTTCTTGAAAGGCAGCTCCGGCAATAAACGATGGCGTTTGAAGAGATGCTTTTGTAATACCTTGAACAATAGGTCGACCATCAGATGGTTTTTTGCCCGCTTCTTCAAGTTTCTTATTTACATCCCAAAAATCGTAACGATCCACTTGCTCCATGTGCACGAAGTGACTGTCACCTGGATCGGTAATTTCCACTTTTTGACACATTTGGCGAACAACCACTTCAATATGACGAGCGTCAATGTCAACACCTTGCATACGGTAAATCTCTTGAATTGCACTCTCAAGATATTCCACCAAACGCGCAACACCATTAATGCGAAGAATGTCTTGCGGTGCAGGGTACCCTTCAACAAGATAATCTCCCTTACGCACAACATCTCCATCCTGAACCAACAAGTGACGAGAACGAGAAATCAATACCTCTTCCATCTCTTCGTCTTCACCATGAATCCAAAGACGATGCTTACCTTTATAGTCAGCAACAATTTCAATGCGTCCACCGATACCGGCCAAAATCGCGCTGTCCTTTGGACTACGCGCTTCAAAAAGCTCCGATACACGCGGCAAACCACCCGTAATGTCTCGCGTTTTAAATGTTTCTCTTGGAATACGAGCCAAAACTTCACCAGCCTTAACTGTCTGTCCATCTTCCACAACTACAACTGTATCCATTTGGAAGTAATGTCGTGTTTTGGAACCAGCCTCCACCTTTACACCTTCAGAGGGCTCAATAATCGCCGCAGGACGCGTATTTGCTGTGTTTGCTTGTTGACGCCAATCAGTAATAACATAGCCACCAACACCATCTTCCAGCGCTCGTGCAGAAACACCCACAACAACACCAGCAAGCCTCACAACACCATCTACCTCAGCGATAACCGGCACAGTGTACGGATCCCATTCTGCAATTTTTGTACCTTTCTTTAAAACAGCGTCATTTTCCACAAAAACTTTGGCTCCATAAGGAAGTCGCATTTGTCGACGCACAGAACCCTTTTCATCAAAGCAGCTAAGCTCTGTCAAACGGTTCAAAACGAGGTGGTGATCACCCCTCTTAAGAAGCTTCGCACTTGCAAATTCAACGCGACCATCGCATGGCGCGTCAACAGTTGATTCTTTGTAAACACCCTGCGCAGCACCACCAACGTGGAAGGTACGCATCGTCAGCTGCGTTCCTGGCTCACCAATCGACTGAGCGGCAATCACACCAACAGCCTCGCCAATACTAACCATTTGACGTGCAGACAAATCACGACCGTAGCATGTTACACAAATTCCCCTATGCGCCTCACAACGCACTGGAGAGCGCACGGCAATGCTAGAAAGATTTTCTGGTATACGCTCAATAAGATCTTCGTCCAACATCGTGCCTTTCGTAAACAAAATTTCGTTGGTATTAGGACAAATCACATCTTCCAACAACACACGACCCAATACACGTTTTCCCAAAGACACAACAACGCTACCACCCTGCAAAACAGGTCGCATCACGAGTCCTTTTTCCGCTCCACAATCTTGTTCAACAACAACACAGTCACGAGAAACATCAACCAAACGACGGGTTAGATAACCAGAGTTTGCTGTTTTCAATGCTGTATCCGCCAAACCTTTACGCGCACCGTGGGTAGATGTAAAGTATTCCAACACACTCAAACCTTCTTTGAAGTTTGAAACAATCGGAGTTTCAACAATTTCACCCGACGGTTTTGCCAACAATCCACGCATACCCATCAACTGCTTAATCTGAGCTTGCGAACCACGCGCTCCTGAGTCAGCCATCATGTAAATAGAGTTCGGATCGTAAGCACTGGTAGATGCTAAATTTTCCATCATCACATTGGCAACACGATCACCACATTGAGACCAAGCGTCAACAACTTTGTTGTATTTCTCTCCACGTGTAATCAAACCATCTTGATACTGACGGTCATACGTAGCAATACGCTCTTTTGTTTCTTGAATCAAAGAACCTTTTTCTTTTGGAACAACAAAGTCGTTTTTACCAATAGAAATACCAGACTTCGTTAACCAAGAGAACCCCAAGTCTTTCACAGCGTCTGCAAAGCGCACCGCTTCCGTTGCGCCGCAGGCAGAAAACACTTTATCAATCAGTGTTGACAGATGTTTTCCTGTCATAGTGAGGTTAATCTCTTCAAAGCTTATAGCGTGGTGTGCAGGACAAATTTTCGCAAACAACATACGACCTGGTGTTGTTGACACCAATTCACGCGTTTTATTACCTTCAGCATCCACCGACTCATACACAGCTTTAATGCCCGCATGCAAAGACAAGCAGCCACTGTAAAGCGCCCACTCAACTTCATCTGTGGAAGTAAAGATCCGCCCCTCACCAACCTGCTTGTCCAGCTTCATAGTGATGTAGTAAATACCTAAAACAATATCTTTTGTTGGAACAATGACTGGCTGACCGTTAGCGGGGCTCAAAACATTATTTGTAGACATCATCAATACACGCACTTCTACTTGGCTTTCCAAAGAGATTGGTACGTGAACGGCCATTTGGTCACCATCAAAGTCTGCGTTAAACGATGCACACACCAATGGGTGAAGCTGCAATGCTTTACCTTCAATCAATACAGGTTCAAATCCTTGCACACCCAATCTGTGCAATGTCGGCGCACGGTTCAAAAGAACCGGATGTTGGTGAATCACTTCATCCAATACATCCCACACCTCTGGAATTTCATCCTCTACACATTTTTTGGCCATTTTCACACTTGTAGCAATTCCGTAATGTTGAAGTTTAGCAAAGATGAAAGGCTTAAAGAGTTCAATAGCCATACGTTTTGGCAAACCACATTGATGCAAGCGCAGACGAGGACCGACTACGATTACAGAACGTCCAGAGTAATCTACACGCTTTCCAAGAAGATTTTGACGGAAACGCCCTTGCTTACCACGCAACATATCTGCAAGCGATTTCAACGTTCGTTTGCTAGCAGTTGTCACCTTGCCACGACGACCATTGTCCAGCAATGCATCAACAGATTCCTGAAGCATACGCTTTTCATTACGGACAATGATTTCAGGCGCCAAAAGATCCTGCAAACGTTTTAAACGGTTGTTACGATTAATAACACGTCGGTACAAGTCGTTCAAATCAGAAGCAGCAAAGCGCCCCCCCTCAAGTGGAACAAGCGGCCTAAGATCCGGCGCAATCACCGGCAAGGCACGCAAAACCATCCACTCAGGACGAGTACCTTCACGCAGGAAGGATTTGGCCATTTTATAACGACGAATTACCTTACGACGCTTAATTTCTGACTGAACGGTATGAATTTCTTTTTGAAGCTCTTTCACAAGCTCTTCAACATCAACCTCTTTCAACAGCGCTTCAATAGCGTCCGCACCAACAGAGGCACAAAATGCATCCTCTCCGTATGTGTCTTGTGCATCAAAAAACTCTTCTTCTGTTAAAAGTTGATATTTAACAAATGGCGACAACCCTGGATCCAAGACAATAAAAGCATCAAAGTTAAGGATACGCTCAAGATCACGCAGCGGCAAGTCAAGCAACAATCCAATACGCGAAGGCAGTGATCGTAAAAACCAAACGTGCACAACAGGTGAAACAAGGTCAATGTGCCCCATGCGCTCACGACGCACACGCTCCGGCCCCACTTCAACACCACAGCGCTCACACACAACACCTTTAAATTTAATGCGTTTGTATTTACCACACAAGCACTCATAGTCCTTCAAAGGTCCAAAAATGCGCGCACAAAACAGCCCGCCTCGTTCTGGCTTAAATGTACGATAGTTTATCGTTTCCGGCTTTTGAACTTCACCATATGACCAACCGCGAATCGTTTCGGGACTCGCAACGCTAACCTTAATGGAATCAAAATCACTAGGAAAAGTTTTTATTTCTTTGGCCATATAACACCTACTTCGTTGACGACTCTAATTGCATATTAATACCTAGTGCTCGAACTTCTTTCACCAACACTTTAAATGACTCAGGCAAGCCAGTTTCAAACTCTTGACTACCACGAACAATAGCTTCATAGGCTTGCAAACGCCCTGTCACATCATCCGATTTAGTTGTTAGAATTTCACGCAATGTATAAGCGGCACCATAAGCTTCCAGCGCCCATACTTCCATCTCACCAAAACGCTGTCCACCAAATTGGGCTTTACCACCCAAAGGCTGCTGGGTAACCAGACTGTAAGGACCAACAGAACGAGCGTGTATCTTTTCATCCACTAAATGGTGCAGTTTAAGCATGTACATGTACCCTACTGTACATGGACGATCAAAGGCCTCACCTGTTTGACCATCGTAGAGCACCTCTTGACCCGAAGGATTCAAATCCGCCTTGTCCAAAAGAGCTTCAATTTTGTCCACACCAACACGCGAGAAAACAGGAACTGCCATAGAAAGAGCATGTTCTTTTTGATCAAATTTAGCAATAAGCTCACTGTCAGAGAGAGAGCTGAATTCACGCTTATACTGAGCATTTTCAAACACATCCTCCGCAAAATCACGCAAGAATTTTGCTTGAGTAGCGTCTGCTTTTGCCTTGCGCACCATTTCATTAATTTTTGATCCAATACCAACAGCTGCCCAACCAAGATGCGCCTCAAGAACCTGCCCCACGTTCATACGTGATGGAATACCCAGAGGGTTCAGGATCATATCAAGAGGCTGACCATTTTTCAAATGCGGCATATCCTCGATTGGGGTAATACAAGAAACAACACCTTTGTTACCATGACGACCCGCAAGCTTATCACCAATCTGAAGCTTTCTCTTAACAGCAACAAAGACCTTCACCATCTTTGTTACGCCAGGAGGCAAATCATCACCAACACAAATCTTATCAATCTTTTCTTGAAAAAATCCTTGAATCTTCAAAACATGCTTATCGTAAGCACGCGCCGCTTTTTTAAGACGTTCTTCCGCGTCTACGCTTTCCAATCTCAGGCTCTTTAATGCCATAAAGCTAATCGAAGCAAGTGAGTCTTCTGTCAATACATCTTTCTCATGGAAATGTTTTGTAAGATTTTTCGGAACCTTCACAATTTTTTGTCCCAAAAGAACAGAAACCATATAGTGCCGGTAACTAGACTGCAAGCTTTCACGAGCCGCTTCCATATCTTTTTGCAGCCTTTGCACTTCAGCACCTTCTATCAAAAGAGCCTTATCATCTTTCTCTACGCCACGGCGAGAGAATAAACGCACGTCCACAACCACACCAGACAATCCAGATGGCATGCGCAAAGATGTATCACGCACACTCTCCGCTTTCTCACCAAAAACAGCTTGCAGCAAACGATCTTCTGGCGTCAAAACAGTTTCACCTTTCGGCGTCACCTTACCAACCAAAACATCTCTGGGCTCAACATAAGCACCCACACGGACAATACCCGTTTGATCCAAATGTCTCAAAGAAGTCTCCGACACATGTGGTACATCACGCGTTATTTCCTCCATACCAATCTTCATGTCACGAGTCATTACATCAAATTCTTCTATATGAATGGATGTAAAGACGTCACGATGCAAAATACGCTCTGAGATCATGATAGAGTCCTCAAAGTTATAACCACGCCAAGACATAAATCCAATCAAAAGGTTATCACCAAGCGCCAATTCTCCCTTATCAGTTGCGTGACTATCGGCGATAACATCACCCGTCTCTACGCGATCACCCACTCTCACAATTGGTTGTTGGTTGATACATGTACTTTGATTAGAACGACCATACTTACGTAAATCATAAATATCAATGCCGTAATCCTCACCGTCTGACGCAGAACGCACAACAATACGTGCAGAGTTCACATAATCAACAACCCCACTGCGTCGTGCACACACAACCGCACCTGATTCGCTCACAATTTCTTTTTCAATACCAGTTCCCACAATAGGCGCTTGCGCACACAACAAAGGGACAGCCTGACGTTGCATGTTTGAACCCATCAAGGCACGGTTGGCATCATCGTTCTCCAAGAAAGGAATCAAAGAGGCTGCCACTGAAACTGGCTGCAACACAGAGGTATCAATCAACGTAACTTCTGACACATGCACAATCACATAATCAGTAGCACGACGACAGCTTACAAATTCATCCGTAATATGACCACTTGAATCTGTCACGGTGCTGGCTTGCGCAATAGTATGACCATGCTCACCAAACGCTGTCAGGTATTGGATATCTTTAGAAACAATACCGTTTTCTACGCTAAAATAAGGAGTTTCAATAAATCCATATTTATTCACACGCCCATACGTTGCCAACGAATTAATCAAACCAATGTTTGGCCCTTCCGGTGTTTCAATTGGGCAAATACGACCATAGTGGGTAGGATGCACATCACGCACCTCAAACGTCGCTCTTTCACGCGAAAGCCCACCAGGCCCTAATGCGGACAGTCTTCTTTTGTGCGTCACTTCTGCCAAAGGATTTGTTTGATCCATAAACTGGGAAAGCTGCGAAGATGTAAAGAATTCTGGTGTGCTGGAAGAGACCAATTTAGCGTTAATAAGGTCATGAGGCATCACATCATTTTTCAGTGTACCCATACGCTCACGCACAGATCTATCCATACTTAGCAAGCTCGTGCGGTATTGATTTTCCAACAATTCACCCACACAACGCACACGTCGATTGCTCAAATTATCAATATCATCAATATCGCCATCTCCATCACGCAAACGAAGCAACGTTTGCATCATAGCAATCACATCTTTCTTACAAAGTATAAAAGGGGACTCCTCCACAGGAAAACCCAAACGCTCATTGATCTTCACACGACCAACAGCAGACAAATCATAGTGGTCAGGGTCAAAAAACAAACTCTTCAAAAATTGATCTGCGCCTTCTAATGTTGGAGGCTCACCGGGCCTTAATATACTGTAAATGTCACAAAGCGCATCCTGACGAGAAAAATTCTTGTCTTCTATCAGTGTATTGCGCATATACCAACCATCACGCGCATCATGACGCACAAGAATCGGCACAGTCATTTTTTTAGAAAGCTCTATTCTTGCAAGAATGTCTTCGGTAATTTCTTCACCTGCCGCCAGTGAAGTTTCTTCATCAATAATGACATTTTCTGCAACATACAAACCCAAGACATCATCATGAGTTGCCAAAAATTCATTATTGACCTCTTCCATCAATTTAATGGAGCGAGGAAGAATTTTCACACCCGACTGTATCAACACCTCGCCATCCTTTTGTCGCACAGGGTGATGAAACACACGACGCACCCATGCAGAAGAATCCAAAGAGTATGTCCATTTTTTATTTGCATAATGATATTGCACAACATCATAAAATGTTGACAAAATCTCTTTGCGAGACATACCTTTCATGTCATCAATGTTCGAATCCGGAGAATGAATTTCTGTTGAGTCGTCTTTTCCTTCTAGCGCCATCAAGAATGTCGTAGCCAAAAATTTACGACGACGATCTACACGCACAAAAACAAGATCACGGTGATCAAGTTCAATGTCCATCCATGAGCCACGATAGGGAATCACACGTACAGAGTAAAGTAGTTTTTCGTTAGCATAAGTACGACCACCATCATGACCAAAAAACACACCTGGAGAAACATGTACCTGCGAAATAATCACACGCTCAATACCGTTAATCACAAAGGTTCCGTCTTTAGTCATCAACGGGACCTCTCCCATATAAACGTCTTGCTCCTTGACGCTGCGCATTGTGCGTTCACCACTTTTTTCGTCGATATCCCACAGCGCCAAACGCAAACGCACCATAATAGCGGATGAATACGTCAAACCTCTGTGGCAACATTCTTCCACATCATACTTAGAAGGCTCTAAATTATACCAGAGATACTCTAATTTGATTTTCTGAGAAAAATCAGAAATAGGAAAAACAGAGCGCAAAATACGCTCAAGACCTATGTTTTGACGCTTTTTTGCGTCCACTTTCATTTGCAGAAGGCGCTCATACGATTCTTTTTGCAAATCCCCTAAACTAGGGATATGCATATCGCGCTGAACCACACCAAACTGTCTACGTAATCTTTTTTGCATAAAGGCCTTTAAAACGATAAAAAGCAAAAAGCAGCGCGCTTGAAGCACTCTGCTTTATGAAAAACAATGTTATTTCAAAACAACAGTAACACCTGAGTCTTCAAATGACTTTTTAGCAGCTTCTGCATCTGCTTTGCTTAGGGCAGAAAGCAACACTGTTGGCGCTTTTTCAATCAATGCTTTTGCGTCTGTAAGGCTAAGATCTTTGTTGAATTTGCGCAGCTCTTGAATAGCTTTCAACTTGTTTGCCGGAGCGCTTTCAAGGAAAACATCAAATTCTGTCTGTTCTTCCACCGCTTCAGCCGCAGGTCCCGCCGCTGGTGCCGCCACGGCAACTGCATCTGAAACACCCCACTGCTCTTTAAGAGCATCTACCAATTCTTTTACTTCCAAAATTGTCAATTGAGACAAGCTTTCAATAATTCCTTCTAATTTTTTTTCCATGGTTATTCTCCTTTTTCCACTCTATTTGATAGTACGCTAACAACAGCTTGAGGCTTTGCCTTCAACACACGTACAATTTCCGCCGCCGGCGCTGCAAGCACACCAACAAGTTCAGCGCGCAATTGCTCAAGAGGCGGTATGCTCGCAAGCGCTTTCAACATTTCTAACGAAACATCAGCACCATCCATAACGCCACCCTTATAGGAAATAGCGCCTTCATGGTCTTTCATAAAAGTTTGCACCGCCTTTGCCATACCCAAAGAGTCTGATCCAACAAGCAGAACCGAAACACCTTTAAAGAAGGGCATCAAACTTTCATACGCTGTATCTTTGACAGCACGGCTTGCCAAAGTATTTTTCACCATTTGCATAGAACTGCCCGCCGAACGCAAATTCAAACGCAAGGCCGTGAGCGTTGCTACATCCACACCCTTAGATTCTACAACAAAAATCGTTCGGTCCTCCTGCATCACTGCAGTAAGCTGGGAAATAATTTCTTCCTTTCTAGTACGCGTTAACACGATATACCTTCCTCACTCAACAATTTCAAATCCAACTCAAATGCAGGACCCATCGTTGAACCTACAAAAACCTTTTTCAACAAAACACCCTTAACTCCGGAAGGACGAGCCTGCACAATGGTCTTAATAAATTCTACAATATTTTCTTTCAAAGCGTTTTCAGCAAAACTCGCTTTCCCCAAGGCTACACGCATAACACCTGCACGGTCAGCACGGTACTCCACACGACCACCTTTAGCTTCCTTAACAACACGAGCAACATCATTAGAAACCGTACCCAACTTTGGATTAGGCAAAAGACCTCTTGACCCAAGCAAACGACCCAATTTACCGACATGCATCATCATATCCGGAGTCGCAACGCAAACATCTACATCAACCTTGCCCTCTGAAAGAATTTTATCTACTAAATCTTCGCCACCCACAATATCTGCGCCCGAAGACTTTGCTTCCGCCTCTTTATCAGGGGAAGCGAAAACCAAAACACGAACCTGCTTACCCAATCCGTGCGGCGGTTGAAAAACACCACGAATATGCTGATCAGTTTTACGCATATCAACATTTAAAACAAGCGCACAATCAACACTTTCATCAAATTTACACTTAGCATACCTCTTTATGCCAGCAATGGCTTCAGAGAGCTTATAAAAGCGCTTCTCTTCACCCAAATCTTTGTATACGTCTTGTAATCTTTTTCCTAAAGCCATTATTCTTTCACCTGGATCCCCATTGAACGCGCAGAACCTGCCACAATTTTCATTGCCATCTCCACAGATAAGGCGTTCAAGTCGTCCATTTTTTGTTCAGCAATTGCGCGCAGACCATCCTGCGTAATTTCACCAACAGAAACACGACCAGGCAAACTGGATCCTGACTTCACTTTCATGTGCTGCTTAATAAAATAAGACATTGGCGGCTTACGCAACACAAAAGAAAAACTCTTATCAGCATAAAGTGTAATATCCGCTGGAATCGGAGAACCCGGCGCCTCACCCTTTGTTCTGTCATTAAATTCTTTACAAAAGGCCATAATATTAATGCCACGCTGACCTAACGCAGGACCCGTAGGCGGAGACGGGTTTGCTTTACCTGCCTCAACAACCAATCTAAATGTACTTACAACTTTCTTCTTTGACATACTTTAAACCTTCTCTACATCCACAAAATCAAGATCCACCGGAGCTGAACGTCCAAAAATAGTCACAACTACCTTTAAGCGACGCCTCGTCAAATCCACTTCTTGGACCAACGCCTGCATAGTCGCAAAAGGACCATTACGCACCCTTACAGACTGCCCAACCACAAAATCATCTACTTCCTGCACCTTTGTATTCAACCGCGCCAACATCGCTTCTGCTTCAGAGTCAGAAATCGGCTTAGGGGTTCCTTTACGTGTGCCAGCAAAACCAATAACACGCTCAACACCTTTCACCAGATACCAAATTTTATCAGAAAAATCTATCTTTAAAAAGATGTAACCGGAAAAAAAACGTTTTTTCTGCACAATTCTTTTTCCCGACCGCATACTTTCATGCTCAAAAGAGGGTATAACCCCCTCCTTAAGCGCATCGCGCATGCCATTTTCTTCAAGAGTGTTCTCAATCTCTTGAAGGATGCGATTTTCCGCACCAGAAAATACTTTTAAAGCATACCATCGAGCCATTTAAATACCCATAAGCGCCGAAACAATGCGCACAAAAACACTATCCACACCCAAAAAGAATAAAGCCATAATAAGGGTAAAACAAAAAACAAAAAGCGAAGTCATGACCACTTCCTTTTTGGTAGGCCATGTTGTCTTGCGCGCCTCTTCTTTAACTTGGCGCATAAATGCTACAGGATTTTTCATTTTTTTTCTTCTCTCTTGTGTGGCAGGAGTGGAGGGGATCGAACCCCCGACCTACGGTTTTGGAGACCGTCGCTCTCCCCGCTGAGCTACACTCCTACAAAATTCTACTTCAATATCTTGGAAACAACACCGGCGCCCACCGTGCGTCCACCCTCTCTTACCGCGAAGCGAAGACCTTCTTCCATTGCAATCGGCACCAACAGCTCTACTGTGAATTTCACATTGTCT
>MPNG01000026.1 GCA_002238905.1 Alphaproteobacteria bacterium bin98 | reverse complement strand
AAACTGCTAGAATTTGTGCCTCAATGCTATCAAGAAGAGGTATGTTTTTCTCAAACATAGTCATTATAGATGCGCGTTCCACACCATTTAATTGATTGAATTCATTTGCGCTTCTTGGTATTGCAGGCATGGTCTTATCAAAGATCCAATTCGTATTTAATTCAAGAGGAAGCATTGTTTGCCAATCCAATCTTTTTGCTATTTCATCTATTTTTTGCAATAACTTATCAATGCGTGCATGGTCAATAACTCCGTGTAACGCAAGATCATAAAATGAAGAAACCCAACCGCGGAGATTATCCATACTTTCTATTTTTATCAGCACTACACTATTTCTCAAAGACGATCTTGACGCCTCAGTTAAAGCGCTCATATATGCCAAGGCGGTGTCATGTAAGCAAACATGAGCATTTGCTATGGATTGTTCTATAATGTTTAGAAGATTGGCAGGTGAAAGATCATCTAATAAAATGTCTTCCACAGATCTTTTTTTTGCATGAGATGCAAAATTTTTAACAGAAGACAACATATGTTTCAGCCGAGCAATATCTAGCGACAATTCTTCTATGAGTTCTAGAGGTAAACATACTTTTTTTTCCTTAGCAGTATGCAATAGTTTGATAATCCATGGCGTTTGGTGATCGGGATCCTTTTCTTCATCATACAGAGGTACAGCGTCTGCAATGAATGCTTCCAAACTAACGCTTTTGTGTAAAAGATTGCTGCGTTTTGAAACCTTCTTGCTTGCATAAGGTTCATATTCCATCGAGAGTGCTTTTGCTGCGTCAACCCACTCCTCTATTGTTGCGCTCTCATCGGGAGCCTCTGGGGGATCAAGTAATGCAAAAGCAGTCAATAGAGATTCTTGGAGCATAGGATTTTTGAATTCTTTTTCCTGCAAAAAATCGATGATTGGCCTGGTGAAACTCACAAAAGATGGTTGTGCGTTTAGAGGCATACTGTATTCTTTTTCGTGCTCTAGTTCTAGCATTCTTCTGAAGCTACGTTCGTTAATGTCATGTAAAAAACATAAGATATCCACACTTTCTCTTATATTTGTTGGAACAAGACAGACTGCTCCTAATTGGTCTAAAATATATTGCCATACATCTGCAATACTCACGTCTGTATGCTCTCTGTACTCTCTGAGGACTCTTTTGTCTATCTCCCTGCCAATAGAAGCGGTAAATGGGGCATACTGATCATCTTTTTTTAAACCAATCCCGGCAATATTATAAGATGCAGCGACCGCTGCTTCTGGCATTCTGATTCTCTTAAACACATCCAACGCGAGGAGTGGGCGAAAATAAGGGGGTGATTGTTGTAATTTTTCTGCGATAAGGTCTATTCTCTTTTGCACATCAGGCTCTGCGCACATCTCAGCTTCGAAAGTTTGATCGAACAGCTTTTTCTCTATGGCCAGCATCTTATGACGAAAAAAGTGACTTTTTTGCCTATATAGTTCTGCTATGCAACATACTGTTCCGTTCGTTAAAAAATTTACTATATCTTCTATATGGATTGGCAAACCTTGAGAAAGGAAAGAGAGAATATTTTGGACATGGCAATCAGCTACGGCGCTAAAGTGTTGCCCCTCAGGTAATGATGTAAGCGGTGAGGGTGAGTCTGTTGAGCAATGGTTGCTGAAGTAAGTGTCCCAATTTCTCAAGAAAACCAAATGTTTCTGAGAAAAATCTGCAAATCTTTTATAACATTGCAAGGATGAAATTTTGGATGCACAGCCGAGTGGTACGTGGATAAAAAAGTGCTCTATAGCATCATCTAGATTTGTGGGTATAAAAAAACAGTGATAATTTTCATTTTCTTCACCATATTTTATTGTGCCTGTCACTGAAACCCCCAGTTTAGTTTCTAGTAATGCTAATTCTTCTCTATTATCACAGGGATTTTTAGATAAGATGAGGCGAAACGGTCCTAATATATTGATCCAATGAAAAGGATCAATATTTGCTCTCTGCAAGTTTCTTTCTGCGCAACGACTTGCGGGATGCGTCATATCTAAATCTGCTGCTTGTGATAAAAAGACTGCGCAGTATAAAAACAAAAAAGATAAAAAATGCACTGTTATAATCCCCTATATGTATTATTATATAACAAAAAACTACACTGTGATATTGAAATTTTATTGTAACAAAAAAATACTTTGATTGTTTTTTGTTTGTAATAATGAAGATTTATGAAGAAAAAAACATTGCCCTCTAGAGATCTCGTGAGGTATTTTGATAGTGATATTGACTACTGCACGTAAGAAAAATAAGAGTGTTTTTTTCAACGTCATCTATACTTTTTAACGGAGTGTAAAAAACAAGCCGATCTCTGTCTTGAGGTTTAATGCGTATATCGTGCAGGATCGCAATAATATCTTCTGTGCTTTGTTTAATTCTTCTGCAGAAAAATCCATATCAGCAGTATGACCTCACATCCTCTGCTGCAAGCGAAAGGATCCTCTTTATTAGTTGAAGTGATATCTAATACTCCATGTATTTTGGTGCCCGAGTCTTCGTCTTCCTATAATGTAGTAAAAGGCATTTTTTTGAGGATGAAATATTTTTCTATTTCCTCAATTTTTTTAAATAGTACATGAATGCGCATGTGGCCAAGGACGCTTTGTAGTGCAAGGTCATAAAATGAACGAACCCCACCTTGGATATCATTTATAGGTGTGTTTTCCGGGATGAACACTTTTTGCAATTTCTTTTTTAAGCACATTGTGCGCTTTGGCTACTGCTACTCATAACTTTTCTTGCTTCATGAAAGCGAGTATGCACAAAATCGGAGGCCTCTGATATAATCTTTAGAAGCGTTTCAAACGAACATTCATTTAGTAAAATGTCTTCAACAGATCTTTTTTGTGCATACTGTGCAAAGCTCTCAACAGAAGAAAAAGATTGTTGCATAGCAGCAATCTGTGAAGATAATGCTGCAATGGGGTATTGAGATGATTTGGTATTATTCAATATATGCCTAATATCTAACAGTGTGCTACAATGGCATTCTTTAGGACTATCCCTTTCATCACTGGCGGATTCTTGAGGAAGCCGTGCTCTCTTAGCAGCGCAAGGATGATGTTCGTTTGCACAAAGACGCATCATTGTTGTAACGAAGATTTGTAAACTCACACCTTCTTCCAAAAGTAATCTACGATCTGAAACGCTTTCTGATGCAAAAGGTGCATACTCCAGAGATAGCGCGTGTGCTGCTTCAATTAATGCTTGCTCTTCCTCCTCAAAAGATCGTGTACGAGTGTCGAATACTGTCCTAGGATCCTTATGGATAATCGGTGTAAATATCATGAAAGCACGCACGATATACTTTTTGAGCATAGGGTCTTTGAAATATTTTGCAAAAAAATAGTCGACAATTGGAGAGGCAAAACTCCCAACAGTCAAAAGATCTGCGTGGGCTTTTTGCGCAATAAGGCATTCTTCTTTGTTTGCGAAGTCTTGAAGCGCAAGACTTCTGAGCTGACGGTTGTGAATGTCAAACAAAAAACATAGAGTCTGCACACTCTTTGTTACCATTTTTGGAACAGAAATTTTTTTCCTAAATCTACTAAAATATTTTCCCATACTTTTGAAACGTTAGAATCAGTAGTAACTCTGGACGTGTTTTCCGCAATGCATGGATATGCACTCTTATGATGAAAGCCTTCTCCCAGCACAGTAAAAGGTGCGGATACGTATGGCGCCGGCATTCTTGTGGACCCAAGAACACTATTTAAGGCCTCTTCGCGCCATATAACTGAGATCTTTTTTAATTCTTTTGCAATAATATTGATTTTTTTAGCTGGAGTCTCTTCTTCTAAAAACCTTTCCATTGTTGGATAGCACAGTGTTTGTTCGAGAGAGCGCATGCCAAGTTGAAAATAGGAAGAGTGGAAAAGATCCTCTTCTTGCTGTATTGCTCTAATCGTTTTATAGTCGAAAAAAGAATCAGGCATATCTTCTATGTGGAGAGGCAAAAGGAGCTCGAGAAGATTCCGGCTATGAGAAAGGGCTGTACTCCAAAAATTATCCCCTATAGCGGATAATTCTGCACGTAGTCTTATGTGATCATGCCAACTGCGCAAGAAGTCTCGATGATCCAAGTGCGCACAAAAACTCTCAAACATTCCCGCAGCCCCCTTGGACCGAATGTAGGAATGAGCGCATGTGTGTATGTTTATAATAAAGTGCTCTAAAGGATCACTGGCCTCTAAGGTATGTAAAAGCAGTGATAAAGATCCTGTTCGTCTCCAGAAGGAAGATCTGCATCTGCGATAGCAGGCATTTTATGTATATGCATAAATAGTAGTTTTGCTAGTAACTTTTTTTCTGTGTTGTCGCGATAGGGTTGCCTAGAAAGCACGAGGCGAAATGGCCCTAATACCTTTGCCCAATGAAACGGGTCGATTGCTTCTGCGGCTTGTGATAGAAATGCTGTGCACCATAAAAACAAATAAACGAAAAAACTCATTAGTGAACCTATTTAATAATTAATCGTTCAACCAGATTCTGCACCATCTTCGCTCTTATCTGCGCGTTGTGGTTGGCGCAGAAACTGCTAGAATTTGTGCCTCAATGCTATCAAGAAGAGGTATGTTTTTCTCAAACATAGTCATTATAGATGCGCGTTCCACACCATTTAATTGATTGAATTCATTTGCGCTTCTTGGTATTGCAGGTATGGACTCATCATAGATCCAATTCCATTGTAATGCAAGAGGAAGCATTCTTTGGCAACCTAATCTTTTTGCTATTTCATCTATTTTTTGCAATAATTTATCAATGCGTGCATGGTTAATGGCTCCGTGTAACGCAAGATCATAAAATGAACAAACCCAACCTCGGAGATTATCCATACTTTCTACTTTTATCAGAACTGTACTATCTCTCAAAGACGATCTTGACGCCTCAGTTAAAGCGCTCATATATGCCAAGGCGGTGTCATGCAAGCAAACATGAGCATTTGCTATGGATTGTTCTATAATGTTTAGAAGATTGGCAGGTGAAAGATCATCTAATAAAATGTCTGCCACAGATCTTTTGCCTGCATAACATGCAAAATTTTTAACAGAAGCAAGAATCTTCTCAAGATGCGCAATGATCTCTGGCGACAATTCGCTCATGAGTTCTCGAGGTAAGCATACTCCTCTTGTCTTAGCAGTATACAATATTTTGATAATCCATGGCTGGTGATAATCGGGACCCTGCATTTCTTTATTATACAGCGGCACAGCTTCTGCAATGAATGATGACAAACTGCTGCCGCGCAAAAGATTTCTGCGCTTTGAAACCGCCTCTGTTGCATAAGGTGCATATTCCATTGAAAGTGCTTTTGCTGCATCAACCAACTCCTCTATTGTTGGTCCCTCATAGGGAGCATGTGGGGGGGCAAACAATGAAAAAGCCCCTATGATATATTCTTTGAGCATAGGATTTTCGAATTTTTCTTGCTTAAAAAGAGCGATGATTGGCTCGACAAAGTTCGTGTAATATGGATCTATTGCTTTAGCTCTATCGTATTGTTTTGCGCGCTCTAGCTCTAGCATTCTTCTGAAGCTGCGTACGTTCACATCATGTAAAAAACACAACATATCCACACTGTTTCTTATATCTTTTGAAATAACATGGACTTTTCCTAATTCGTCTAAAATATTTTTCCATATATTTGAAACAGTAACGTTCATGTGCATGTCTGGCGTAGTTAGTTTTCTTCTGTTATTGCTGGCATCAGTAAATGGGGCATAACGACCGCCTTTTGCCAAGCCAATTCCCGCAATATCCAAAGGTGCTGATTCCTGTGGAGCAGGCATTCTTATGCTCTCAAGAACCTCCAACACGATGAAGGGGCGGAAATAAGGAGTTGCTTGTTTTAATTTTTGTGCGATAAGGTCTATTCTCGCTCTAACATCAAGTACTGCGCACATATCGGTTTCGAGTGTTTGATCTAACAGATACTCCCTTATAGTCTGCATATCACTGAGAAAAGAGAATCTCTTTTTCTCACCTACTTTTTGTATGCAAGATATTGTTTTTTTTTGTAAAAAATTTGGCATATCTTCTATATGGATTTGAGAAAGAAAAGTGATAATATTTTGGACATGTAATTCAGCTGTGGCTCTAAAGTGTTTATGCTCAAGTAATGGTAATGGTGGGAGCCGTGCTGGGACGTATGCTGCGGGACTATTGAGAAAACTGGCCCAATTTCTCAAGAAATCAGGATGATTATTCAGAAAATTTCTAAACCCGGTCAAACATTCCGTGGACCGAATTTTGGAGGTCAAGCCTCTTTCTGGGTAGACAAGAAAGCCCTCTACAGTATCATCTAGATTTGGTGGTATGAAAAAGCAGCAATATTGATCGCCCTCACCATCTTTAGGAGTAATATTTCCAATTGGAACACCCAGTGTAGTTTCTAGGAATGCGACTGCTGTACTATTATCAAAGGTGTTTTGAGATAACATGAAACGAAACGATCCTAATGTACTGATGCAATCACAAGTTCCGGCAGTATCCATATCTGCTGCTGCTTGTGATGAACATACTGTGAAGTATAAAAATAAAAAAGAGAAAAAATGCAATGTTATAATCCTTAGTACGGTTCATTCTATAGAGAAAAACTATACAGCGCTACTGACAAATGATGTTTTTTGAAAAATTTTATTATTATTTAACAAAAAAAATACTTTAATTGTTTTTTGTTTGTATATTAAGAGAGTTAGTGAGGCATTTTGACAGTGAGATTTCCCACATCACGCAAGAAAAATAAGAGTGCTTTTTCAACGTCATCTATATTTTTTAACGGAGTGTAAAAAATAAGCCGATTGCTGTCCTGGGGTTTAATGCGTATATCGTGCAGGATCGCAATAATATCTTCTGTGCTTTTTGCTAAAAATTCCGCTTCTTGAGACCAGGATATTACTAATCCTTCTTTGCGTATAAAAAGTTTTTGAATGGCGTTGTTCTGGCAAATAATGCGTAGTCTTAATAATGAAAACCAACGCATTGAAATCTCATCAATTTCTCCATATTCCCTTATACATTCTTTTTTAAACTCTTCCAGCTCTTCTATGTTTTGAATGCGTGTGCTTATGCGGTAAGCATCAATGCGGTCGTTTGGTGTGGGAATAAAACACTCAGAAAAACGCGCTTCCTCCCATGTGGTGACTTCAGCTGTGTGGGAAGGTATATCATCTTTATTTTGCGCTTTTTGAATGGCTTGACTCAAAAGAGTCTGGTACAAACTTGGTCCTAAATTAAAGAGGTGTCCGGTTTGTTCCTTACCGGTCATACGCCCTGTGCCTCGCATACTCATATCTGCGCGTGCAATGGCCATGTGACTGCCCAGACTGGTGTTTTCTTGAATGATTTTGAGACGCTTTTGAGCATTTGGCGTTAATGATTCGATGGGGGGGTGTGAAAATAAAGCCTCCCCTTGATCGCCATGCCTTCCAACGCGCCCTTTCATTTGATAAAGCTGACTCAGGCCAAACATATGGGAATCTACAACAATGAGTGTATTGGCATGCGCAATGTCCATGCCCAATCCAATAATATTTGTGCTGAGCATGAGAGGGATTTCACCCTCAGAAAAAGCCAAGAGGTTTCTCTCTGTTTCTTCAGCTTTTGTTTTGCCTGTCAAAACCACAAAAGGCGCTATGTCTCTTAAATAGGATTCGTAAAAAACCATATTCTTAATATAAGGAACAATAAAAAATATTTTTCCAAGCGGAAGCCTTTCTCTAACATAATTTTGTATGAAAGAAACTTTATGCGTGCAAACACGTACGGAAACTGGGCACTTTTTAAGCGTAGGAGGTGGTGTGCTAAGAGTGCTGTGCGTCTGAATTCCCGCAAGCGCCATATGCAGCGTGCGGGGTATGGGGGTCGCGCTCATGGCAAGAATGTGGGCGTGAGGATAACTCACTTTAATATATTCTTTTTGCTCAACTCCAAAAAGATGTTCTTCATCAATAATGCAAAGCGCAAGATTCGGCAAACGCAAAGAGGTCTGAAAGGCTGAGTGTGTGGTGATAAGAATATCGACTTCCCCTTCTTTTAAAAGCTTCTTTAAATTTGCTTTTTCGGTGGTGGATGTCAGCTTGCTCATCATAGCCATATGAATGCCAAGCTTTTTAAATCGTTCTTGATAACGCTGATAGTGCTGCAGTGCCAGCAAAACAGTGGGTGCAATAAAAAGTACCTGTGTGCCCGCACTTGCCGCCAAAAAAGCTGCGCGCATGGCCACTTCTGTTTTTCCAAAGCCCACATCAGCACACAAAACGCGGTTCATAGGAATCGAGGAGTTAAAGTCTGTAATGATATCATTCAGTGCCTGTTCTTGATCTGTGGAAAGAGGATGAGGAAAAGTGGCCGAAAAGCTTTTCAACAAATGATGATCTATAGCAATGAGAGGAGCAGCAAAAAATGATCTCTTTGCAGCTGTATCAAGAAGCTTTTGTGCAAATTGATACACTTCTTCCATGTTTTTCTTCTTAGAGAGTAGCCAACTTTTTTCTTTCAGAGCACCTAAGCTAATATCATCATCTTTGTCTGCGAAAAAATGAATGTTATGTGCATCTGTTGCAGGGATATAAATATCGGTGTTATCGGCGTAGCGAATGCGCAAACAATCAATCGATCGTTTACCATCCTGGAAGGTTTCGATGCCCTGAAAGCGCCCCAAACCATACTCTATGTGAATCACATAATCGTTAAGCGCAAATGCAAAGGATTTTTCAAAAGAAATGCGCCCTTTATCAAGAGTTTTTGGGGCTAGCGCTTTCACTGTAGTGTTTTTCCATGAAAAGCTCTTATGAGGGTTATCTTGTACCCATATGGCGGTGCTTTTTGGAGTGTGTGATCCTAAGCAGACATATTGATCCGGTGGTAAATCGTAGCCAATCAAAGGCATGGAGCTTTGAGGGTGCGTGTAAAGTGTTTGTGCACTTTTTTGCTCCGGTGGTAAAGGGTATTGATCTGAAAACATAGTATAAGATAGGAGTTTTTTAGGTTTTTCAGTCAAAAATTCATGCCATTCCTCTAAACTTGTGTAGTGAGGGTCTTGGGATTTTTTTTGTAAAAAAAGTGAGATGAGCGTTGGCGTAATAAGATAGTCTGCGTTTATGTTTTCAAAAGGTGCTTTTTCAGGGAAGTCCTTTGTTTGATTGAGAATTTCTAGCGCATACGCGTCTTGTGGAAGAGTGGTGTGACTTTCGATGTTATAAATCAAAAAAGAAAGCGTTTTGCCCGCGGAAATCACCAGTCTATCTGTGTCTGTCAAAATGAGCGTTGTGTTGTGGCCGCGGGTAGCAAACTCACCAAACTCGGAAGCTTCTTGGCGTTTTGTGTATCCAAGTGATATAAGAAGCTCAGAAAACTGCTTGGGAGACTGATGATCTTTCTTGTTTAGTATGTGAATAGCTGGTGCTACTTTTTTTGTAAAGGCTTCCGATAATGAAGAAATAAAAAAAGGAGCGAGAGTATCTTGAGTGCTGTATTCAGTGCTGTAAAGATCAAAAAGTGTACATAAAAGCCTTTTTTCTGTTTGGTTGGCCGCCAATAAAGCTAAGCGAGCATTAGGAGTGAGCTGAAGACGCTTACTCACCGCATACACAAGATGTAACAAGGAATATTGCATGTTCTTCATATTATCATGATCAACATGTAATGGAAGCACTTGAGCATGGGACTTTGTGTAAAATCGCTATTCATGAGACAATGGGCAAATTGGTTTCAGACATTGTTAGCCTATATTTTAAAACGATTATTACTCTTTATTCCCACACTGGCTATAATTTTTCTTGTAAATTTTGCCGTATTGGAGTGGCTGCCTGGCAGTCCCGCCAATTACGTACAGAGTGTGTTAGATGAATCCTGTCTGGATGAAGGTTTGCCGGAAGTCACAGGGCAAATTGTTGTGCCAGAAGAACTTTTGAAAGAATTGGAAACCTATTATGGTCTGAATCAGCCTCGCATTTCGCGCTTTATGACTATGTTGAAAAAGTATTTTTTCTTTGATTTAGGAAAGAGTTACAGAACAGGGGAATCTGTCCGCGAGGTGATCTTTGCGAGCTTGCCTGTGACGTTATTTGTAGGTTTGTTTTCTTTTCTTTTTCTTTATATGCTTGCAGCACCTATTGGGCTGTTGCAGGCTTATTGGCGTGGTGGAGGATGGGATTATCTTTCTAACGCAGTGCTGCTAACGTTGTATGCTACACCTGTGATTCTTGTCGCCATGGCGCTTCTTTTATGCTTTTCTACAGGCTATATTGTGAACTACTTTCCTTCTTCTGGTTTGACTTCTTTGGGAAAAAGCCTAACATGGTGGGGGCAAATTAAGGATTATGTATGGCACCTTTGCCTTCCTGTCTGCACGATAGTGTTATCGGCATTGGCGCGCCCTGTGTATTTAATGCGGCAAGCTGCCATCGCTGAAATGGAAAAAACATATGTTTATTCAGCGATGACACGTGGGCTTTCAAAGAGTTATATCTTTATACACCATATCCTCAGAAACAGCTTTATTCCCATTTTGGGTTATATGCCATCCCAGCTTTCTAACATGATGCTGGAAAGGCCTTTTTTTGTAGAGATTATTTTCTCTTTTGGCGGCATTGGTAGCTTAACGCTGCAAGCCTTTGAAGCACGTGATTACACCATGATTTTTGGCATATTGTATGTGTTTTCTTTAATTCGCGTTGGTATACAGCTTTTGGGTGATTTGATAGCTGTTGCAGTGGACCCTCGTGTGCATTTTGGAAAGGTGAGGCGATGAACTACTCACGAAAGGTTTCACCTTTACGTCAAGCTATTTATACCTACGCACGCTTGATACTTTTGTTCGCGGGTTTCTTGTTATTTTTAGTGCCTTTTATTGCTAACGACAAACCTCTTATATTAAAATGGAAGAATAGCTATTATTTTCCTATTTTGTTTCATTACAGCGATGATGATTTCGGAGGAAACTTTATTGGACCCTGTGACTACAGATCAGACGAATTTCACAAACGCTTGACGGACAATGATTGGGCTGTATGGGCGCCTATCCCTTATGGAGTCGATTTTGTTGATGAAAATCTCATTTTAACCCCAGCGCCACCAAGCGCGCAGCATTGGCTTGGTACAGATTATGGTGGACGTGATATATTCACTTTGCTTCTTTATGCTTTGCGCAGTGACTTTTTTATTGCCTTAAGTATTTCTTTGTTGGCAGCAACTATAGGCGGCATCATTGGATGTGCTCAAGGCTACGCTGGTGGCGCTGTTGATATTGTTGGGCAAAGATTTTTTGAAGTATGGGCTAGTATACCTGATGTGATTATTATCCTGCTTTTGCTGGAAGCCAACAGCTGTTCATTGCTGTCATTTATTATGTGGGTTGGTTTTTTTCATTCTTTGCGTTACGCAAGCGTGGCGCGTATGCATGTGCTGAGAGCACGCCATTACGGTTATGTGCTTGCAGCGCGGGTGATGGGATTGGGAAGCTTGCATATTTTTAGAAAACATATTGTTCCAACCGTTTTTCCCTTTATTGCCGCACAAATACCTTTTCAAGCAGCCTCTGCACTCAGCTTTCTGTCCGCAATTACTTTTTTATATGGCCCTATTACCACTGAACCGTCACTAGGATCCCTTATTCATGAAGGGCGCAGGCACCTTTACGCTAGCTGGATACTGTGGCCACCGCTTGTGTTGTTGATCATTTTTATTGTATGTATAGCGTTTGTTGCTGATATGCAGCAGCGAACATCATCTGAAGAGTGGAATAATGCGTGAAACAAGCATTGTTGGTGTTAAAGATTTGACGCTGGTCAGTACTGTGACGCAGCAGGTTTTGCTCAATAAAGTTTCTTTGCATATTGAGCATGGAGAAAGAGTGGCACTTCTTGGAGGAAGTGGATCTGGAAAAACGCTCCTTGCCTCTGTTATGAGTGGCGTGCTGGCGTGGCGAAGCTTAGAGATTCAAAAAGGATTTATTTATGTTAAGGGTCGATCGATAAGCAACATGTCTACCAAAGACTTAAATGCATTGCGCCAAAAAAGTATTCGCATGATTATGCAAGATCCTGTCGCGACGCTTAATCCATTACATACAGCAGCAACGCATATTATTGAATCGCTTCGTATGGTCTACAAAGACAGAAGCCCCTCTGATTTGCACAAAAAAGCCCAAGAATTACTAGAAGAAGTGGGGTTTTCTGACCCTGATCGTGTATTAACAAAGTACCCGCATTCGCTTTCAGGTGGTGAATGTCAACGTGTTTGTATTGCAGCAGCGCTTGCATGTGAGCCAGACCTTCTGATTGCTGATGAACCATGCTCATCTCTTGATCCTATAGCGGCGGCTCATATAATGGAGCTTCTTACCAGCTTAAGTGCTAAGCATAATACCGCGCTTTTGTTTATCTCTCATAATGTGAACCATATACAAAAATACGCGCAACGCTTATATGTCATGCGCGATGGATATATAATAGATGCGCTGTCTACAAAAAAACTTTTAAAATCTCCGACGCCCTATACACAAAGGCTTATTGGCGCATTGGAGCATCCTTTAATGCCCAATGTGCCATCTGATAAAGACCCTATTATTGTGGCAAACAACTTATCTGTTCGGTATAAAGATAGCGGATTTAGACAAGGAGAAAAACTAGGTATTTCTGATGTCTCTTTAAAAGTTTTTCCGGCAAGTGTTTTAGGCGTGTGTGGTCCAAGTGGATCCGGAAAAAGCACCCTCGCTATGCACGTAGCGCGCTTAGTTTCTGGAGAAGGCGAAATGTCCTTTTTTGGTCACCCTTTGAACTCCAAAACACATAAGCAAGATCAATTTTTTTTTAGAAGAAGCGTGCAGCTTATATTGCAATCTGCTTCCACTTCTCTTAATCCCCACAAAAGTGTTTTTGAGAATTTGGCAGAGCCTGCACGCTACTATTCTTTATATGATCCTGCGGTTCTGAAAGAGCGTGTCATAGAGGCGCTAAGTTGGGTGAGACTATCGAGCGGTGTGCTGCAAACAGATATGAAAAAAATTTCAGGAGGAGAAGCTCAACGCATTGCGTTTGCGCGAACGCTTCTTTTACAGCCTAAAGTTCTTATTTTAGATGAGCCTACATCAGCATTGGACTTGCTGGCGAAAGAGCGTATGTTGAGCCTTTTAGAGTATGTGCGCGATCAAATGGATATGGCGATTGTGCTGATTTCTCATGATATTAATGTCATGCGTCGCATGGCGAACTATATGATTTTCTTAGAAAACGGCGTTGTGATTGAAGAGGGGCATGCTCAATCAGTGTTTGCAAATCCAAAAACCAAATTAGTGAAACAGCTCTTGAAGGTCTAATGCGCTGGGTTCATGATCAGAAAGTAGCGTACCAAGACGCCATGCAACGTATGGATGCATATGCGCGAGAAGTGTATCTCTCAAAAACAGAAATCGTATGGACCCTGCATCACTCCTCACTTTATACCTATGGATCGTCCTTTAAAGATTTTCAAGATCTTAAGGCGCTTCCGGCTCAATCTCTCTATGTGCGAAGAGGAGGGGATATTACTTACCATGGACCAGGTCAGTTCATAGTTTACCCTTTTCTTCCTTTATATGTTTTTAATAACGATTTACACGCATATATGGGTTTTTTAGAAGATTTGTTGATAGATGTTTGCGCTTATTTTTCAGTGAAAGCTTTTGTGGTAAAAGGAAAGACAGGAGTTTTTACAGACAAAGGAAAAGTGGGATTTATTGGTGTCAGCAGTCGGCGCTGGATCTCCATGCATGGTTTGTCTCTTAATATTACAAAAGAAACAGATAGATTTTTTTCTCACATCAAACCTTGTGGTTTAAATAATGTCCAAAGCGTATCCCTAGAAAGTCATGGCATTCATGTGATGAACTTAGAAAGTATTTTTAAAGAGATGTTTTTAAAACACTACAATAAAAAAAAATCCAGATAAATCTGGCCTTTTTATTATTGCCTGAACAACTTGTGATGAGCAATTTATCATCTCATTATATCTTAAGGTCTTTGGATCATATCGCGCGTTATGCCGTGTTTTTCCTGGATAATTCTGGATTCAAAAGAGTGTCTGGTGTTAATTAATGCGGTCTGATTCAGAAATGTTCTCTTAGGAGCATCGTGTTTTTTCACAAATGCGATATTGTTATGCTCGATTCAACGTATATAGGACATGATATCAGAAGCTGATTTTCGAGTATAATAAGACTTTACTGTAAGTTGTAGGTGTGAGAGAAAAATATGACTCTGTACTTGAGGAAAGTGACTAGTGATCGATTGGGAAACAAGATAGTAAAAAAGACTACCTATTCTTGCAGATTTTTTTATTTCTGATGATAGATTTTTATTTTCTTCCAAGCAATAAATGATGTGAAAAAACATACCTATTCAATTATATCTTTCATTTGAAACGCCCTCGTATTGACTTATTTTAATATTTATAGATAACATTATCAAGAGAGGTTGAAACATGTTTAAATATTTATTGCTACTCACAATAGCTGCACAGTCCTGTTTGGATGCATCTGGGCACGGATTAGGAAGAAAGAGAGCTGTTTTCAAAAAATCAGCTGTCGGTCCAATTCAGGTGAAAGAGCAAGCACAGCAAGCAGCGAAGCTTGGACTCTTTGGAAAGAATGCGCAAACCCCTGCAAACACAACAACCATGGACGGTTGGACAACCCTTAAAAATGCAGCGGTAGTCACGATTCCTTTTGACGTAC
>MPNG01000025.1 GCA_002238905.1 Alphaproteobacteria bacterium bin98 | reverse complement strand
AAGAGACCGCCTCGAGCTGTCAAAGATGTTTTGTCTGAGTTTTCGCCTCAAGCTGTCAGAGAGATGTTGCATGCTTTGGGCCGATCTGTGCCTCAGATGCAGCCACAAGCTGTAAAAGATGTTTTGTTTGATTTTCCATCTCAAGCTGTCATAGATACTTATTTTACTTTTCCGGGTGAGAAAAATCGTTATAAAATCTTAGAAGATATTAAGAAGCGTTATACTGAAAAGAAAGATGCCGAAAGGTTTCAGCCGTTACTAGATAATATTCTTGCACTCGTGGAGAGTGATGAAGAAGGTGAGGAGCTGTGTCCTGAGAGATCGGATTTCTCATCAATAAGCGCTGATTTTGTGCCACAGTTTTATCCACCTATGCAAAGTGGTGTAATGGTGTATCCAAGTGCGTATCAATCTCCACAACCGTTTCTATATCCAATGAGTGTTGCGCTTGTGCAGCCATGTTCTCCACCTATGCAGAGTGATGTTGCGTATCAACGCCCAGTGAATGCTGCTGTTATGCCGCAGTTTGATCCACGTGCTGTGATGAATCCGGCATGTGCGCCTCAATTACAAACTGCTTTAGATCCGTACTTGAAACATCTTATAGCCTATGTGTGGAGAGGTGTGACTCCAACACTTGAGCGCGATGCGCCTGACTACGTGCATTATGCGTATACCGGAAAAAAAGTGAGTATTTTAAAAGAGCTTCCAAATCTTCTTGATCGTATTTCCCGTACGGTGAAAAAGTTATCTAAGTACCAAACAGAGGCTTGTGAGCATAACATTCATGTGCGCCTTGCTCAAATAAAGAAATATATTTCTTCTATGACTAGTTGTCAGAAAGCCATGATTTTTGCATGGGCGTTTGTTATAGAGCGTCAAGGTAATAAAGCATTTTCTGCCTTAGGGTTTTTAAGAGAAAGGGATAGTAGAAAAAACATCCACTTTCTTTGGATATCATGGAGGTGCGCTCTTCCGTATTATCTTTATGCATTAGCAGAGTGCACAAATATTCAGAAGCATGGGAGGCTTATGAATTATTTGAGAAGTGACGACACATATATTAGGCATCAAATGGCGAAACAATACCGCTGGACAACTATTCCGAAGGAAGATCAGAATAGTTATGGAGACGGTTGGGCGCATATGATGGATGTGAGGAATAATGGACCAAACAACATGCGATCTCTTTTTAAATGTATCTTTCCTGAGGGTGATGCGCCAGATGCAAAATGGATGTCTGTGTCGGATAAGTGAGAGTGATGGGATTTTTAATTCATTTTTTCATTCAATGGATATTGTGACCTGATGTGGAGAATTTTATTATGAATGTGAGACTGCTTAAATGTGCAAGTGTTCAGAGGACTTTACTTTCCATGATGTTTTTTCACAATATGCGATGGTCACTACAGAAACACGATTATCAAAAAACTTTCTTTTTAGCATGGAAAAACCTTTTTGTGTGTTTGGAAGCAGTTGCAAACTGTATCACAAGTTGAGGCTACTTTTTTGTCAAAGTTGATGAAGTGTGTGAAAACACAATTTAATAATTTAAAGGAAAACGATTGGTTTCGTGATAAGCTTTTATAGTTGAAGGATACTTATGATTCACATTATTATATTGTCACTATTTGTGTGTATTTTAAATACATCAGCAGCATCAGCAGATTCTGCTAATGTTGATACAGGTTCTGGTTGGTTGACAAGCGAAGTCGCTCAAAGGAACTATAGCACTGTGCAATCTAGTCTCGCACCGTATGGTGTTGAAGTTGCAAACTCGATACTGTTGTACCTATGCTATGTATTCTCCAAATCCGATTTCTTTCAATCTGAAGAACACTGGTTGAAAATGGATATTTGTATTATTCTGCATACCTTGAGGAAAGAGAGCGAAACAAATGCTGCTGCACTTGCTCAAACTTTTCGTCAAGAGGATAATTTTGTGATGAACAGCCCAACAAAGCAAAAGGTGTTCCAGGCTTTTTCACGATGCGTTCCGGCGATTCACTCTGAGGATAGGGAAGAATTTTTGAATTGTTTGACGACTGTGAACAATCGCTATGAAATCATATCCAATATTAGGAATCATTATCAAAGGGCAGTATTGGACGAAAGGTTTTCGCGACTACTAGAATATACTTTGTGGCAATATGTGCAATATGTGATGTCTCCGGAATCTGCCTGTCAAGACTCACAACCTTATAAAGATCCTGAGGACCCTGTTTGGTTGACAAGTGAAGCCGCTCAAAGACACTATGGAACTCTGGAATCTAATCTCGCAGAGTATGTTGCAGTAGATAAATCGGTTATATTGCAAGTCTGCTGTGCATTGCTTGAATCCGATTACGAGTCGTGTGAAAACATATGGGTGAAAACAGAGATTGAGACTATCCTGTATCTCTTGTGCCAAGCGAGCGCACACAATGCTGAGCAACTCGCTCACACTTTTGATGAGGATGATCAGAAGTTGCTCGCAGGCGAGATGATGATCTGCCATGCTCTTGGGCGGTGTGTGCCTGAGGTTCAGCCCAATGATATCAATGATATTGGACAAATGTTGTCTTGTGTGTTGAATGTGCGGCAGCACCCTGAAATCGTGCACAATATTATGTTTCGTTATCAACAAAAAGGTGCAGAAAGGTTTTCGATAGCACTAAAACATATTTTGTCGAGATATGCTGTCTTCCAGGAGAAATCTGCGCATCAAGACTTACAATCTGATAGAGGTGCTGTATCTTCTGAATCATGTGAGGATAAGCCTTTGTTTGCAGAAAGAAGGTATCCATTCCTAGAGCATGTGCCTATAGGAGAGGGGAGGGTCTCGCATCCTGAGATATTCATGGATTCACAAATGCACTGTGCTTTTGTGCAACCCTGTCCTCCATTTATGCAGAGTGTTGTGATGGTGCCGGGATGTTATCCAATGCCACAACCGTTTATGCAGAGTGTTGTGATGGTGCCGGGATGTTATCCAATGCCACAACCGTTGCAACACCCAATGACTGATACGCCATACGGTTTTCCACCTATGCAAAATGCAATGTATCCCTTTGTGTCTCAATGTCCACAACCTGAGTATCAATCACAAACTGAAGCTTTAAATCCAAGATTTCAGCACCTTCTCGCCTATGTGTATAGAGGTGTGTATCCGAATCCTGATTCCAATGAACCTGACTACATGAGTTATGCTTTTGCAGAAGAAAAATTAGATATCATGAAGGAACTGCCAAATATACTTGACAGGCTTGGTTGTATGGTGAAGGAGAACCCTAGTTATGTACATGCCGCTTCTATGCATAACGTTCATTTGCGCCTTCGTGAAATAAAGAAGCATCTTCCCAAGATGACTCAGCATCAGAAAGCCCTGCTTTTTGCATGGGCGTTTGTTATGGAGCGTCAAAGTCATAAATTATTTTATGACATAGGATTTTTAAGAGATGAGCACAAAAATATCCACTATCTTTGGATATCATGTCGGAGCCAGATTCCGCATTATCTGTATGCTTTGACAGAGTGTACCGATATTCAAGATTATCTGAAGCGTATGAGAAGTCATCAAACCTATCATGAGCATCAACTTGCGAGAGAAACGTTATCTCCAATAGTACCTAGCGAAAAGAGGCAGCGTGCTGGATTCTCGTTGCGAGAGAGGCTCGATCTGAAGAATGATGAAGAAGGCAGCATGAAATTTCTTTTTTCAAGCATCTTTCCTGATGGTGATGCGCCAAGTGCAAGAGCATTGATCTGATAAACTGATTAAAATCTTAAGCCGCATAATTGAATTGAGTGGACAGGATTTTTCATTCAATAGATATGATGGAGGTGGAGAGTTTTATTATGAATGTGAGACTTTTTAAATATGTAATGATCCAATATTCGTAAGTATTCAGAGGTCTGTATTTGCCATGATATTTTGTCACAATATACGATCGTCACTACAGAAACAGGACTCTCAAAACATTTCTTTTTTAGCATGGTAAAACCTTTTTGTGTGTTTGAAAGCAGTTGCAAACTGTATCACAAGTTGAGGATACTTTTTTGTCAAAGTTGATGAAGTGTGTGAAAACACAATTTAATAATTTAAATCTAAATGATTTGTTTCATGATAAGATGGTCTAGTTGCAAGATATTTATGATTAATATTATTATATTCTCACTATTTATGTGTATGTTTAATACAGATGCGGCTTATGAGTCAGAGGCTCGTGGTTGGTTGACAAGAGAATCCGCTGTAAAAAACTATACAATTTTTAAATCTACTATTGCAGCGCATCTTGGATTCAAAGACTCGCTTATGTTGCAAGTATGCTCTTCATTACTTGAATCTGATTACAGGTGGTTTGAAAACACCCATTTGCATGCAGCCAACTCTGAGCACGCAGATACCTTGGAGCGAGCAGTGGGCTTAGTGAAAATAGATATTGATGCTATTCTGTATGTCCTCTGCCGAAAGAGCTTACAGAGCTCAAACAAAGCTGAAGAACTCGCCAACACTTTTCGTAATGGCGATGAGGAGGTGCGTAAGGGTGCAATGATATGCGATGCTTTTGCCAGATGTGTACCTGAGTTTAAGCCTTATGGGGTTGAAGAAATTTTGGATCGTGTGCTGGATTTGAAAAATAACCATAAAAGACTGAGCAATCTGAAGAAGCGTTATGTAAAAGAAGGTTTACAAAGGTTTTCGGCAGCATTAATACATCTTTTATGGGAGAAAGATTATAGTCTCTCGCACTCTGAGCCAAAAGCGCATACTGCGATATGCAGTATTCACAAAGATCATTGTCCTTTTTTGCAGCAATTTCTGTATCACGATCAACATCAACATCCAATGCAAGCTGAGTTGATGCCGCAGTGTGATCCACTTATGTATAGTGATGTGATGTCTCCGGCATGTGATCCTACTCCACAACCAATGACTGGTTTTGCTGTGCCGCAGTGGTATCAACGTCCTTTTTTGCAGCAATTGCTGTCTCACGATCAACATCAACATCCAGTGCAAGCTGAGTTGATGCCGCAGTGTGATCCACTTATGCAGAGTGTTGTGATGTGTCCGACAGGTGAGTATCAATATGCACAACCGTTTCCGTTTCAACAACCAATGACTGGTTTTGCTGTGCCGCAGTGTGATCCACTTACGCAAAGTGATGTGAGGTACCCGGCATGTTCGTCTCAACTACAACGTACAGATTCAGAGAATCGCTTGGAGCACCTTAAAGCCTATGTGTGGAGAGGTGTTGCTCCAAATCTTGATCCTGATGCACCTGACTACGTGGGTTGTGCTTATGCCCATAGACCAGTCGATATTCTAGATGAGTTGCCAAAAATGCTTGATCGTATTGGCCGTAGGTTTCAGAATATACCTGCCACACTAGTAGCTTGTGCGCATAATGTGCATGCGCGCCTTCATGCAATAAAGACCTCTATGGACAGTATGAATAATTATCTGAAAGCCATGCTTTTTGCGTGGGCGTTTGTTACGGAGCTTCAAGGGTATCAAGCATTTTATAACTTAGGATTTTTCAGATATTATGGTGACAATGTGTACTATCTTTTGTTGCCATGTCTGACCCATCTTCCGCAGTATATTTATGCGTTAACAGAGTGTACCAACATTGAGAATTATGGGGATTGTATGAGAGATTCCAAAATATATCATGCGCACCGATGTGCGCACAAGGTAAGATCTATAGACTTTTTTATAGAAACTTGGGAGAGTTTTAGACCAGACTGGTGGAGTATTGCAGGGACGCCTTTGGCTGAACACGGAAACCCAATGGGACGTCTTTTGAGGCATATTTTTCCTAATGGTGATGCGCCAGATGCAATATGAATGCCTGTGTCGTCTAAGTGAGAGATGCGTTTTTTCATCCTAAATTTTTCATGACTAGAGTGTGTGACGCCAGAGGCATTTCATAAAATTTTTCAGCATGTAGATGAGAAATACATGAGAAAAATTTCAGAAAAATCTGTGGTGAAATTTCAGATATTGTAAAGAGAGTTGAGGTTATTTTTTTGTCAAAATGATTGATCCTTGTGTTGATGAAATCTCTTATAAAACTTTGATTGCCAAAAAATATAGCTTGGTATTTGTATTTACTGATGATACCATTTTAATATACGAGAGACTTTGATGATTAATATTATTATATTTTCACTATTTATGTGTATGTTTAATACAGATGCGGCTTATGAGTCAGAGGCTCGTGGTTGGTTGACAAGAGAATCCGCTGTAAAAAACTATACAATTTTTAAATCTACTATTGCAGCGCATCTTGGATTCAACGACTCGCTTATGTTACAAGTATGCTCTTCATTACTTGAATTTGATTACCGATTCTTTGACGGATCCTTTGTGCACAACGCCACCCCTCAGCAAGCAGGGATTTTGGATCAAGCAAGGAGATTGGTGAAAATAGATATTGATGCTATTCTGCATGTCCTCTGCCGAAAGAGCTTACAGAGCCCAAAAAAAGCTGAAGAACTCGCCAACACTTTTCGTGATGGAGATGAGAAGGTGCGTCAGGGTGCAATGATATGCGATGCTTTTGCCAGCTGTGTACCTGAGTTTAAGCCTTATGGGGTTGAAGAAATTTTGGAGCTTGTGCCGGAGGTGATCAATGAATATGGTAGACTAATAAGTCTGAAGAAGCGTTATAAAAAACAAGCTGAAAAAAGGTTTTCATTAGCATTAAGACATCTGTTATGGAAAAAAGATTATGGTCTACAGCATTCTGAGATATGCCCTATCCCATCAGAGGATTGTGCTTTTGTCCAGCAATTTGCGTATCACGATCAACAACTGTCTCAAACGCCAATGAATGCTGCGTGGATGCCGCAGCATTGTCCTCTTATGTATGGTGATGTGATGATGCCTCTGCCATATTATCCAAATCCACAACCTCAACACTCAATGAATGGTGCTGTTGTGCCGCAGTTTTTTCCGCACTCAATGAATGGTGCTGTTGTGCCGCAGTTTTTTCCGCACTCAATGAATGGTGCTGTTGTGCCGCAGTTTTTTCCGCACTCAATGAATGGTGCTGTTGTGCCGCAGTTTTTTCCGCCTATGCAGAGTGCTGCGATGTATTCGGCATGTTCGCCTCCAATACAAATGCGTGAAAAGTTAGATCCGTTCTTGGAACACCTTATAGTCTATGTGTGGAAAGGCATTGCTCCAAATCTTGATCCTGATGCACCTGACTACGTGGGTTATGCTTATGCCGAAAAACAAATGGATATTGCAGATCAGTTGCCAAAGATGCTTGATCGTATTGGCCGTAGGTTTCAGAATCTCCCTTCGTACGAAACAGTAGCTTGTGTGCGCAATGTACATGTGCGCCTTCATGCAATAAAGTCCTCTATAGACAGTATGAGTCCGCGTCAGAAAGCCATGATTTTTGCGTGGGCGTTTGTTACGGAGCTGCAAGGGGTTCAAGCATTTTATGACTTAGGATTTTTTAGAGATAATTCTAAAAATATCGACTGTCTTGGGAAAGTATATCTGATGCTCCATCTACCGAAGTATCTTTATGCGTTACCAGAGTGTACCAACATTGAGCTGTATGGGGAGTGTATGAGAGAGTCCGTAGCACATGCTGATCACCAAACGGCGAAACGGAGTCGCTGTAGAGATATTGAGAAGGCAATGAAAGATAATTGGGGTGGTTTCAGAGCAGAGTGGCGGAGGATTATGGATAGGCGTTTTGGTGCAGACGGAAACCCAATGGGAGATGTTTTCAGGCATATCTTTCCTCATGGTGATGCGCCAGATGCAATATGAATGCCTGTGTCGTCTAAGTGAGAGATTCCAAATTATCTTTATGCGTTAACAGAGTGTACCAATATTGATAAAGTTGGAGGGTGTATGAGAACTTCAGAAACACATAATACTCATCAACGGATGAAACATGATCTCTCTATAGAGATTCCTATAGAAACTTGGGATAATTGTAGACCTGCATGGAAGAAGATTTCAAGTATGCCGTTTGATGACAAAAGAAACCCCATGAGATATCTTTTTGGCTGTGTCTTTCTGGTGGTGATGCACCAGATGCAAAATGGCTTGCTCACGCCTGATTTTCTGCCTAATCATGTGAAAGTGAGTACATTGACATTAAAAGAATTTTACCGCATTTCACCAATCCAGAGGCGCACCTTATTCATCATACACAGCGCCACTCGCAACGACTGGACACTGTGTAAGAATCGTATCTGCTAATGCGTTGATGTCTTGGCAAAAATGAGGGCAATGATCTTGCAATCTTAGATAGCAGTCCTTTGGTGGCATGGGGGTTCCTACAAAAGGCAAAAAAGGGATCTGTGTTATAAGAGGTGCGTATTTTAAGAGTTTGCCTATGCTTGCGCTGAGATCATACATGCCTTCAAAATTGAGAACAGTTCCCAAAAGAGGGATGTTCATAGTGGCGCAAAAGTTCTGAAACACCAAACTTTCATTAACGGCAAGGTGGTGAGGTGTGGTGACAATGATGTGACCAGAGATAGATACGGATTGAGCTAAGGTCATGGCAATATCGCCGGTTCCAGGTGGAAGGTCTACCAAAAGAATGTCGCAGTTTTCCCAAACAGATGGGTGTAGCATCGCTTTGATTGTTTTGTGCAGCAAGGGAGCTCGCCAAAGAAGAGCTGTATTGGGAGCGTGCGTTCCATCTAAAGAAAGGCACTGAATAGAATCCACCATGATGGGTTTAAGCTGTGTGTCCTGTGTGGTGATATTCCAGATACTGTAAAGAGAGGGGCCGTAAAGATCTGCGTCAAGAACTCCCACTTTGGCTTTGTGAGAAAGAAGGGTTGCAATGAAGGATGTGACTGTTGATTTACCAACGCCACCTTTGCAAGAACCAATACTAATAATGGTTGGTGTCATACCGTTATTTTACGGGAAAGAGAGCTTGGATGCTATAGGCGTAGTCAAGATATCCTTTTTACTAAAATGGATATCATATCACGATGTCATTATCGAAATATGATAATTGCAATTTTGATCGAGACAAAAACTTTTTTTTATGTTTAGAATACATTGAAAGAGAAAGAGCTCGCAATTTGCGATTTTTTTCTTGTTGCAATATGTATGTTTACTATTTGTGTTGATGCAATGTTAAAGAACTTGTATGAAGTAATATAATTTTTAATTAAAAATATTGATGCTTTTTACACAAATAAAATTTTATGCCCTTATTATTAGAGAGAGTTTTATGATTAATGTTTTTCTATTTTCACTATTTATGTTTTTTGTAAATACAGATGCTGTATCTGCTTCAAATAATCATTGGTTTAGAGAGGAAGACATTGCCGCAAATTATAAAGCTTTGAGAGATAATCTTAAATTGTACAATATTACAACCAAAAACTCACCGCTATTGAGAAAATGCTTTGAACACGTTTCTGTCTTCTCAATTTCAACATTATTGATCAAAATAGATACTGGCATTCTCCTGCATACCTTGTCGCAAAAAAGCGTCAAAAATCCTGAGGAACTAGTGCAAACTTTGTGTGAGCAGAATGCTTATCTGGGAAAAAAAGGTGCACTGCAATGCCGATCCTGCGCTTTAGGCCAATGGATGCCTGTGGTTAATTGCGATGATTTAGAAAAAGCTTTGATGAATTTTGATGCTCTGCAAATTCGTTTGAGAGCGATCGGTGCCAATGTTGCTCAAGTTGTGGAATGGATCTTGGGTTATTATGCTCACGCAAAAGGTGCAGACAGGTTTATTTCACAGGGGAAAGATAAGTTTGGAATAAACGAGCCTCAGAATATTCTTGGGTTGCAATTGATGGATTCATATCAATATCTACAACAGTATCAACAACCAATGACTTATGCTGTTGTGCCGCAATGTTGTTCACCTATGCAGAGTTATGTGATGGATCCGGATTGTGAGTATCAATATCCACCTATGCAGAGTTATATGATGGATCCGAGGCGTGCGCCTCAAATACAAACTTCAGATTCAGATCGGTACTTGACGCATCTGGGATGCTATGTGTGGAGAGGTGCTCCCAAATATTGACGTGGGTGCACCTAACTATCTACTTTATGCTGACACGGAAAGAAAAGTGGATACCTTAGAAGAGCTTCCACATATGCTTAAGCGTATTGGCTGTATGATGGAGGAAAAACCTGATACTGCAGCGCGGGCCTGTATACAAAATGTTCGAAATCGCCTTGAGAGGATAATAGACTATATTCCCAAGATGTTTAACGTTGAAAAGGCTCTGATTTTTGCATGGGCGTTTGTTATGGATCGTCAAGGATATAGAGTGTTTTATGACTTAGGATTTTTTTGGAAATCCAAACCTCTCTCCCATATTTGGGCAAGATGTTTGAGAGAGATTCCTCAATATCTTTATGTGTTGGCAGAATGCACTGATATTGAGATGTATGTTCCATGCATGAGAAGTATGAGTACATTGTTGAGGCATCAAGAGACTCAATATAATTGCGATATAATGACGCCTAGGGAAGACGTAAATAGTGATAGCCCAGCGTGGCGGAAGATGATGGAGTGCGATCCTGATGCGCAAAATCACCTAGTCATTTTGTCACAATATGCGATAGTCACGACAGAAACAGGATTTTCAAAACCTTTCTTTTTTAGTATGATAAAATCTTTTTTGTGTGTTTGAAATAACTGGAAAACTGTATCACAAGTTGCGGTTATTTTTCTCTATTTGATGAAGTGTTTGCAAATATACTTTGATAATTTAAAGGAAAATGATTCGTTTAATGATAATATTTTATAGTCAAAGGATATTGATGATTAATATTATTATATTTTCACTATTTATGTGTATTTTAAATATAGAGGCTGCTGGTGCGTGTAAAAAGACTGTGTGCTTGACAGGCGAAGAAGCGGCAAGAAACTATAGATTTTTTCAATATAATATCGAATTGTATGGTATTTCAGACGACAACTCGCTTGTTTTGCGAGTGTGTCATGCATTATCCAAACCTGATTTTTTTCAGAATGAAAACCCCGTGTTGCAAACAGATATTGATATTATCCTGTATACCCTGCGCCAAGCGAGCGAGTGCAATGCTCGTGCACTGGTGGACACTTTTTTTTCAGCAGATTGTCAGGTGAATTTAGGACTAACGATACCCCAGGCTTTGGGTCGATGTGTGCCACCGGTTAACCCTAATGCTCTTGAAGAAATTTTGGATTTTTTTCCGCATGTGCGGGATCACGATGACCTCGTGCAAGATATTAAGGATCGTTATAAACAAAAAGAGTCAAAAAGGTTTTCGCTATCACTAAAATATGCTGTGTGGAAGATAGCACTTGTAGATAAAGGCTCACCAGCACATCTTGCTTGGTTGACGAGAAAATCCGCTAAAATACACTATGAAACTTTGCAATCTAATCTTGCAAAGGAGCATGTTAAAGTTGAGAGATCGATTATGTTGCAAGTATGCGGTGCATTAACCAAACCAGATATCTATCAGAAGACAGATATCTGGTTGCAAACAGATATTGAGATTGTCTTGTATCTCTTGTGCCAAGAGAGCGAGACTCATGCTGCTAAATTAGCTGAAACTTTTAGTAAGGAAGAGGATAAGGTGAGGAAAAGAAAGTCGATATTGTATGCTTTTGCCCGATGTGTTCCTGATGTTCGTTCTAATGATATCCGAGCAATTTTGGATTGTTTGCCGTTGAATGTCTGCGGCCGTGCTCGCATCATTGTCAATAATATTAATCGTTATAAAAGAAAACTTGCGAGAAGATTTTCGGCATCAATGCAAGATTTTTTGTGGCAGTGGGAGGTGCATCCGGAATCTGATGGTCAACCTCTACAACTGTTGCAACAGTGTCCTTCACATATGAAGAGTGATGTGATGTCTCCGAAATTTGACTATCCAGATCCGAAATTTGCGTATGAAGGTTCGCACCAAGATACAGGTGCTGTATCTTCTGTATCGTGTGAGTATCGCTCTTGGTTTAAAGTCAAACCCACTCAAGAAAACTATAAAATTCTGGAAGATAATCTCGCAAATGATGATATTACAGTCGCAAACTCGCTGATGTTGTACATATGTCGTGAATTATCCAAACTCGATTGCGAGCAGGACACGCCCTGCTTATTGAAAACAGATATTAAGACAATTCTGTATATTTTGTGCCAAGAAAGCGCGAGAAATACTTATCCACTAGCGGATACTTTTCGTGAGGAAGAGACTAAGGTGAGAAAAAATCATAAAAAGTTGAGCAACAATCCTAAAGAGGTGTTGTATGCTTTGGGCCGCTCTGTGCCTAAGATGAAACCTCAAGATGTACAATATGTTTTGTCTACTTTTCCGCCTCAAGATGTAATAGATGCTTGGTCTGAGTTTCCGGATGAGAAAAATCGTTATAAGATCGTAAAAAATATTATGAAGCGTTATCTTGAAAAGAAAGATGCAGAAAGGTTTCATCCATTACTAGAAGGTATTGCTGTAGTAGTGAAGAGTTATGAAGAAATTGAGGAATTTCATCCTGAGACGTACGATTTTTCACCTATGAAGATCTCTGTGCTGCCTCCGAAATGTTATCCAAATCCACAACCGTTTAGGCAACCTCAACAATCAATGAATTGTTTAGTTGTGCCGCATCGCCATCCACCTATGCAGAATGTGATGTCTCCGGAATATTATCCAAATCCACAACCGTTTAGGCAACCTCAACAATCAATGAATTGTTTAGTTGTGCCGCATCGCCATCCACCTATGCAGAATGTGAGGTCTCCAGAATATTATTCAAATCCACAACCGTTTCGGCAACCTCAACAATCAATGAATTGTTTAGTTGTGCCGCATCGCCATCCACCTATGCAGAATGTGATGTCTCCGGAATATTATCCAAATCCACAACCTCCACAACCTCAACAATCAATGAATTGTTTAGTTGTGCCGCATCGCCATCCACTTATGCAGAATGTGATGTCTCCGGCATGTGCCCCTTAAATCACACTGCATATTTAGACCGGTACGTGGCACACTTTAGAGTCTATGTGTGGAGAGGGATGACTCTAAATTTTGATTTGGGTGCACCTGACTACGTGGGCTATGCTTATGCCGGAAAAAAATCGGATATTGTAGATGAGTGACCAAAGATGCTGGATCGTATTGGCTGTAAGGTTAAGAATATTCCTGAGTACGAAAAAGTAGCTTGTGATCATAATGCTCATGTGCGCCTTCATTCAATAAAGCAATATATTCACCATATGACTAATCATCAAAAAGCCATGATTTTTGCATGGGCCTTTGCTGTAGATCATCAAGGTGATGAAGCATTTTTTTAATTTAGGTTTTTTAAGATATTGTGTTAAAAATATTCATCATATTTGGATGTCATGTATATGCTCTATTTGGAATGCTCTGTATGCGTTGACAGAATGTACCAATATTGAAGATTATGGTGGGGTTATGAAAAGCTCTCAAACATATTGAAATCATCAACTGGCTATCAATACTTGTTGTAACAATATTTTTAAGGAAGATCAAAATAGTGTTGGCCCAGAGTGGGAGCGTATTATGGCTATTCGTCGAAACTATAAGATAAGCGTATTCATGGGATATCTTTTCTTCAAGATATTTGGCTCTGGTGATGAGCTAGGTGTAGTGTAGAATCTACCGTATAAACTGATTGCAATCTTAAGCCGTATAATTGAATTGAGTGGAACAGGATTTTTCATTTACTGGATATGTTGACTTGATGTGGAGAGTTTTATTATGAATTTGAGACTTCTTAAATATGTAATAGGCTAATTATTATCAGAGACTATTGAAGAAGGAGTGAGCCCAGCAGCATAAGTCTTCAAAGGTCTGTGCTTGCCATGATATTTTGTCACAATATGCGATAGTCACTACAGAAACAGGATTTTCAAAACCTTTCTTTTTTAGAATGATAAAACCTTTTTTGTGTGTTTGAAATAACTGGAAAACTGTATCACAAGTTGCGGTTATTTTTTTCCATTTGGATGAAGTGTTTGAAAATATATTTTGATAATTTAAAGGAAAATGATTCGTTTAATGATAATGTTTTATAGTTGAAGGATATTTATGATTAATATAATTATATTTTCGTTATTGATGTGTATTTTACATACAGATGCTGCAGAGGGTCCTGGAGATGATGCAGAAGGTGCTGCGTGGTTTACAGGTAAAGCCGCTGCAATAAACTGTGGAATTGTGCAATCTAAGCTCGCAAATTATATTGCATTCAAAGAATCGATGATGTTGCAGGTATGTTGTTCATTATTTCAATCTGATTACCATTGGTTTGAAGGCACCTCTGCGCACGCAGCCAACCATAAGCAAGCACAGACCTGGCAGCGAGCAGAGAGCTTGGTAAAAATAGATATTGATGTTATTTTGCATATCCTGCGGAAAAAGAGTGAAAGCAATGCTGAGGAATTAGCTGCTACTTTTAGTGAGTCAGATGATAAGGTGTATAACGGGGAAATGATATACCATGCTTTTGTTCGATGTGTACCTGATTTTGAGTATAGTGATGTTGAGAAAATGTTGACTAGTGTGCCGCAGTTGATCGATCGACCTGAAACCCTGAAGCGGCTGAAGAGGCGTTATAGCCGCAAAATGGAAGAAAAGTTTTCGTCCGCATTAAGGCATCTTTTATGGAGAAAGGATTATAGTCTGAAAGTGCCTTCTGATCTAAAACCGCATAAAGATATATGCAGTATCGCATTAGCGGATTGTCCTTTTGTACAGCAATTTGTGTATTACTATCAACAACTGTCCCCACATCCAATGCATTGTGATTTTGTGTATTCCGATCCATATATGCAAAATATGCAGAGTTATGTGATGGATCCGGCATGTGCGCATCAGTATCTACAACAGTATCAACAACCAATGCATGGTGCGTTTGTGCCGCAGTGGGGTCAACCTATGCGGAGTGGTGTGATGATGCCTCCGGGATGTGTGTATCAAGATCCACCACAGTATCAACAACCAATGCATGGTGCGTTTGTGCCGCAGTGGGGTCAACCTATGCAGAGTGGTGTGATGATGCCTCCGGGATATGTGTATCAATATCCACCACAGCATCAGTATCCACCACAGTTTCAACATCCAAATCCAATGCATGGTGCGCTGA